>CALGGS010000140.1 GCA_937915735.1 uncultured Treponema sp.
TGCCTCGTGCGAATATTTTTTTGGTCGAAAACATTCTACCACGGACAGTTTTTTTTGTGCGCGGGGTGTCCTATTTGTTTGTGAGTTTAGTCAGTTTTGCTATGATATTTTCTTTAATCGTCCAGAGCTACAATAAGATTTTATTTTAGCTTCAGTTACATCATATAGAGTAGCGACATAATATAAATTCTTAGAAGAATCAAGTTTTATACTCAAAAAGATATTATCTTTAAAACATTTTATCAGTTCTATTTGCCCTTCATTCACACCAGCATAATCAGGCGTTTCTATAACTTCAGGGAGGAAATCAAGATATTTTGCTGCTTTAAAATGCTTTCTTTTAAGAAGATGTGCAAGAAGACCTTTTGAACGATAGACTTTTATCTCTTCGCCAGAAATTCCAATTTTTGCCAAAAAGCTCTTTACTTATACTTGCGACAAATAACAATTTATCCATATAAGATTATTTTATCATACTGCAAGGAATCTGTCATTGTCGACAGATTATAGGGTCTAAGCCCGATAATGGCAAAGGCATGCCATTCCGGGCGTGTCCCTCACTACGTTCGGGTCGGGCTTTTCGCGAGCACTTCTGTTGTCGTGCTCGTTTCACTTCCGCGCTAAACGCGCTCCATTCTTCCGTTCCCTTCGGTCACTACAGAACGCCTGCGGCGGTGCTACAATCCCTCACGCGGGAATGACAGTGCGCTTTGCTTGGAATGACTGTGTGCCGTGCGAGGGGATGGCGCTTTTCAAACGCGGGGGTGACACGGCATACTGGGGTATGGCACTGCTCTACTCTAATGCCTCTGGGGCAACACAGAGGGCGGGAACTACACCGCAGTCCTCTTTGCTAACGTAGTCACCGTAATCGGCGTAGCCGTAGTAGTTGATGTAGCGCGCGAGTCTACTATCGGCAAAGGAGGGCGAGCGGAGCCACCACCTGCGGTCTTTGCCAGCTGTACTAGACTGACTTGCATAGTTTGCCTTTGCATAGTCCGTAGTTTCTCTTATACGGCTGTTTCCTGCTCCGTATTGGTCGTATTCAGTAAATCCGTAATTACTTGTTGTCGCTTCCTTTTCGCTTAAAAGAAAAATCTTGTCGCTTGTGTTGCCGCAGGCGTAGTTGTTTGTTCCTCTGTTCCACAGGCTTGCTTTTGAGGCGGGGTTTGTGCTTGCCGCAGAGTTATCCACTATAGTTTCGGCAATAAGTCTCTGAGCCGAGCTTGTAAAGGCTGTCTGCAAGAAGCCTTTGCCTGTCCAGTCAACATCATATTTTGTTGCCGTTCCTCCGTCCGTTACAAACTGATTTTCAGTTCCGTTTAAGTATGCACGGATGTTTGAATAATTGTAGTTGTTGGCATAGATAGATGTTCCGTTTAGCGTGCGACCAGAAGTTGAGCCGTAGTATGGAATATTTGCAGTTAAAATGCTTTCTGCTAAAAGAATCTTGTTTCCACTTGCACTTGGGTTCAACACGCGCCACTTTATTGGCTCAACCTTAAAGTATTTTTCGCTGTTTTCGCTTGAGTAAGCGACTATAGTGCCGTCTGAGTATTTGTAACCGCTCTCGTAAGCGTTTTCCGTGCATTTTGCGTAGAAGTAGCCGTCGCTTCCCAAATACCAGCCGTTATAAACTGTACTTGTACTATAAGACGAAATGGAGGATATTGTCTGCGGGAAGTCTCCAAAGGCGTAGTAAGTGCCGCCTGCAAGGGTTCCTGTGTACTCTGTAAGTTTTACAGGGCTGTCAGTAGGCTTTGCTCCGCTTGCGGCTACATAAAATGTTCCTAGAGAGACTTTCTTTGTTATTTCACCAGAAGTAAAGGTCGCTTCAACTTCCGAGGCTATGTTTGTTACAGGAGAAGTAATTATTGCACTTGAGCTTATATCGTCTGTAGTTCCATCGCTAAAATACGCTGTTGCCGTAACCCCATTATCAGAAAGAGGTATTCCGCTAAAAAGAACTTTTTCTGTTGATTCGGTTACGGTAAAGCCAGTCATAAAACTTGGAATTTCATAAGGCTCACTTATGTTTCCCGCAAAATCTTTGTAGACAATGCTTACCTTATATTTATCAGACATTGAATCAAGCGTTAAAGCCTGACTGTTGGAATTCTCACCCTTTTTAACAGCGTAGCTTGCCGTTTGAGTACCGTTCGTTTTATAAGAAACTATCGCCTCTGAAAAATCTTTACTCACAGGAGCCCATGAAATTTTAAAGTAAGAGGAAGCATCGCCTGCACTTGCAGAGATTTTTTCATCCTTGCCATTGGGAGCGGTATTATCCACTGTAAAATAGTAAGACTCGTTTTCCGGATAAGTAACTGTCTTTCCGCTGCGGTCAGAAAATTCAAAGTTCAGCTTGTAAACGCCATCACATAGTCCGTCATCAAATAAAGAATCAAGAGCTATTTCGCCATTATAAACTCCTTTCTGACTAGTTACACTATTGTACTTTACGGATTTATTCTGCGCGGAGCTTGAGACTCCTTCATAATTTTCATTCTGAACCTTTGTTAAGAAAAGGTAAAAGTTTGAGGCAGGTCCGCTTCCTGTGTCCGTTACCTTTATGTTCAGGGTGATTTTTCCGTCCCGGTTAAAGACCATGCTTTCAGAAGGGACAGGCTCAGTGCCGGAGGATGTAATCTCCGTCTGCTCCGTAAGGTTTTCTCCTGACTTTATGAAGACCTTCACATCCTCAGGATCTGCAATGCGCGGTGCGTCCGTGTCCTCCATGTCGTTCACCTGATAGACCCATTTTTTTCCATACCACATGCTTATGTTTTTGTACTGGCTGTTTGCTCCCTCTGCCTTGTAGAAAAAATCCTTTTCAATTGTTACGAGAACCTGAGTAAAATCCGGGAGCTTGTTTTCCTTGCTGGTGTTTATATTGAGCAATCTCGGAGTGGCAAAAAAAGGCTCGTCAAAACATTCCGTGATGTTTTCATAAGAATCGTTATCTTCAAAAGAAATGTTCTTAAAGAAAGTCTTGCCGTCTTTTTTGTAGCCGTAATACTTTCCCTCGCTCATGGCAGAAGAGAGAAGATTTTCTTCCCCCACATCCGCAATAAGACTTTTAAGTTCATCATCGCTATAGTAAATGGAACCCTCGTCCATATCGTGGTCAAAAAGCACCTGAATGGAAGAATCCTTAAGCTCGTCCAAAGTCATTGGGGAGTAGGAAATAATTTGAGGGCGCTCGGCAACAACCGGGCGAAGGGCAAGTTCAATTCCGTTATCCGGGACCTGAGTTACGCTGTAATTTGTTGAAGGCTGGGCCGGGTCTTCCAGTTTGACATAGGTGCCGTTTGTAATTGAGCTGTCTGTTTTTATATCATAAAGTTCCCAGCGGATAAACTCGTAATCGTCATCAGGGGAAAAGCTGACTGAATAACTGCGGTTTATAAAACTCTGGACCTTTGTTCCGTCGGCCGGGTTTATGTTTTCTGTTCCCTTTTCGCTTTTAGTAATTGTAACTTCAGCATTTTCAATGAGAGTGCACTTAGGGCGGATAAGGATGTCATTTATTTCTTTTAGTACCCGGACATTGACTTTGTAAATTCCAGCCTCGTCGTCAGATTCAAGAATTGTGAAAAGAACATCTTCTTCGCTCAGAACAGTGCCGCTGCCTGTTGAGACAGCCTCAAGACCTTTGAAAATGTAGCTTTCTTTGTTGAGGGTGAACTGAAGGTCAATCGTGTAGCCTACGGTACATTCTTTTTCTCCCGCTGAAAGAAAGGTTCCGTATTCAGATTCGGATGAGACGGTGAGAGTGACTTTTTTCTGGTCAAGGAAAGTTTTGTTGATTCTGTAGGAATGGCTTCCGCTTAAATCAAGGGGAAGTCCGTCAATGTCGCTAGCCTTTGAAAAATCGTAGGTCACTTTTAGTTCAAGGAGGTTCTGGCTTCCGTCAGGAGAGAGAATGAGTTTTTCAGGATTTGGGGGAATTACAAGTTTTGTTTCTGAAGAAGAAAAATAGGGAGTGTTAAAAAATTCCCAAAGATCCCTCGTTTCGTTTTCGATTAATATTATAGAAGAAAAATCTGTGAAAGTGGCGGAGTCAAGGGATTTGTTGAAGGTGATTTCAATGGGAGTGTTCTGCTCGATTCCGTTGTTTGAGAAGACGGGTGTGATTTCAGTGATTTTTGGAAGCAATGTGCACACCGGGCGAATGAGAATGTCATCCGCCGCCTTTATCAGCTTTACATTAAATTTATAGACACCCTTTTTGTCGTCTGACTCAAGGGCTGTAAACTGAACACATTCTGAGCGGCTCTGGGAAGTGTCAGTACTGCTTACCGCTTCCAAGTATTTAAAAGCATAGCTTTCTGTTTTTACTGTAAACTGAACGGGAGAGTCGTAGCCCAGCTTAAATGTTTTTTCTCCGTCTGAAAGAAAAGAGCCGTAGGCCGCATCGGATTTTATGATTACCCTACATTCTTTTGCCTCTGCGTAGGCGATGTCCTTTTCAAGCTGCTCTTTCAGGGTAGCTCCTTCAAGAAAATTCTCGCATGAAAGAAGGATTATGCAAATACCCCCCCCCTAGTATAATAAACAGTTTTTTAAAAGTTACGAAAATCGACTTTTTGTTCATGGTAAACTCCTTCTGATTTTGGAAATACGCTTCTAGGCCTTCCGGCACGCAAGTCATTATAACGCAAAAATATGGATTTGTCAGAGGGGTATCCGGCATTGTATTTTCAAAGTTACTTCGAAAAATTGCAATTTTCCCGGCTTTCCTTTATACTCACTTTAAGGTTTTTATGAAAAAGAAGATTCATTTTTCTCCGCTTACATTAAAATTACTTGCCAGTGCGATTTTTTTTGGTGTCGCTATGGGCGTCATCAACAGCTTGCTTAGTTATCGCGAATTCAAAAAACAAGTCGAAAACCTTTACTCAACTGTGACACGGCAGTTTGCCAAGACAGCCACATCTTACATTGATTCAGATAGAATTTTTCTATGGCTTACGGAAGGCTCCGATAAATTTTGGGATTCGACGAACGCGCGTTTAAATGAGCTTACCGAAACAGCAGAGCTTGCTTTTATTTATCTTACGGTACAAAGTCACGATTACAAAAGCAGAACCTATGTCTTTGATACTGTGAACAGTCTGGTTTTGAAAGAGCCGTATGAGCTTGGACATGTCGAGTCTCTCGAAAAAAAAACACCTGAATACATCGAAAATCTAAAAAAAATTATTGAGAATGGCGAAAGCAGGAGCGTTTTTTCTTACAAAAAGGACGGCGGTCATGTTACGACGACGATTCCGGTCCGTGATTTTACGGGACAGGTTGTTGCAAGCCTGAGCGTAGTCAAGCCAATGAACGAAATTTCTTCCTACAAGCAGAATTATATCCGTTCTCTCTTGATTTTCGGCCTTTCCTTCACCCTTTTCTTCATTGCAATTTATATTTTTTCCCTCGTAAAAGGTCTCGTGATTCCGCTTTTGCTCATAATCGACGAAACCCAGCATTTTGCAGAGCATCACGGTTTCCTGTCTGAAAATATCAAAAAAATCAAAAATCGGGATGAGCTAGGTCTTCTCGCAAAATCCGTCGAAAAAATGAGCGTTGACATGAAAGGCTACATTTCAGATTTGACTCATGCCACCGCCGAAAAAGAGCGGATTGGGGCAGAGCTGAATGTAGCGACTAAAATTCAGGCAGAAATGCTTCCAAGAATTTTTCCTCCCTTTGATAATCACTGCGAAATTGAGCTTTATGCGACTATGAATCCAGCGAAGGAGGTGGGCGGCGATTTCTATGATTTCTTTATGGTAGATGATGACCGTTTTGCCGTCGTTGTTGCTGATGTCTCTGGAAAAGGAGTGGGGGCGGCACTTTTTATGGTTGTTGCAAAAACCCTGTTAAAGGACGCTTCCTACAGATTCAAAACTCCTGCCGAAATTTTCTGGCATGTGAACAATATTCTCTGCGAAAACAATGAGTCCGGTCTTTTTGTGACTGCATGGATGGGAATTCTTGAGCTCAGCACCGGACGGCTGCAGTTTGCAAATGCGGGACACACAATGCCACTCCTTAAATCCGAAAATGAGGTGAAATTCCTAAAGTCAAAGCCGAATTTAATGCTTGCCGCAATGGAGTTGACGCCATATCAGAACCACGAGATTAAGATGAATGTCGGTGACAGGCTTTTCGTTTACACTGACGGAGTTACGGAAGCAACTAATGATAAAAACGAGCTTTATGGCGAGAATCGCCTTTTGGAAACAATGAAAATGGCAAAGGGCAAAAGCCCGAAGGAAGTCCTTGACTTTGTTCGCAAAGATATTGATAAATTTGTGGATAATGCTCCTCAGTTTGATGACATAACGATGCTGGAGATGATTTTCAGCTCTAAATCAGGAGATAAAAAATTGCACGAAATGAAAATCACTGCCGAGGACAAAAATATGGAGGCCGTGAACGCTTTCGTTCATTCTTGCCTGCCTTCTGACTGCACCTCTCAAATTGTGAATAAAATCGATCTTGCCGTCGAAGAAATTTTCGTGAATATTGCCCACTATGCTTACAATCCCAGCGTTGGTGAAGCATGGATTTCCGCTTCTTTCATAAACAATGTGCTGACGGTGATTTTTAAGGACAACGGAACGCCCTTTAATCCGATTGCAAAAGAAGACCCCGATATCACTTTGAGCGCGGAGGAACGGGATATCGGGGGGCTTGGAATCTTCTTGACCAAGCAATTTATGGATAGCGTAGATTATGAGTATAAGGACGGTTTAAATGTCCTTACGATAAAAAAGCTTATTCAATAGTGAGGATTGAATCCATTCCTGTGGCTTCGAGAACCTGACGGCAGAATTCTGACGGTTGCTTTAAAATCATTCTGCCACCAGAAGGAAGCATAATTTTGTGGGCGAGAAGAATTACTCTTAGTCCCGCGCTTGAAACATATTCCACATCCTTAAGATTTAAGTGAAGAATTTGCTTTGCCGGCGGAATTTGCTTGAGAGCCATTTCCAGCTCAGGGGAAGTTGTTGTGTCAAGACGGCCGGAAACTACCAGCTCGAGTCCGTCTTGTACTTTGTTTTGTGTTATAGTCATATTTTTTTCCTTTTATATTTGTGCTGTGAATTCCGTTTTGCAGACACGGAAACCAAGGCTGCTGCTTTTTCCTGCGGGGGAGCTTCCGCTTCTGAAAAAAATCGTGCATTGCATGCTGTCGTCAAGCCAGCTTCCTCCTCGTTTTGCGTGAAGGTTTCCGATTTGCGGGCCATGGGGGTTTAGCTGAGAGCCTTGCGGAAGCTCGTTTTCAAAGTAGTCCCAGCACCATTCCATTACATTTCCGCACATATCATATAGGCCAAGGGAGTTCGGTGCTTTTGTACCGACAATATGCGTTGTGATGTCGCTGTTTTCGCCGTACCAGGCGACTTTGTTTATGTCAGAGCTTCCGGAATATTTGTATGGGTCGCAGTTTTTGCCACCGCGAGCGGCATACTCCCATTCAGCTTCGGTTGGAAGACGGTAGCCATTAGCATTGAAATTGCAGGAAATCCGTTTCCAAACAGGACTGGAGTAGTCGCAGGTTCTTAAATCCGTAATTGAGCCGATATTGTAGCATGGTGTCAGACCCTGCATCGTGCTTAAGGTGTTGCAGTAGATGATTGCCTCGCACCAGTTTACCATTTCGACAGGCTTGTCTTCTCCTTGTAATTTTGAAGGATTTTGATTCATAACATACAGATACTGCTTTTGTGTGACAGGAGTTTCTGAAATTGAGAAGCCGTACAGCTGAACATTGCAGTTTGCGCTTGCTCCTCCGTACAAAAATTCACCGCCTTCGACAGAAATCATTTTTGGAAGAGCCGAGCTTGTAACGGCAGATTTTGTATTGATGAAGGGATTCGTGTTCGCAGATTTTACGACCATTACGGCTTTTCCGCACTGAGAGCAGAATTTATCGATTGCGCTTAGAGAGGCCCCGCATTCAGGACATGAGCGGCAAACTTTTAAAGAACCGACAGGAAAACCACAGTTGCTGCAAAAATTTGCGTTTTCTGGTAGCTCAGTCGCACACTTTATACAATTTATCATTTTTTCTCCAAAATTACTTCTTAAAATTATATCACTGAATAAAAAAAAAGTATACAATCGTTTTGAGTTTATGAAAAATATTCCGCTCCCCTCCAAAAAAAGACTTATTTCTCTCTCCAAGCTTTTATCTCAAATCGAAAAGAAAAAAATCACTTCAAGTGAGCTTAGTTCCCTTACGGCCTGGAGTCAAGATACGATTCGCCGGGATATTTCTCTTCTGTCGCTTCATAACGGAGTCTCTAACGGCTACGATGTTAAGCTTTTATGCGATGAAATTCAAAAAAAACTCGGAATAAATCTTGAAAAAACTAAAAAACATCGCTGCTGCATAGTCGGGCTGGGCGGTCTCGGTGAAGCGCTTTTAAAATCTTCGATGTTTGATGACAGCAATTTTGAGCTGATTGCAGGCTTTGACACGAATATGAACAAAATCGAAATTATGAAGTCATCGATTCCCCTTTATCCGACGATTGATTTGGAGATAAAAATTCCGGCCTTTAAAATTGAGTACGCGCTTCTTGCCGTTGCGGACGAAAAAGCTCAGAATATGGCAAGTCGTCTCGCTTCTTATGGAATTAAGGGAATCATAAATTACACGAACACGATTCTTTCTCTTCCAAAAGAAATCAAAGTCGAGAATTTTAATGCATTGCTCGCCCTGAACCAAATGCTTGCACAGTCCTCAGCGATAAATGCCTGTTTTTCGCCTACAGAATCGGAAAATCTAGGGCAAATTTAAATGAGCTTCTGAAATATTTTTTCTTTATGGAATAGCTTAGTGCGGCATTTAATGAGGATGCGTAATTTTCCCCCTCCTTTAGCGTAAGGTCTCCGCCAGTTTGAAGACTTAAATTTAATTTCGGAAAAGCGAATTTCGTGCTTAATGAGAGCGTTTCTTTTAAAACCGAATCTTCGTCGTAGGGCGGGTATTTTGAATATGAAGAAGAAATCGAGGCTTTGTAGCTTTCTCTTGAAAATGATGATGAAAAGGAATATGTCTGACAATTTTCGGGGCGTGAAGATTTTGTCGGTGGAGAGCCTTGAAGCAAGATGTTTGCATTTGTAAAATCAAATCGGAGGGAAAAAAATCTGTTTTCAAAGGCGACGGCTCCGCGAAGCTTCAGCGTGTTAAGCTGAACGGGAGTGCTTGTGCTTGTTACCTTCCAGTTTTCGAGGGCAGAAAAGCCGAATCTGAGAGAGGAAGCGTTTTTATCATCAAAAAGAAAAATTAGCTGCGGATTTATGCTTCCCTGCTCGATAATCCTTGAAATTGAAGATGAGCCTCCGATAAGCGGTGCGACCTTTGGCTGATTTTTGCTTGTGGGAACAAAAAAGTAAGAAAAATCAAGGAGAAAAAGCTTAAAACTTGTCCTGCCATCAAGCTTTAGCCAGAGCGAATCTGAGGTATAGGGACTTTGCTGGAAGCCCGAATAAAAATGCAGCTTTAAAACAGGCGAGTGGAAGGCAGTTTCCGAAAGAAGCGAGAAAAACCAGTCGCCTTTAAAATCGGCATTGTTCTTTTTGAGAATTGCCGAGTCGTTTTCGATAAAAAATCTCCCCAGAGAAAAAGCTTGCTGTAAAAATACGAATCTGTTGAAAGAAAATTTAGCACAAGCAGATGTGGCACTGACCTTTTCTTCGCTCATAAAAAATTCCAGCTCCAGGGGGAGGAAAAAGCTTTTTTCTGGAATTTTAATGCTTGCGCAAGCTGAAAGTGCCTGTACACTTGAAGTTAATGTCGGAAGAGAGGCTCCCAGCCCTGTTGAAAAAGCGAAGGATTTTGTTAATGGATTGCCCGTCGTTGAGGGAGACGGGTTTTTTAGTTTTGAAAGGGATTTTGAGTATGTGTTTGAGCCTGCTTTTATCGTAAGCGGAAAAGTCTTTTGGAAAAGAAAAATCCCAGCCCCATAGCGGAAATCCTTCAGTAAATCAGCCTTTTCCTTAAAGCCTTCGGCTTCCCTAAGCTCTGAAAAGCTTGTTTTTGGAAGAGTCGCATATCCCCTCAAATCAGCATCACGAAATGAAAGCTTTAGTCCCGAACTCCCGGATACAGCCTTTTCTTTTTTACTTTCCTCTCGTGGAAGCGTAAGAGTTGATGTAAATTTTAACTCTGCAAAATTAAAAAGATTTTCGCCAGTGCAAAAGTGCAGGAAAAAAAACGACAACAGACAGAAGAAAAATCTCCTGCGGCCTATGCAGAAAAAACTGCGATAAATTTCTTCTCGTTTCATACCCTAAGTAATGAAAAGAAAAGCGATTGTCGGCAATTAGATGTAATAAAATTTTGTTATATTTGAGAAAATTGTAAAACTAGGGAAAAATCCTTTGAAAATTCCCAAAAGCTAAAAAATATAGTAAAATCTTAAAAATGCTTCACAATATTCCCGAAGAAGAGCTTATTGAGCGCTCAGAAAATTCAGTTCTCTTAAAAGTCAAAATCGATTCAGAAAGTGATTATTTTGACGGACATTTTCCGGATTTTAAATTGCTTCCTGCCCTTGCCCAGATTGACTTGCTTTCTCATTTTGCTCAAAAATATTTTTCGCTGCCGCTTTCTACTCCGAATATAAAGCGATTTAAATTTACCGATAAAATTTTGCCTGATTCGATTGTGATTTTTAAAATCAGCTTTGATTCAGAAAAAAAAAGGGTAACTTTTGAAATAAGGGGCGCTTTTGACGACAGACTTTATTCAAGCGGCGTCTATTCATTGTAAAATCTTAAAGACTTGCAATGGCAAAAACTATTACTGCCGAAAGCTCGCAAAGCTGCAGGAAAAAGCCTGCCGTGTCTCCTGTAATTCCGCCGAAATTCTTGACTGCGATAACAAAATACCAGCAAAAAACAGAAAGACTTGAAGCAACTAGCGCAATTCCTAAAAATCTTCCGAAAAAAATTGCGAAAAAAGAAGCTGAAAACAGACAGAAGAGACACCAGACAGCCGTGAATATTCTGTGGCTTGCGCTTGAAAATGTGTGTATAAGGCCGCTGTTCTTTGCTATTGGAAAGGTTGCGACAGCGAAGGCACTTAAAATCCTTGATATAAAGAAAACTGAAAGCAAAACAAGCAGATTTCTAAAATCAATTTTTGCAAAAATTAGCAGGGAAAAGACGAAAAATGAAAGAATGTAAATGACACAGCCTAAAATCGCAAATGCTCCTGAATGACTGTCCTTTAAAATCTCAAGTTTTTTTTCTCGGCTTGCATGGCTTGAAAGTGCGTCAATCGTGTCCATAAATCCGTCAAAATGAATTCCGCCACTCGTAAAAATCGGGATGAAGGTAAAAATAAGGGCAGATAATGGCAAGGGAAGATTTACTCTTACGGAAAGACGATAGAAAACTGCACAGAAAAAAGCGATTACAAGCCCGACAAATGGAAAAGCGCACATCATATAGCGCATATTTTTTTCGTTCCAGTCGGTTCTGGGAGCAGGAAGAACAGAGAAAGTGCTGAATGCAAGAAAAATTGAGTTTATGAAGGTCATTTTTTTATTTTAAGGAATTCTACTTCTGTATTCCAGTTGAAAAGGGTTTTCTGGGCGGCTGTTACCAGGAGATTTTTGATTCGCTCCAAATCTTCGTTGCCAACGGCGGCAGAAAGAGCCGTGCCGTAAGCGGAATTTTTTGAGTCGAACCATTTGTTTATTTCGATTTCGCTGATTCGCCTTTTTTCGGTGACGACTTTTGAGGCGGATTTTACTTCAAAGCCGTATTTTCTGAAGCTCTCGGCGATTGTTTCGGCATTCCAGTTGAAGAGAGGATTTTCCTTGTCACCGAAGAATTCGTTTTCGGCAAGCTCCATTTTCTTCAATATATATTCGAATTTTTGAGGAAGCCCTTCGGTATTGCCTGAGAGAACCTGATTTCGCACAAGCTCGCTGATTCGCTGTCCGTGGCAGGGAATTCGCTGGGAAATGATGACGGAAAAGTCGGGAGAGATTCCCGTGTCTAAGCAAGGGCGACAAGCAATGCCCTTGAGCACGGGAATGACAGCGGTGGCGGAAGGGTCATGTTCGGGCTTGACCCGGACATCCCTTTCAACAATCTCCTTCAGCGCGTAGGCCAGAACATCAGCAGAATCCTGACTAGTGAAGGGGTCGCGGAAGAAAATCCGGTCGAAGATAATGTCTTTCCTTGAAAAATCTTCGAGAATGGCCTTGAAATCTTTAGCCGAAAGATAATTCTCGCTGGTTTGAGGCCGCACTGTAAGAAGGGGGCGGTCAAGGTCGTCCAAAGTGCGGCCGTACTGCTCCATGATTTCCTTTCCTTTCTGGCTGCGGCAGATTCCGCATGTAATTCCTTCGGGAGTTTTACGGCTCACATCCCAGAGTAAAAGTCCGTCGTCGGCGTTCCAGACAAGGCTTCGTGTATGGCGGGTAAGCTGGGCAAGGTTTGTCATGGCATCCCGGATTGAAAGAAGAATTTCCGCCCTGTTTGAGTCCAAGCGGCTTCTCCAGGATTTATCGGCCTTGTCCAGGGCACTTTCCTTCCGCTCGTCTTTGGGCGTAAAGGTGAGGTTTTCGGATTTGACCGTGTTGTTCTGATTGAAATTCTTGTTAATCCACCATTCCCCGATTGGATTTGAAAAATCACTGGCAAAGTGAGGCAGGGGGTGCATTCCGCAGGAGGCTCCAGTTTCAGGCTTTTCCGGCTCAATGTTTTCCAGAATCGAAGAAATCTGCATTTCACGGCGGCTTAAAACTTCGTCCCGGATTTTTGCCTCGTAGCCCTGAGTTGTGGGCGTGTAAAAGACCCGGCCAACCAGTTCCGTGGGAAGATACTGCTGGGCAACCCAGTGATCCCGGTAAGCGTGAGGATAAAGATAGCCGTCTCCATGACCAAATCCTTCCGCATCCCGGCTTGAATCCCTGAGGTGGTTTGGAACTTCGGCATCTTCCTTTTCGACTGAGGCAAGCGCATCAAAAAATGCCATGCTGGAATTGGATTTTGGCGCGGTGGCAAGGTAAAGGGCTGCGTGAGCCAAATGATAGCGGCCTTCGGGAAGACCCACCCGGTCAAAAGCGTCGGCGCAGGCTGTCACAACGCCCAGAGCGTAAGGGTCTGCCAGGCCCGTGTCCTCGCAGGCGGAAATGAGCATACGGCGGAAAATAAAATGAGGGTCTTCCCCGGCTCGAATCATGCGGGCAAGCCAGTACATGGCGGCATCAGGGTCTCGCCCCCGCAAAGATTTTATGAAAGCAGATATTATGTCGTAGTGGTAGTCGCCGTCCCGGTCATAAAGCACGACTTTTTTCTGAATCGATTCTTCCGCTGTTTCCTTGGAGATGTAAATCGTGCTTCCGTAGGCCGGCTCCGGGATTCGTCCGTCAGGGTTCCATTTTTCGGGGGTGGTCTCAACCGCAAGCTCCAGGGCATTGAGTAAACTTCTCGCGTCTCCGTTTGCCGTGTCAACCAGATGTTCCAAAGCTCCCTTTTCAAATTCCACCTTCCAGTGGCCGTAGCCCCGCTCCACATCGCTGAGCGCCATTTTTGCGGCCTTGGTTAAATCTTCCTTTGTGAGGGCTTTGAGCTGAAAGACCCTTGAACGGCTGACCAAAGCCTTGTTCACTTCAAAAAAAGGATTTTCGGTGGTAGCTCCAATCAGAATAATCGTGCCGTTTTCGACCCAGGGCAAAAGAGCGTCCTGCTGAGCTTTGTTCCAGCGGTGAACTTCATCCACAAAAAGAATAGTTCTTCTATTATATAGCTTAAAAAAATCGTCTGCGTTTTTGATTGCCGTGCGGATGTCGGCAACTCCCGTGAGAACGGCATTGAGCGTGATGAAATTTGATTTCGTGTGATTTGCGATGACGCGGGCAAGGGTAGTCTTTCCGGTTCCGGGCGGTCCGTAAAAAATGACGGAAGTAAGCTGGTCAGCCGCAATGGCACGGCGCAAAAGCCGCCCCTTGCCAACAATATGATCCTGCCCGATGTATTCATCCAAGTTCCGTGGTCTCATTCGGGCCGCTAGAGGTTGTTTTTCATTTTTAGTGTTATCAAATAAATCAGACATACTTTATATCCTGTAAACCACGGAACTTGCAAAGCAAGAAAAACGCCTGCCGTAAATTGCGCCACGGATGGCGCTGCCCCAAAAAGCCAGAAAATTGCCCGAGTTTTTTACGAAGGAAAAAACTCGCGAAAACGAAAATGCAGGAGGCATTTTCGTTGAAGTCATGCGGGCGGCGAGAGGTTCTTTTTTATTTTTGGAAGTGTCGAATAAGTCAGACATAGAAGCATTATAGCACAGATTAAGCGAAATTTCACTGTGTAATTCAAAATGATTAAGAGAATAAAGATGGGCTGCCTGACTGTTTATTTCCACTTTCCGCCTGATATTTCATAAATCCTTGTGGTGGATTTTTTGTAGCGCTCGTAAGGCTCGCCTGGTAAAAATGTGCAGAAAAGCTGGTCATATTCTGGAAGAAGGGTAGTGACACTCTGTCTTTTGTCGGGGTCAAGCTCCAAAAGAACATCGTCCATAAGTAAAATCGGCTTTTTTTCGGTAACATTCGTATAATAAATCGCCTGTGCGACTCGAAGCAGAATCGCAAGAAGCCGCCGCTGGCCTGTCGAAGCGTTCGGAACGAAATTTTTTCCGCCACGAACGAAAACAATCCTGTCACGGTGAGGTCCGCTCATTGTTGTCTGAATAACCTTATCCATCTCTCGCTTGCTTTGCAAAATTGAAAGGGCCGCAGAAGCCGTAATCTGAGCGTTTTCCGGACTTTTCCAGCTCGGAACATATTTTATGGAAACTCCGTCAATTCCCGTAATCTGCTCGTACAACTTTCCGAAAATCTGGTTGAATTTAAAAATCGTGTCGCTTCGTTTTTTTTGGATTTCAATTCCGTCCTGAACCAGCTGCTGGTCAAAAATGTCGAGCATATCGTATTTTTTTTCTTTGAGAGAAAGGTTTCGGCTTTTCAGGATTTTTTTGTAGCGCCGGTTAAGGTCAATGTAAAGGACATCGTACATGGAAAGGCACTGGTCTATGAAAAATCTCTTTTTTTCAGGCTCTCCGGTTGCGTAATCCAAATCGTCATGACAAAAAAGAACGCAGGGCATTGTGTTTATCAGTTCCTTGCGGTCTTTGATTGTCTTTCCGTTTTTTTCGATTCGCTTTTTTTGATTTTCATAAGTGAAAAAAAGACTGGCCGTATTTCCGTTTTCTTCGCGGTAAAGAGTTTTTAGGCCAAAAGATTTTTCGCCCTCTTTGATAATTTCAGCATCGCTTCGTGTCCTGAAGGAATTTCCGTAGGCAGAAAAGTAAATTGATTCTAAGAGATTGCTTTTTCCCTGACCATTTTCGCCCACGAAAAAAATTTCTTTTGAAAGCAAATCAATCGTTTTATTTTCGAGATTTCTGTAATTTACGAACGAAACGGACAAAACTGGCATAGCAGGGATTTTAGCACATAACAGCCTGAAAGTCGACATTTTGAGCAACTAGCAAAGTTTTTGGGAATTCATTATCATCTTGAATATGATAAAAATACAATCTTATAAAGATATTGAGAGTGAGTTTTTTGACGGTCGAGATTTTGGTGAATCCATTGATATTGTAAAAGATGTTTTAAAAGATGTTAAAACTCGCGGAGATGCTGCTCTCTCTGAGTACGGAGCAAAATTTGATGTCTCTGCGCCTAAAACGCTTGAAATTCCTCAGTCAGAACTAAAGGCTGCAGCCGAAAAAATGCAGCGGGAAAATCCCAATCTTTATAAATCGCTCTGCTATAGCCATGATTTGGCTCTTCGCTTTGCAAAAAAACAGCGTGAATCCTTTGATGATTTTGAAGTCGAGCTTACGGAAGGAGTTTTTACCGGTCAGAAAAATATTCCTGTCGAGCGGGCAGGTGTTTATGTTCCAGCGGGCCGCTTTCCTCTCGTTTCAACCGTCGTTATGACAATCACTCCTGCGGTGGCGGCGGGCGTAAAAGAAGTAATTTTGTGCACTCCTCCCAGAGTTCATCCGAATGACAGGGCAGAAGCTGAAAAAACAGGAAGCGGAGTTCCAGGAAAGCCGTTTGTTGGTGGAAAGCCTTATGCAGACGAAAATATTATGGCGGCGGCCTACATTTGCGGAGTCACGAAGGCATTTGCCTGCGGCGGTTCACAGGCAATCGGAGCGATGGCTTTCGGAACACAGTCTGTTCCTCGGACGGATGTAATCGTCGGTCCTGGAAATAAATTCGTCGCAGAGGCAAAAAAGCTTGTTTACGGAACTGTGGGAATCGATATGGTCGCAGGTCCTACAGAGGTCTTTATTATTGCGGACGACAGCGCGAACCCTTCTTGGGTTGCCGCAGACTTGCTTGCCCAGGCAGAGCATGACATAGTAGCACAGCCTGTTATGGCAACGAATAGCGAAAAATTGGCAAAAGAAGTCGCAGAAGAAATCGAAAAGCAGCTTGAGACTCTCCCGACTCGCGCGACGGCAGAGCAGAGCATAAAAAATTGCGGCCGAATCATTCTCTGTGAAAATTTGGAGCAGGCGGCAGAGGCTGCGAACAGAAAAGCTCCTGAGCATTTGGAGCTTGCGATGAGCGATGGGAAAGAGCGTGAGAAAATTGCGAATCTCGTTCATAACTACGGCTCGCTTTTTATAGGACACGGAAGTGCCGAGGTTTTCGGCGACTATGCGGCGGGCTTAAATCACACGCTTCCCACAAGCGGAAGTGCCAGATTTACCGGCGGACTTTCTGTCAGGGTTTTCTTAAAAACCGTCACAACCTTGCGAACAATCGAAGGAAGCAAAGGTGCTGTCGCTTCGGCAGAGGCTTCAGGCTTTTTGGGAGACGCTGAAGGCCTTGCAGGACACGCTCGTGCGGCAAGAATCAGGCTTCAATAAAAATATGCATTTTCATTATCGGAACTCATACCTGCCGTTAGGTTGGGGAGCCGATAATCTATAATGATAGGAGGAATCCTTTTATGGATAAATTGTTTAAGTTAGGGGAGCGGGGAACTACCGTCAGTCGTGAAATTATCGGCGGAATTACAACATTCCTTGCTATGTCTTACATTCTCGCAGTAAACCCGGGAATCCTTTCAGGAAGCTTTGCCGGCGTTGAAACTGGCTTAGAGTGGGCAAGTGTCTTTACGGCAACGGCCGTTTCTGCGGCGGTCGCGACTCTCGTTATGGCATTCTGTGCGAATCTTCCTGTTGCGCTCGCTCCGGGGCTAGGATTGAACGCATTCTTTACATATTCTGTCGTTCTTGGAATGGGCTGCACCCCGGCTTTTGCTCTTACGGCTGTTTTGCTTGAAGGCCTTCTTTTTATTATTCTGTCTTTGTTCGGAATCCGAGAGGCGATTATCAAGTCAATTCCTGTAAATTTGCGAAAAGCTGTAGCTGTTGGTATCGGTCTTTTCATTACTCTGATTGGTCTTGCAAACGCCGGAATCACGGCAAACGACACTGGAACTTTAATTGGTTTCGTAAATTTTGACTTTAAACATGCCAGTGCAATCGTCGGTATGCTTGGACTTGTAATTACGATTGTTTTGTATAGTCTCAAGGTTCCCGGCTCAATTTTGCTTGGTATTATAATTACGACAATTCTCGGAATTCCTTTTGGCGTAACAACAATCCCGGAAAATTTCGCTCCATTTTCAAAACCTGCAAGTCCTCATCTCTTTATGTTTGAGTGGTCAAATGTTCTTTCTGTAAAATTCTTCATCGTATTCTTCACTTTCCTTTTTACAGATTTGTTCGACACAATCGGAACCCTGCTCGGTGTTGCGGAGCAGGCAAATCTTAAGGATGAAGAGGGAAATGTTGTAAATGCAAAGGGCGCCCTTATGTCTGATGCGATTGGAACTGTAGTCGGAGCTTGTCTTGGAACATCAACAGTCACAAGCTTTGTCGAAAGCTCATCCGGAGTCGCCGCCGGTGCCCGCACAGGTTTGGCTTCTGTCGTAACCGCACTTCTTTTCTTGGTCGCGCTTTTTTTAAGCCCGCTTTTTGCTTTGATTCCGTCGGCGGCAACTGCTCCGGCTCTGATTTTTGTCGGCTTCTTGATGATGCGCTCTGTTATGGGAATTGATTTCACTGATATTTCAGAGGGAATCCCGGCTTTCATCACGATTATGGTAATGCCTTTCTCTTACTCAATTTCAAAGGGAATTATTTTCGGTATTATTTCGTATGTGCTTTGCAAGGTTGTCGCCCGAAAATTCAAGGAAATCCCGCTCATAACCTGGATTCTTGCAGCTATTTTCTTGTTCGACATCATTTTTGAAGCAGTTAAGTAAATAAAGCAGTGTCATTCTGAGCCTGGCGAAGAATGACACCGTGGTCATAAAATTACATTTCTTCAAGCTTTAAGGCTGCTTCTTCCCATTTTTCATTCAGTTCGCCGAGTTTTTTTGAAAGCTCGGCGATTTTTGTCTGAACTGATTTTGCTTTCTCACCGTTTGAGTAAACTTCGGGATTTGCCATTTCGTTTTCAAGCTTTTGTTTTTCACTTTCGGCTTTGGAAATCTCTTCTTCTATTTGTGTGACGAGTTTTTCGGCCTTGCGCTTTTCGGACTCGAGCCGTTTTTTCTCTTCGTAGGAGAGACGAGCATCGCTCTTAGATTCAGGCTGGGGGCTTGGGGCGCCAGCCCCAGGAGAATGGGGTGTGGGTGAAAGCGAAGCTTGAACCCCAGGGGAAAGGCTTTTCCCCTTCCCATTACTAATTGCTAATTGCTCATTGCTAATTTCTTCACCGTTCGCCTCTCGCTCAAGACGCTCCATATAATACTTGTAGTCGCCGGGGAAGGTGCGGAAATGGCCGGGCTTCAGCTCCAGGACTCGGGTTGAAAGCTCTTCGATAAAGCCCCGGTCGTGGCTTACGAAAATTACCGTTCCGCCAAAAGATTTTAGGGCTTCAAGAAGGACATCCTTTGAGTGCATGTCAAGGTGGTTGGTGGGTTCGTCGAGAATCAGAAGATTTACGGGTTTTAAAAGAAGTCGGAGAAGGGCAACTCTGGATTTTTCACCGCCAGAAAGGACATCAAGGCTTTTAAAAACATCGTCGCCGCGGAAAAGAAAGGCACCGAGCATATCGCGCACCTTCGGAATCAGCTCTAAGGGGGCTTCTGCCTCAATTGTCTCAAGAATTGACGCGCTTCCTTTGAGAGTTTCGGCATTGTCCTGAGAAAAATAGCCGATTGAAACTCCGCTTCCAAGCTTTACGCTGCCTTCAAAATCGCTGTCAACGCCAGCTAATATGCGGAGCAAGGTGGATTTTCCCGCGCCGTTGTGGCCTGCAACGACTAAGCGGTCGCCGTTTTCCAAAAGCAGGTCGAGATTATCAAGAACTTTGTGCACACCGTCGTAAGATTTAGTGATTTTTTCGAGGGTTGCCACAAGACGGCCCGAATGTGGAGCGGGCGGAAACTTAAAATGGATTTTTTTGAGGTTTTCAGGAATTACTATTTCGTGCTCAAGGATTTTATCCAGCATTTTCTGCCGCTCCTGAGCCTGCGCGGCCTTTGTTGCCTTTGCCCCGAAACGGTCGATGAATTCCTGCAAGTGCTTGATTTCTTCCTGCTGCTTTTCGTATTCGTTGATTAGCGTTTCAAGCTCGACTTCCCGCACCTTTTCGTAATGAGTGAAATTCCCTGAGTAGCGGTGAAGGTCGCCGTTGAAAAGCTCGTAGACTTCGTTAATCGTGTGGTCGAGAAAATAGCGGTCGTGGCTTACGAGCAAAAATCCGCCTGAAAAATTATTCAAAAACTTTTCGAGCCATTCCCGTGCCTCAATATCAAGATAGTTGGTGGGTTCGTCCAGAAGAAGAATGTCGGGATTGACCATAAGATTTTTGGCAAGGGCGATTCTCATCTGCCAGCCGCCGGAAAATTCCTCGCATTTTTTTTCCAAGTCGTCGTGGGAAAAGCCCAGACCGATTAAGATTTGTTCGGCAGTCGCTTTCCGGCGGTTAAAGCCTGAGTTTTCAAGTTCCGTGAGGATTGCGTCGTGCCGCTCTAAAAGTGCCTTCTGGTTGCCTTTTCCTTCCTTCAGGTCGTCACCGATTTTTTCCAGCTCTTCCTGCAGCTCGTAACCGAAAGAAAATGCTTTGTCGGCTTCCTCCCGGAGAGTGCATCCGTGGTGAGTAAGTCCGCTCTGGGGAAGATAGGCTATTCTCGCGTCTTTAGAGACTGCGCGATTTCCGTCATCTGGCTGGATAAGACCTGCCATTACTTTTATGAGAGTTGATTTTCCCGTTCCGTTGGCGCCTGTGAGGGCGGCTTTGCTTCCTGCCTGCAAATTTACCGAAACATTTTTTAGAATATCACGGTCACCAAAGGAAAGGCTTACTTTTGAAAACTGTACGAATGCCATAGTCCGTAGAGTTTAGCAGAAAAGGAGAAGATTTTCAATTTTGTGACTTTAGTCTGTCAGTTAAGGCAAAACTGCTCGTTTTCCAAGAAGTCGCCTAAATCGCCCGCTTCTTTGCATCTCCAGAGTTTGTATTGATAGCCTTGCTCTGCCAGAAATTTCTGCCTGTTCGCGCCGAATTCTTCTTCGACTGTGTTTCGGGTAATCAGAGTGAAAAAGCGGGATTTTCTCTCTTTTGGGCGTAAAATTCGTCCAAGCCGCTGGGCTTCCTCCTGACGGCTTCCGAAGGTTCCGCTCACTTGAATCGCCATGCTCGCATCCGGTAAATCGATTGCGAAATTTGCGACTTTTGAGACTACGAGAACCTTGATTTTTCCACTCCTGAAATCTGCGTATATTTTGTCCCTCTCTTCGTTCGGCGTTTTCCCGGTGATAATCGGACAGCCTAGCATTTTTGAAAGCTCATCGAGCTGGCTTAGATACTGCCCGATGACTAAGATTTTATCGGAGGGAGAAGCTTCCACGAGTTTTTTTACGAAGTCCGGTTTTTTTGGGTTTTCGCTTGCAATCCTGTGCTTTTTCCGTAAATCTGCGACCGCGTATTCAATTTCCTTTTGCTCATCCAAATCAATGCGGACTTCGATGCACTCAGCCGTAGCGATAAATCCGCTTGATTCCAAATCCTTCCAGGGAACATCGTAGCGTTTTGGTCCTACGAGAGAAAAAACATGACCTTCACAGCCGTCCTCACGAACGAGAGTGGCCGTAAGACCTACCCGCCTGATTGCCTGGATTTCTGCGGCGACACGGAAAACTGGAGCCGGGAGTGTGTGAACCTCGTCATAAATGATTAAGCCCCAGTTTCTTTTTCGGAAAAGCGCAAAATGCGGATAAGGACCGTCTTTTTCTGGTCGCCAGGTTAAGATTTGATATGTTGCGACTGTTACTGGCTTTATCGTTTTGTTTTCGCCAGTGTATTCGGCAATTTCGTCCCGGGTGAGAGTTGTTTTGTCTACAAGCTCGTCAATCCACTGATGGACGGCGGAAATATTCGTTGTGACGATTAGAGTGCTGGTTTTCAGTAAATCCATCACCGTCATTCCGACAATAGTTTTTCCAGCCCCGCAAGGAAGAACTATTGTTCCAAAGCCGGTTCCGGGGCCTTTATTTCCGACAATCGCCTGTGCGGCTTCTTTTTGATACTGGCGAAGAATAAAATCCCTGCCGGAAAGAGTTTTTTCACGAAGGCTCACTTCCAGCGGCTCACCGTCCAAAAGCGGCACATCGTCTTTTACCGGCCAGCCCATCTGCAAAAGCGCCTGTTTAATTGTTCCTCGGTCTGTAAGATTCAAACGAAAGCAATGCTGCTTTTCAGAGTCGGTAACAAGGGGAGATTTTTCGCTTCCGCCCCCTGTAGGCTCGCTCCCTTCATATTCGCAGGGAATAAGATATTTTCGTCCAACGACAGAGGCGGCGATTTCCTTGTAAACGAGAGGTGAGGCAGTAACAAGATAGAGAAATTCCTCCTTTGCAGATTTTTCGTCTTCATTTTGGCCGTCCGAAATGTCAGATGGAGCCGGAACTAATCTTAATTTTCCGAATCTGCCTGCGGTCTCACGAATCCACACTTCGACTGACTGCGGAACATCGTAACGGGCATAATCGTTAAGAACTTTTATCGCGTCATCTGGAGTAAAGCCTGCCGAAGAGGCGTTCCAAAGAGAGAGGGGGGTGAGTCGGTAAGTGTGCAAATGCTCAGGGCTTCGCTCAAGCTCGGCGAAAGGAATAAGTGCATTTCGGCAGTCCTCTGCCAGAGGAGCGTGCACATCGAGAAGTAAGGTTCTGTCGCTTTGAACGATTAAAGGGTTTGTGTAATTCATAATATTTAGACCTCTCCGCTTTGGTCGAGGTGACATAGTTTTACAATGTTTTAAAAGCCTAAGATTCCGAATCCACTTGGGTTTTTGGCACCTGCTTTTACCCATGAAACCTTTTGTTTTGGAGAAAGAGGCTTTTTAAGGTTGTCGAGGGCGTCAAGGTACTCGCAAAGCCAGACAGAAAGTGATGAGTCGCGTTTTGAAAGATCGTTCGTAGGCTCGCATTGTATTAAAACAGGCGTGATTGCTCCTGCATCTGCGAGCGTTGCGGCTATATTTTCGGCATAGGCTTTGAATGCTCCTCCGGCGGCTGCAATCAGCGGATTTGAAAGCTCGATTCCTGATGAGCGGACTGTTGAGGAATTTACGCCGTCACAAAGGGAATAATTTGATTTGTAAAGGAAAATAATTTTAGCCGCTTTTTCTGTCTGTCTTTTGAATCGGGAAATGAGCTCATGTGAGAGATATTGATAGCTTCCGATTAGTTCTTCGAGAATTTGAGCGTTATTTAAAGAGCGGTATTTTGTGGCAAAGTAAAATTCATCAAAAACAAGAACTGCTTCGTCTAAACCACCTTCGTTTTCGCATTTTAAGGCAAGAGAACGATTCGAAAGGGGGGAAGAGCGGTTCCAGAAAATAGGAGTGACTCCCCCTGATTTTCCTCCCAGCGAAAGACTTGCCAAAGCCTCGGAAGAGTCATTTTTATTTTCAGATTGAGAATTTTCATCTTCTGCAGCGACTAAGCTTGTTGCAAATACTCGGCGGCCCTGAAAAGAAGCTCCTGAGGCCATATCATTTCCAGCTGGAAGTTCTTTTCCTGCAAATAAAATCAGTTTTCCCATAGACGGATATTATATCAGATTTCACCGTGCGAAACTATATAAACTATGATATGACAGGAAAATTTTTTGTTTGACGATTCCATAAAAAAACATTAGAATTTATATCAAATGAGTGAGGATTTTTTTAAGAATAAGGATTTAAAAACAGACTATCTGACTTCTCTTTACATGCGTGATGTTGCCGTTGACTATGCCAAAAGTCTTATTGAAGAGCAAAAGCCCTTTTCCCTTGCGCTTGTAGATATCGATAATTTTAAAAATGTAAATGATAATTACGGGCACACCACTGGAGATATTGTCATCAAAAAGCTTGCGGCTGTATTAAAAAATTCCTTTGGCGAGCGGGGAGTAGTTGGCCGCTTCGGTGGAGACGAATTTATCGTAGTTATTCCAGGAATCACTGAATACGATGCGGTCTGGTCTCTTCTGCGTGAGGTTCATAAATCAGTCGACGGGCTTCAAATCGAAGAGGTAAAAAATCTTTATCTTACCTGTACCTTTGGCCTTTCTCGCTTTCCCCTCGACGCAAAAAATTATGATTCTCTCTTTGAGCTTACGGACAAGGCTCTTTACCGAGGAAAAATAAAAGGCCGGAACTGCTTTATCATCTATCTTGAATCCAAGCATAAAAATATTCAGCTTCATTCTGGCAATGACACGACTATTTCTTCAATGCAGATGCATACCCAGGTTTTCAGATTTTTGAATTCGGCCCCCCATATTCAGGACGGCATAAAAGATTTAATGCTTTTTCTTGGCTCAAATCTTATGATTGATCATCTTGGTATTCAGACTAAAAACGGACTGTATTTTTCACAGGTTTACACCCTGACGAATTCAGAAGAATTCAGCTCGATTTCGCATCCCTTCTTTATGGATAATGTCAGCCCCGCAATGGGCGTTTACTATTTAAATGATGTCGCTAATCTTGAAAATATAAATCAGACGGCGCTTTTAAAAGAATGTCGCTCTCAGGGAATCAAATCTTCTTTGTACGCCGTAATATGCTATAACGATGAAATTTTCGGCTACATAAGGGCTGACTCAACCTCCACCGCGCGCATCTGGCAATACAAGGACATGGACTTGCTCATAACGGCGGCAAATGCCATCGCAATGAGCCTTCATTTTCAGAACAAAAAAATCGAAGAATTATAAAAAAAACGCGGAATTATCCGCAGATAGGAGAGAACGATGAAATTCTTTTTCAGTTCTGTCGGGGCAATTTTTGCAGCCTCGATATTGTTTTTCAGCTGTGCGTCAACAGATGTTGATTTCACTGAATTGGGTATGGAAAAAACTCCGGAAAATTCCGTTGTAATGATTTTTGTTTCATTCTATGGAGGCGGTCTTGAGCTGGTACAGATTAATCCGGCTTACCCTGCAGGAAAAGCTTCCGCAACTGATAAGAATGGCGGTGCAACAGAGCCTCTTATTCCTGGTGCTTGCTATATGATTTATTATCCTTATTTGGAAGAAACTCCATGGGCTGGAATACCATCAATTGAAAATTCTATTGGATTTGCATATCTGAACGAAAAGCAGACAGACAAGCTTTCTCTTGGGCATAGAATCGAAGTGCCTTCAAAGCCAGGTCTTTATGTTTATTATCCCAAAATCGATATTGATGCCATTATGGAATCTAATGCGATTGTAATCGGAAAACTTACAAACGATATGGAAGAGTGGCACAAAATTCCTAGCTACAGAAATAGAATTAGAAAATGTTTTGAAAAAGCCGCAAAGGCTTATGGGGGAACTGCCTGGGAGAGCCTTATTAACGAATATGTAGAGGAGTGGTCAGAATGAAAAATAAAATCTTAGCTTCTTGTGTATTATTTATTGCCCTTTGCGGCAGTCTTTCTGCAAAATCAAAATATATTGATATTCCCGGAAACAACGAAGTTACTGTAGTTGGCCGCCTTAATTTTTCAACAGATGCGGACAGAGACTTCCTTTTTGAAACTTTTGAAGTCCCTGAAGACAAACGACATTATCCTGATATTTATGTTCTCCCGTATATTCCAGGTTCTGCCGGCCTTTTTACCAATGTTCACAAGGCAAAGGAAATCACTAAATTTGAAGAACAGGCCTGGGGAGTAAACGGCGGTTACTTTTTTGTTCAGTATAAGCTTCTTAAAGACCGCACCCTGTATTTTTCAAGCATTACGCTCTTTTTAAATGGCTCCTACATGCTTCCTGTCAAACTTCCCTTGGGTTTTAAGGTAAAAGTTCCAGAAAAAGAAAAATTCCTTTATCTTGGTGACTTTACTTTTAAGGCAAAAGGTTTTGCCTTTGAGATTTCTGCTTCCGTAAAAGACAATTATGATGATGCTCAGGCGGTTTTAGACAAGGTTACAAAGAAAGATTACGAGCTTTGCCGTGCCAGCCTTGAAAAAATCACGGAAGAAGATTTGGAAGCAATCAAAAAGACTTTCTATTATGAATCCGCAGGATATTCTTTTAAAGACTGGTACAAGTCAATAGACGAATTGATTGCCAAAGACGAGGAATTAAAAGCCAGTGATTCAGACCAGGAGTTATAAATGAAAAAATTGATTTCAGCTTTACTCAGCCTTTTTTTTGCCGCTTCTCTTTCGGCTCAGGTAAAAAATTATGTGGGTATTGTCCGCGAAAAATACTATCCGGCTCAGGAAGAATTCTTGGGGGAACTTGCTTCTTCTCTTAAAAGCCGGGGTTACGCTTCTTATTCAGAGTATATTGATTCTTACCTTAAGGGCGGTTTTGGCTCCGGCTTTGTCTATGTTGACAAGGACGGTACAAACTATGTAATTACAAACCGTCATGTAGTAAGCCAGGCCGCCTCTGCGTCAATCGAATTTGAAAATGAGGACGGAAGCACGACAAAATATGAGAATCTTTCTGTTTTAATCACGGATGACGACATTGACCTTGCCATCTTGAAATTTGAGGGAAGTGCAAAGCCATTTAAAAAAGGTCTTACATTTTCTTCAGCAAAACTCTCTGACGGACAGAATGTAGTGTCCGCAGGTTTTCCGGCTCTTGGAAAAGAGCCTGTATGGCAGTTTGGAAAGGGAAGCGTAACGAATGCAAGTGCGCGAATCAAGGACTTGATTGACCCTGCTATTTCTACGGTAATCCAGCATTCTGCTCAGATTGACGGCGGAAATTCCGGCGGTCCGCTCCTTATTGAATCAAAGTCTGCCGCAATCGGCTATGAAGTCGTCGGAGTCAACACTTGGAAGGCTGTGGGGCGGGATTCCACAAACTTTTCTATTCCGGCCCGACTTGCCCTTGATTTGATTGAAAAATCACGGAAAACATCTGATGATTCCACTGTAAAGGCAGCCAGGGCTGCAAAATTTAAGGCGGCTCTTACAGAAAATGAAAACGATTATACATCAATCGTAAAGTTCATTTCTTATGATTATGCTTCTGCATACGGCGAGGCAGAATTTGAAGAAATCCTCAAGCACGGCTCTACAAAAGTCCGTAACAGAGTAGTTGAAGAATTCGCTTATGACCCGATTGAAGGCCTGCGCTATGCTGTTGCCTATAATCTTTACAATAATTATTCAGGCGAAAACGCGACAGATGAGAATCTTTCTAAAATTGTATGGAGCAAAGAACACGGCCTTTACAGGATTTCTTCCACAGGTGAAGATAAAAAAGACAAGAAAGATTCAAAAGTAAGTTCGTCAGGCTCAAAAAAATCCTCTTCTTCCAAAACAAAAAAATCATCCTCAAAGAAAGAGCTTCCTTCAGTAAGTTTTGAGGGATTAAAAAAGCCTTATTTCCTCGCCTTGTATGCAGGCGGCATCCTTCCACTGGAAAACAACGGAAAAAACACGGAAATAAAAGGCGGATTTGACTTTTCAGCAGATTTTTATACAGGAGAAAACGGAATTTTTGGCTTATTCCTTGAATACACGGGAACAAGCCTTGAAAGCGAAAAAATCAATGCCTTTGGAGGGGGAATCGCAATCAGACTTCCGTTTAATTTCGGGCTTTTCTCTCTCTGCCCAAGGGCAGCAACCGGCATACAGTTTGGCTCAGGAGACATAGAAGTTTCACGATTCTTCTGGAAAGCAGGTGCTGAAGTCGTATTTGACTTAGGGCTTCAAAACATCAGACCATGTATTTCAGCGGCTTACAGAAAAAACTACGACAAATACACGGATTACGAGACTTTTTCTGACGAGGAGACTTTAAACTCTTCAAACATAGTCTTTAAAGTCGGAATAGCTTTTTCATTAGACTAGGGAACTAAAAAAGTAATGTCAGGCTGAATCAAAGCGACCGCAATAAAGCAAGCAGCCGCATTGATTCGGAGAGACATCGTGTAAGAATCTTATTGACCAGATTCTTGCGGATTGAATTAAAGCTTTGAGGCAATAATATCTATAAATTCCCAGCTGTTCACAGTTTGTTTGGCAGGAGGATTTGCAAGGCGGGCGAGGTCCCCTGTCATAATTCCTTCCTCGATTGTGTCGAGAGTCGCTTTTTCAAGTTTTTTTGCAAAAGCGGCCAGTTCAGGAGTTCCGTCAAGCTCTGCCCGTTTTGAGAGGGCTCCAGTCCATGCGAAAATAAGAGCGACAGGATTTGTAGAAGTTTTCTCGCCTTTCAGGTATCGGTAATAGTGCTTCTGAACGGTTCCGTGGCTTGCCTCAAATTCAAATTTTCCGTCAGGAGAAACAAGAACGCTTGTCATCATGGCCAGTGAGCCACAGGCAGAAGCAATCATATCGCTCATAACATCACCATCGTAGTTTTTGCACGCCCACAAAAATCCGCCTTCGCTTTTCATAACTCTGGCAACGGCATCATCAATCAGGGTGTAGAAATACTCAAGTCCCGCTTTGTCGAATTTTTCCTTGAACTCAGTGTCAAAAATCCGCTGGAAAATTTCCTTGAAGTTTCCGTCGTAAGTTTTTGAGATTGTGTCTTTTGTTCCAAGCCATACAGAGATTTTCTGATCGAGAGCATAATTAAAGCAGCAGCGTGCAAAGCTTTCGATGGAAGAGTCCATGTTGTGGATTCCCTGAAGGATTCCAGGACCTTTCATCTCCTGAATTGTTTTTCGGATTACTTTTCCGTCTTTTCCTGTAAAGACAAGTTCAGCGATTCCTGGCCCGTCAGTTTTAATCTCGCAGTTTTTGTAGACATCTCCGTAAGCGTGGCGGCCAAGAACAATCGGCTTTTTCCAACTTGTTACAGAGCACTGAATGTTTTTTACGAAGATTGGAGTGCGGAAAACGGTTCCGTCAAGCTCCTCACGGATAATTCCGTTGGGACTTCGGGTAAGCTGCTTTAAATTGTATTCTTTTACGCGGGCTGCATTTGAAGTGATTGTCGCACATTTAACACCGACTCCAAGCCTTTTGATTGCCTCAGCGCTTTCGTAAGTCACTTTATCGTCAGTATCGTCACGATGCTTTAAGCCCAAATCATAATATTCGGTTTTCAAATCAACGAAAGGCTCAAGAAGTTTTTCTTTGATAACCGCCCACAAAACTCTGGTCATTTCATCGCCGTCAAGCTCGGCGATTGCGTTTTTCATCTGAATTTTTGCCATAATGGCTCAAAGTATACAGAAAAAGCAAAAAATAGAGAAGATAAAAGCCGGCATTTCGGACGGGGGAATAGCTATTGCGCCTTGACTGTAATCTGCTCAAAAACCTTTCCGAGAGAATCGTGAATCACAAGGTCGCAGTTTGAGTCCGCCTGAGTCTCGCTTTTGTTAATTAGCACGAGATGTTTTCCCCTGAAGTATCGGATAAGGCCTGCCGCAGGGTATACTACGAGAGAGGTCCCTCCGATAATCAGCATATCAGCCTCGGAAATGGCTTCGACTGCCCCTGTAATCACATGGTCGTCAAGACCTTCCTCGTAGAGAACGACATCCGGCTTTACAAGACCTCCGCACTGACAATGTGGAAGAGTGTCAGGGGAATTTTCGCTTTGCGCTATAAAATCAATTCCGTAACTTTTTCCGCATTTCATGCAGTAATTTCTGAGCGTGCTTCCGTGAAGCTCATAAACGGTCTTGCTTCCGGCCATCTGGTGAAGACCGTCAATATTTTGCGTGACCACTGCGCTAAGCTTTCCTGCCTTTTCAAGCTCCGCAAGTTTTTTGTGGGTAATGTTAGGCTCAACGCCCTTGATAATAAGTTTCTTTCTATAAAATCTGTAGAATTCTGTCGGGTTTGAGTCAAAAAAAGAGCGGGAAATAATTGTTTCCGGCGGATATTTCCATTCCTGTTGATAAAGCCCGTCCTGACTCCTAAAATCCGGAATTCCGCTTTCGGTTGAAACTCCGGCACCGCCAAAGAAGACGATTCTGTCCGACTCGTCAATCATCTTCTGTAATTCAACAATTTTTTCATTCATAAAATCCCTCTCTTAGGTTAATTTAGAATATCATACAATATAAAACAAAAATTGTCATTTTTTTTAGAAAAAATGGAGTTTTTGCCGATAATAAAAATTGAAAACTCTAAAAAAACTCAAATTTCTTGCGATAGAATTTGATTTTGTTCCTCACTTCTTTTATTATAGAGTGAGTTATAAAAAAGTAGGGATATCAAATTATGAAAAAAAGTCTGAAGAAAGTCCTTTTAGTATCAGTTTTGGCTGCAAGCTCTGTTATGTCTTTTGCATTCGGAAAACGAGATGTTACTTACCGTGATGTCGAAGAAATGGACAGCTGGCAGGAGCAATTTGACATCAACGAAAAAAAAGAAGGAAAATATAACTTCTATGTTGAAGCCAAAGATAAAGGCGGAAACACTGAAATAGCGGGTCCTTACAACCTTTATATCGATCCTGATTCGGATTATGCAATCTCAGGAATCACGAACCCTGGCTCTAATATGCGGGTTCCCGGCAACCTCAATATCGTCGGTACCTGTGTTGACGACGATGCTGTAGGCGAGGTTTGGCTCGTTCTTGACGGCGGAGAGCCAATCAAGGCAGAAGGAAAAGAATTCTGGTCTTACTATCTCGACACAAATAACCTTGAAGAAGGTCCTCATACAATCGAGGTTTGGGGCGTTGACATTAACGGCCTTTCTTCTCAGGAAAAACCAAAAAAGAAGGCTTTCGTAACCTGGAACCTTGACCGAAGGCAGCCTGTCACGGTTGTAACGAACCATACTCTCGGCGAACTCGTTTCCGGAAAAATCAATATCAAGGGTACTGTCTCAGACGGAAACGGAATCAAATCTCTTTATTATTCGCTGGACAATGGCGAAACTTATCTTCAGACTAAAATTTCAGAAAATAAAAAAGATGGCAACTGGACATTTGACCTTCCCATCGACACAAAACTTTCAAAGGATGGCCCGGCTATCCTCTGGCTCAAAGCAATCGATAAGATGGGCTCAATCGGAGTTTCTTCGTTCCTTTACTTCATCGATAACACAAAACCAGATGTAAAAATTATCTATCCAAAAGACGACGATGTTTCAAATGGAAAATTCACAATCGCAGGCTTTGCAAAGGATAAAGTCGGCCTTCAGAAGCTTTCATGGACATTTGGTAACGAAAAGGGCGATTTCGAGCTTATTCCTGGAAACCCATACTGGTCAGTTGATGTAGATACAATCGGAAATACAGGAAAAAGCGTTGATTTTTCAGTTACTGCAATCGACACTGTAGGAAATATCGTTACCGTCAAAAAAACGATTCAGCTCAATCAGGAACAGGATAAGCCTGTCGTGACAATTCAGACTCCGGCTGATTCTGACACTGTTTCTGGCGAAAAAGGAACTTTGTTTGTCCGCGGTATTGTTTCTGATGACGACGGAGTCGCTTCTGTCGAATGTACCCTTGACAACTCTGAGCCAATTGTGCTTGAAACGGACGGAGTTTTTTCTTTTGATGTTTCTCCGAATGAAGACCTTGTAATTGGAAAACACAAAATAACTGTTGTCGCTACGGATATTCACGGCGTAAAAGGAAACCCTGTTTCGGTAGATGTTGTAAGCTTGGGTGAAAAACCTTCATTCAGCAAGGCAAAAGTCGGTTCTGAAGAGGTTTCAAATGGTATTTTTGTTCATCCTGAGTCAAATCCTGTCTATGAATTGACGGCAAATTCTCCTTCAGGAATAAAATCTATTTCATATAAAATTGAATATGGAGACGGTGCGGTTTTCAAGGAAGAAACAAATTCCCTTAAAGCGCCTGAAAAATCTTCAGTAATAAAAATTCCTCTCTCAGATGCTCCTTGGGGACTCGTTCAGCTTACTATTTCAGCTACAGATATTTATGACCGTGTTTCAGAGGTGAAAACTCTTCTGAATATGCGTGATTTGTCACGGCACGATAAAATTGACGAAAACAAAATTATCGAAGGAAACGACAACAATGGAATTCAAGTTAAGGTCTTGAGCATTGGCGGAGTAGAGTATAAAAAGGGAATGGATGTGGTCCTTCCGTATGGAGCGGCAAAAGACGGCGGCGTTTCTGTTGTGGTAAAAGTTGAGACTGCGGAAAAAAATCCTTCTGTAACTTATTCTCTTACTGCTGATGAAGATATTGGCGGTGCTCCTTCACAGAACGGCAAGTTGGATTTAGTCGGAGAAAATTACGAATTCAAGCTTTCAAATATTCCTGCTTCTGTCGTGAATCTTACGGTAAATGCAAAGGCCGGAAAAGTTTCCTCTGGAACTGATAGCGTTACTTTCTGTGTCGTCAGACCTGTTCCTGAAAAGCTTAGTGGCTGGACTATTGGAGAAGTTTATTGGCTTCCTGATGAAAAAACGATTTACAATAAGGAATTGCGTTCTTTCGTAATCGATGAATATCAATCTTTATATGGATATGCGAATGTTCCTGACTCTGCTATAGTCACAGTGTCTAATTCAGGACTTGATATTTCTCCTGATGACAGAACATTGGGAAGATCAATCGCTGTTCGCGGTATCAAAGAAGGCGTTTATCGGGGTGTCACCGTAAATGTCAAGGATTCTTCGGGAAAATCTTACAATGTGCCTGTTAATATCATTGTAGACTCAGCTCCTCCGGCTGTTGAAATTGTGGCTCCTAGCGCAAACGAGTGGGTACAGACAAAAACTACGCTTAAAGTAAAGGCAACTGATGCAAACGGAATTCGAACGGCAGAGTATTCTTTGGACGGCGGTAAAAACTGGAATCCATTGAATTCTGCTGGTGGCGAATACAATGCAAATCTTAATCTGACCGCTTATGATGACGGTCTGATTGGAGTCGATGTCCGGGTAACCGATGAAGCTGGAAAAACAACAGTAAAATCTCTGGCAATTTATAAAGACACGACTCCTCCTGAAGTTGAGGTTCTTCTTCCAGGAAGCGACGACATCGTAAACGGTGACAACCTGATTGCTTTCAGGGTAAAAGATAACGGTCGCCTTGATAAAGTTGAATATTACCCGCCGGCAAAGCGCGGTGAAACAGTTCGCCCTGTTGATGTTCCTCTTGGACACCTTATCACGACTCATATCGGTACAAGCGATAAGCCAATCGATGATTTGATGACATTCAAATTCATTGACGCTATCGGAAATGCAAGCGAAATCAAACAGTGGGACTTTATTATTGATAACGCAAGTGACCTTCCAATTGCTGAAATTCATGTTCCTGAAGAAAATGCCGTAATCACACGAGATTTTGAATTCTCTGGAGTTATCTACGATGATGATGGCGTTAAAAAGGACGAAAACGGCGAAATTATCGGCGGACCAAAAATCTTCTACAAGTTTGACAATGGACGATATGAAGCGCTGGATCAGATTGGAACGAGTTTCATCATTCCAAAGCATCTTACAGACTTCACTGATAACGAGCATTCAATCACAATTTATGCGGAAGATATTAACGGCGTAAAGGGACCTGAATTCGTACGAAACTTCCGAATTTCTCTTGAAGAGCCAAAGGGTGCTGTCTTGACTCCGCCAATTACTGAGACTGTAAAAGATACTGTCAAAATGACTGGCGTTGCTACTGATAAAAACGGAATTAAGGCAGTTTATATTTCTGTTGACAACGGAAACACTTACAACGAGGCGCTGGGTAACTATGGACACGAAATGACTCAGTGTAACTGGTCTTACGAATTCGATACTCGCGTAATCGAGGACGGAACTCATGTAGTATTTATGAAAGTTGTTGACTGGTACGGAATCGAAGGCCTTTACTCTTCTCTTATCAATATTGATAACACACCTCCAAGTCTTGATCTTATGCTTCCGATGGACGACTCTACGACAACGGGTATGGTTTTCTTCTCTGGTCAGACAACAGACAATATTGAGCTTACAAAACTCTTCATTACGATTCGCTCTCTTGAAGGCAAGGTCGTCAGCTCTCGGCTCGCTCGAACTGATTTGACTCCGGACGAAGTAATTACTCAGGCTCTCGACATCTACAACCTTGACGACGGCTTCTATAACATCGAGCTTACAGGTATTGACCGTGCTGACAATATTACTCGAGTCAGCCGAAATGTCCGCCTCGACAAGAAAAAGCCGAAGGCAAAGGTAGACCTGCTCTATCCGCTTAATGGTGAGTATGTTCAGGGTGTATTCAATATTTACGGTACTGCCGTGAGCGAGAATGACATTCAGAGCCTTACTCTTTATGTGGACGGAAAAAATGTTGCTCAGACTGAGCTTAGTGAAAGCGGTTACTTCAAATATACTCTTGACCAGACAATGATTGAGGAAGGTCGACACGATATTCGAGTTGAAGCTTTCCTTGCGGACAATACAAAAATTGTCTCAAATACACAGTATCTTAACTACGGTGCGGTCGGTCCTTGGATTACAATCGACAACTTCACTTACGGAAGCTTCGCTTTTGACAGACCTTACATCATTGGTAACGCAGGATATTCTTACGACGAGGAAGAGGTCGTTCGTGCAAACGCTAAGGGTGCTCCAAAAGAGCTTAAGGATGCGGTTGCTGAAAAGGTTGTCGATAAAATTGAGCTTTCTCTTGACAATGGTAAGACCTTCACAAAGGTTTCTAAATCTGGAAAATGGCGATACCGAATCGAAAATGAGGACATTGCAGAAGGCTATCATTTCCTGCTCGTACGAGCTACTATGAAAAACGGTGAGATTGCCGTAACTCGATGTATCGTTCAGGTTGACAGCACTAAGCCTACTATCAAGCTCATTTCTCCGGGTGCTGGCGGACACTATAACCAGCAGATGGAATTCTCCGGACTTGCTAAGGACGACATTGCACTTAAGAGTGTAACTCTTGCCCTCCGAAAAGGTGACAAGGCCTTCTACGAGGTTCCAGGCTTTATTCAGGGCTTGTACTTCGACTGGCAGTTCTGGGGCGCAACGCTCTTCAATGTCGGTGCTGGTCTTACATTCTTTGATGACAATGTTAAGCTTCAGGTTCAGTGGGGACAGTTCACTCAGCAGCAGCGAAACCTCTTCGATGATTCAAATCTCCGATATGGTGGTGACAATGTTTGGGGTATGAAGTTGCTGGCAAATGTCTACTACTTGCCGTTCAGATATTACTTTGGTCCTGACTGGGAATGGCTTTCTTTGAATGTGGCTCTTGGTGCGAACTTCACCCGATTCAATCAGTCTGGTGCCGGAAAGGCTCAGATTCTTTCAGCAGGTCTTTTGCAGATTGAATTCCCACGGGTTACATTTGCTAAGCAAAAAATGTTCAGGACGATTGCCTTCTACACAGAAGGCCAGTTATGGTTCATTCCGTCTGATGTCAGCGGAAGCGAAACTGCGGAAGTCAAGAGTATTGTTCCACAGATTTCATTTGGTCTGCGCGTGAATGTATTCTAAATAGAATATTCACACGGGTAAAATGCCTGTGTGAATATTTTTTTTACCTAAAAATCTTAAAATAAACTGATAAATCTCTAAAATCTCCAAATTTGGTGATTTTTTCATAACAAAAATAGTAAGAAAACTCTTGTATGAGGTAAAAATATGAATAAAGTGTTCTTAAATACTGTTAGAAAAAATTTCGGAATTAAAAAGTTCAAGTCGTTGGCAAAACGGGGGGGGGTATATATCCTTCTTGCGTTTCTCCTTTTGATTTTTTCTGCCTGTGGCGAGAATTCTGGTCTTGGAGCGAGTGTTGACACCGAGGCACCGGTTATCACAATTACTTATCCGCCTCTGGAGGCATATATCAGGGACGAATTCGTTCTTTCTGGAACTTGGACTGATGACAAGGGAATTTCTAAAATCGAAATTTCCGTCATTGACACTTTGACAAAGGAAACTCGCGCGATTTCAAAAACTGAAGCGACTTTTAGCAATGATAACACCTGGAGCGCAAATGTAAATTTTAAGACAGAGGACGGCACTTTTGAGCTTCCTGACGGAACTTATCAGGTTACGGCGACGGCGATTGACGGGGCAGGCCATAAAAACAGTAATTCCAGAACCTTTCATATTGACAATACACCGCCGGTTTTTATTATCGAAAAGCCGGGAGTTGTAAAATCAAGCGGCTATGCGGCAAGCAAATACGGATCAACTTTCACTGTAGAGGGCACAATTGCCGACGATCATACAATTTCCGAAATGGATTTAAGGGTTTTCAAATGTAATGATGACGGTTCAGTCGGTGAAGAAATTACCGGTGACGACGATGGCGAATTTTTTATTGAGGAAGACATTGCGACGGCTGGTGGCTCGGCTGTAACTTATGCGAATTACAATGACAGCGAAGGAACTCAAAAGGTTCGGTATTCAAAGCTTTACACGCAGGACACTGGCACTCAGAAATTTTATTGCGAGCTTTTTGTTTCGGATGACGCCCATTCTTACACTGACCCTTTAGAAACAAGCAATGAAACTGAAGGAAACAAAACTTCTAATGTTTATCTTTATGATGATGTTTACGAAAAATATTTAAGCCAGAAAAATGGCGGATTGGGATATAACGCAAACACTTTTAAAAGCATTCTTAACGGAACAATCGAAAACCCTGAAGTTCTGGAGGATTTAAATTCTCTTGTTAAAAATACGGCGGCCAGCGATCTTGAAAGCACGCTTCATTTTTCTTTGAATCCGAATGCAAATCCTTCTTACACCGTAAACGGCTATGATGTGAATTTAAGCGACAGCGAGGCTACTATAAGCCAGGCATCTGGCGGAGCTGCTGTTTCTATTTCTATTGCGGCGGGTCTTGATGAAACTGCGATTATGCCTTACGGACGGGAGCAGTCAGACGATAAAAAAGCCCTTCCAAGCGTAAAGGTCTGGATGAAATCTTATTCATCACAAAACGCTCTTGTAGAGAATGCCCTTACCGCTCTTTCAACCTTGCAGACTGAAGTGAAAAATATTGAGACAAGAGATGTTGAATCTGGTAGCTCTTCATTTAAAATTGATTCGCAAAAGTACGAAAACACGACAACTGATTCTGGATGGTTTTTGCTTTATGATTATGCGCAGGACTCTACGAATACAGAAGGCGGCTCAACAAAGAACGAAACTTTCTCCTTTACTCTTCCCTCTGGAAAAATCGCCTCAAATACATACTATCTCGTTGGCGTTACTGGCTGTGACATGGACTTGCTTTATTTTTCTCAGGAAACTACCTTCTGTTTTGAAGGAACATCAAACACAATGGCCGCAAACACAAAAGTCACATATCCAGAAAAAGGCTCTTACAACAATGAGGCTGGCTTAACCTTGACTGGTAGTGCTGTTGCGGACGGAGACCAGTATGTTCAGACCTTGCTCGTAAAATTCACTTGTGATGACATAACTCACTCAGAAAAAATAAAAGTCGAAAAAGATTCTGACGGAAAACTTTTCGTAGCAGGCGCGGAAGATGTCACGGCTGGTGAAGAAAATCCTGTTGAAATTACTTACGGCGAGGGTGCGTTAACCTTCTATCCGAATGATGTGACGGATGAAAACGGGGCTGTGCTTCATTCATCGGGGGATTTCCTTTTTGATGTTTCAAAAATAAAAATCCCTAAGTTTACGGCATTGAAAGCAAAGGTTTCTGACGGAAAAGCATACACTTATTACTGGAGCATAATTTCTGATACAGGTTCAAAATCAACCGTTGCTCATTCATTCTATGTAGACACAGTAAAGCCTGTTTACGATGATACAAATTCATCTGTGGGAGGGGTAAAAACAAGCGCTGCTGTCCTGTCTAACTGGTACAATTCAGATGCTGTAACATTGAAGGGGCTTCTTACAGAAGCGGGCTGTGGAATTGAAAGCGTAACATACTGGCTTGATAAGAGCGTTGATGAAGAAGAAAGCGGAACTACGACCGCCACAAAGCAGGATGACGGAACATATAAATTTTCAGCGACAATAGGAAACATAACTGAGCTTGGTCTTGACGATGAGGGAAATGCAAAAACTCATCAGCTCATACTCATCGCAACTGACAAGGCTGGTAATAAGTCCGGCAAACAGACATATTCTATTAAATCTGACATGACAAAACCGTCTTTTGAAGCAAAATACTACACAATGGGAACAATCGAAGGCGAGATTTCAGGAAGCATCCTTACGAACAAAAAGAATGATGTAGTCATTTACGGCCTTATTTCTGACGCGGCATCAGGCGTGGCTTCAATCGAAATCCCGGACGCAAGCGTTTTGTACACTACTGCTTCTCCCGACACGGGCTTTACTTCTGAATGGGCGAAAAATGCGGCTTATGAAAGCTATAGCGAAGAAAAATCAACAAAAATTACGGGCTTTAAGGCGACAATCCCTTACGGAAAAATAACAGGCGGGGAAGTAGCTGCAAAATATTCAGATATTGCTGGAAACAGCTCTCAAAGCCGGATGTTTGAATTCAATGTTGACACTACTATACCAGAGGTTGAGTATACAGAATTTGTTACTGCAGACTCTTCAAAAACCGGAACATACATAAACGGAAAAATCCAACTTTCTGGAACTGCAAACGACAACAATAAGCTCGACAGCGTAAAAGGATTCCAATACAAAATCGGAAGCGGTGAATGGGAGACTTTAAATGTCAGTAGGCTTAACTCTTCTACGGTTTACAGCTGGAAAACTGAAGAATTTGACACATCTGCCTTCTTTGCCGATTCAAAAACAGGTGAGGTTTCCGTTACATTCAGGGCGATAGTTCTTGATGCGGCAGGAAACACCAGCATTGACGGCTCTTCTGCTGACAGTGGATACAGCGTGATTGTTTCTCAGAACACTGACCGACCGAATATTATCGTTCAGGAGCTTGAAGAGGGAAGTGACATCATCATCTCAACGCAGAACATTATGGGAACTATTTCTGATGATGACGGAATCGCAAAACTTGAATATAAAGATACGAACGCAAATGAATGGCAGGAAATTACTGTTTCCAGCGGAACATGGAAAATCGAAGGCTTGGCCGCAGGAAGCCACGGAATTACCTTCAAGGTGACAGATAAGACCGGAAGTTCTTTCGAGACAGGAAAATCAACTGGAGGAGTTTTTGCAACGAACGCAGAGCCATACCTGGCCTTTGGTGATGGAGAAAAATCTGATATGGCTTCTTCTCTTTCATTCAAGGTTGATGTTAACGCTCCTGAAATCAATACAATGGCACTTGCTTCTTCTAGTACGACGAATTCACCGGCTGATTCTAGCTACAGCTCGGACGGAACTAAGAGCTATGGCTCTAGCGCAAAATATATGTGGATAAAGGTTACGGCTGAAGAAGATGTTGCCGTAAACACAAAAGCTGCCGACGATATTTCTCTTAAAATCGGAACAAACACTATTTCAATTACTGATTCAATAGTAAGTCGTGATTCATCAGACCTTTCTTCTCTTTCATACATCATCGGACCTATAGACACATCTGTGCTTTCGGGAGAAGGAACTCTTACCGTTTCGTTCGTCCTTAAAGATAAATCTGGAAGAAGCTCTGACGCCGCAACAAGCAATGTTTACTTTGACAAAGCCGCTCCGATAGTCACTATAACTTCACCGAGCGTAAGCGGGGATGGAGTTGAGACGATTGGAACTTCAAGTGATGCTGTAATCGGACAGACGACAATACGAGGACAGATTTCTGATGCTTCTAAAATCACTAAATTCTACTACATAATCCCGACTGCAGCTCAAAAATCTGCAATCGATGCTGCAATCGATAAAGATGATTACACATTCAACGATACTGGCTGGACGAATATGTCAGAAGTCGTTGACGAGGGCGGAGATGAAGTCAATGTTTATGAAAGCAAGACCTCAATGATTTGGCGAATTCCTATTGTAAGCTCAAGATTTGATCAAAATGATGGACTCAGCCTTGTTTACTATGCGACTGCAAATAAGGACGGAACGCTCACTTATGCAGAAACAATTGACGGCAGCACGAATGTCTATGTTCCTCTTTATTTCTATGCCGAAGACGAAACCGGAAAGGGTGAAATCTACAAGAACAGGATTCTTGTTGACCCAATAGCAGGAATTCCGGTCGTAGAAATTATTACTCCTGAGGCAGGCTCACTTACTAAAACGGGCGGAAACCTTAACTTCCAGGGAACTGCAAGCGATGACGAGGGAGACCTTGAAAAAGTAGTGATGACAAAGCTTGAAGTTTCGGCAGATGAAGTTACTGAAAGCACGGATTTAACGACAATTCATTGGTACACGCTCACAAAAGAAATCCTCAGCGAGACGGGAGTCGTCACGAAAGGCACTGTCGAGACCGACGGCACGGTTACGGCTGACGGAAAAGCAAGCTGGAAGGTTTCGCTCGTAACTTCAAAAATTTCAAAGGCTTCTGATGGAAATCTGGCTGCCTTAATCGGAACAAAAACCGAAGATGGCGAAGTTAGCGCAAAAGACATTACTATTGCCCGTGCGACATTCATTGCATACGACAAAAACGGAACGGCAAGCACATTCCTTGTTACGGAAGAAAATAATGTTGCGACATTGAAAAATGATGAGTCGAAGGCCCTTGTTTCAAAAATCTTTATCGACAAAAATGCTCCTCAGCTTACGAATGTTCAGCTCGTACAGTTTGAAAGCACACCGGCTTCTGCAACCGTCACTCCAAGCTTAAGCCGCTCTTACTCTGCCGGAATGTATATTTCTAAAAATACAGGAAACGGAAACTGGTATCTCAAGGGTACAGTCACAGATGATGCAAGTGTCGAGGGAATTACAATTACTTCTGATTCAAAGAAATACCGGGCTCTGGACGGAAGCGTCGCAAAGGGCAGCACAGCAACCGGCGGTATGATTGTCAATACAACGGGAACTGATGCGATCGGAGAAAAGACCTGTACATTCCTTATACCACTCGATACTGACACGACAACTGTTGAAAAAACACAGTTCTATGCGACAATCGAACTTGATGACGGACAGCACACAGATGTTACCCAGAACCTGAGTTTCTTTGTTGATAACACGGCTCCAGGTCTTTATCTTACATCAAGTGATACATCAAACACAGCAATTTCAAGTGATGACGTAAGCAAACTCCGTCTTAAGAGCGACGGTCTTGTGGTCGGAAGCGAAAATGTCGTTGAGAACTCAGACGGCTCTTACACATTCGGCGACTCGATTGCGGAAGACGGCTCTGGCTTGGCTTATGTGGCGGTATTCTTCACAAAAGAAAGCGACACCAAGTATTTCAGTTCTCTCGATGCTAGCAAGACTACAGAGGGCGTTACAATCGGAAGCGGAAAAACGCTCACTCTCAACGACGAAAATCTCCCAGTCCTCACTAAGACTGTCACTCGTGCAGACTCAACGAAAGTTTCATTCTCTGGACTTGGTTCTAACGCAAACATCACAGTAGGAACTCTCGTCAAAATCGGCGGAAGTTACCACTTGATTACGGCGATTGCTGACGATGTTGCGACACTCGAAGACGATGTTGACACTACATTCACATCTGCGGAATTCGTCTACGCACAGATTGTCAACCACCAAGTTACAGAAGGATTTGCTTCTGACTGGTCGGTTTCTAACGACGACTATGACGGATTCGTTGAGATGGTCAAACAGTCGGGAAGCAATTACAAGTGGACGGCAAGCATTCGCTCAGAGAACATTCCAGACGGACCTGCAACAATCCATATCGTAGCGTTCGACGAAGCGGGCAATGTCAACTCTGGCTATGTCGAAACAAGCGTTCAGAATAACCGTCCAAGAATCTCAAAAGTCTTCTTGGGAACAGACTTGAACGGCAACGGCAAGTTCGATTACTTCTCAGAGACTTCAACTGGTGCAGTGGCTTCAATCTACGATTACAATGCAACTGGCAACGGCACGGAATTCGGAGAGCTCAGCTTCTACTCGGCTCTTTCTTCTGACGGAAAGATTCAGGGAAGTGTAACGCTCAAATCAAGCAATTTCGTAGCAAAAGACGGCCTCCTGGTATTGCCAGAGATTATTGGCGGTAACACAACGGCAACTGACGACCTCAAATATCTCTATAAAGTTGCTGGTACTGAGGCTGCTGCTACAATCACTAAGGTTGGCGATACAGATACAAATGGTTCATCAACTCTAACAGATCTGTGGACAGAACTTGCAGCAGATGATGTAAAAATCAATACAACAGGTCTTTCGGCTCTTCCTCTTGCTAATAAGGCCGGAACTGCTCAGACTGTCACAGAACTCCTTGACGCAAATACAAAAGCCGACAAGTGGAACTACTACGAAACAACATCTGACTATGAAAAAGGAACGGCTCATGGCGGAACTGCAAGCGGAAAATTCAAGGGACTTGTCCTTAATAACGACGCACTTTCTCCTCATGAAAGCTGGACGGCTGAGCAAGAAACTGGCAGCGTGAAATACTTCGCGTTTACGATTTGGGATGCAACTACTGGCACAACTCAGGGTAAAGATTCCCTTTATGCTCTCCTCAAGATTCCAATGATTGTAAATGTTGACGATGATATTTCTCCAAAAGCCGAAATTCATCCGTTCTACTGGAATTCAAAATCTGACGGCTCATTCTACTATGATGATGAAGGAAACGCCGAAGGCCACATTGACATCCTGCCGTCGTCAAAAGAAGATGATACAAGCGAAAAACCAGGAGTTTCAGGAAAAGTATGGGTTAAAGTCACCGTAACTGACGAAACAAGGCTTTCTAGCGCAATCTTCACTGATCCTGCGGGAAATAATCACATTGTCGCAAAATACGAGGGTGGAGAATGGGTAGCTCAGGCACTTTCTTCTCCATTGAGCGAAATTGAATTCATCGACACTCCAGAGCCAAATCAGGCAGGCCACACGATGACTTACCGTGTCGCAATCGATATGACGAGCTACGGACTTGCAGAAGGAAAAACCGTCGATGCCTCTGCCAGCGACAAAAAATCTAATTCTTCTGTTTCAAGCACGACTCAGACGATAAAAAAGGCACTCACTTCTCACTACATTATGGACTTTGTGCCGTACATCAAGAGCATTTATCCTGCGACTGAAAGTTCTGCTGCCCGCTCTCGGCTCGGCCGCTTCCCTGTTCAGGCAGGAAAAGATATGGTTATCGAGGGAATGAACTTCGCGGCAGGCGCGACTTACAAAGTCACATTCTACAAGACAAAGGCTGGAGCGACAGACGGTGATGTTCAGGGAACGGCTGATTCAACAACTCTGTCAGGAACAGTCGAGACAGACGGACAGATTACTGTGACAGCTCCGGAATATTCGCGCTATGTTGAAGTCTCAATCACTCAGAACGGAGTTACTCTTTCAACAAAGAACAACACCAACGAAAACGGCGGCTACAACATCGAAGAAGGATATGTCTCAAGCGACAGCGATTTGGGCTTGTCTAGCGCAAACAGAGCCGGAAGCAACTTCTGGACAGACGACAGATATATCGCGGTCTGGAATGTAAGCAATGACTTTGTTGGCAGCACGACTCCGCAGAGCGGTGTAATCAAGAAAATTTCTAAGCTGAACAGTGGCTCTGGAACTACGACAGATACATTGGGCGGAGGTGTGTTTTACAAGCAGCCTGATTCAAATACTCAGGTTGACACTGTTACTGGGCAGAATGACCATTATTATGCGGCGCTTTCATCTTATGATTTGAAAGTCTATGGTTATCGAAGTACAAAGTCTTACTCAAACCACGGTGACAATGTAATCTACAATAGCTCTGAAGCGGCTTTTATGGCTCCTGCTGATGAACTTGATTATACAATCGTAAACGGCTTGCCGTATTATGTAATGCAGGACAACGCCCTTTGCGGTGATTCTGCGAACAGATGGGGCAGTGGATTGTTCCTTTCTCGTGAAGGCTATTGGTATGACAGAACATATTCTTCAGCATACATGTCAGATTTGCAGGAAGACCAAGAATATTACATTATTGAACGACTTGGTGCGAGCGGTTCAACTGCGGCTAGCCGAGATTCTAGTGGCGGATATGATGCCGTCCTTCATCAGTTCAAGAATCCTCGAATTGTAGGTTGGCATAAAAATGCTAATGAAGTCTATCGTTATGACACTGAATTAGCGAATGGTGGAACAGATTACATCTACATTTCTTATTATGATTCTTATGCGAAATGTTTGAAGTATGCGGCGTATAAAGTCGGTCGTGAATTTGATTCAAATACTCATATTCGAGGAATTGCAGGTAAGCATTGGGGAAGCCATAATCAGAACTCGGCAATTATTCCTTTGATGCACGGTGCGCCGCATAAGGCTTATGCTCAAAATAATGTTACGGAAACTACTAACATGACTACAGGAAATCATGTTGTTGCGGGTTATGACACGACAACGACAAATCCGACTACATTCAGCGAAAAGGCGGGTGAATGGAGCGACATAATGCTCGATACTTCAAGCGGAACTCCGATACCGGTCATAATTTATTACAATGAAACTAATAAGTGTTTGGAAATTGCCCGTGGAAAACAGAGCGTTCCTGTGACAGGTTGCATAAATGGTTCTGGTAGTGCTACAAACTCAACTGGTTGGACGAAAACTACTGGAATTACTCCAAGCCGCAAGATTGATTTTGGTCGCTATGTAAGTGCGGTGATGGATAAAAACTGGAATATTCATGCAGCCGCGCAGGATGTCGATAACGGAAAATTGTATTATTTGTACTTGACGAAGAACGGTGACACTTATGATACCCAAGTTTGTGTTCCTGTCGATTCCTCTGGCACATCTGGTATGTGGACTGATATTGAGCTTACAAGTGACGCTTCAAGCAATACAGAATGGTATGAATTTAAGCCTGTCATTTCACACCTTGATAAGGGCAAGCTGAACACAACGAAGGCTGCAAAAGTGGCTTATGTTGTTACCGAAACAAAAGACGGCACAACTTCCGCCTATTGGGAAAGCATGACAGACCCATCTCGTTATTCAGCAAATGACCAGAGAACTTCTGTAATGGCAGATGTTTATGAACAAGGCTCAACGACATACAAATCCCCCGTAGCCGTAGGCTTCAACTCCGACATGCTCGCATTGGACTTCTTGCGTGCTGAAGAGTAGCCGACAAAATTGCCGCACGGATGCGGCAGAAAGCCAAGCGTAAAAAAGTGCATTTGCATTTTCTTTGGTTTTGTGATAAATTAAAAAAAGAGGTGTAAATGGCTAGAACTACTCCGATGAATCTTGTCGAGCTTATGGTCATGCGTAGTGACATTCGCTCTGTGCTTGAATTTTTGGGCAAAAAAGGAAATTTTCAGTTTCAAAAGCATAAGAGCGATTCCTCTAAGATGAGTGATTCTAGCCGTGCGGGCGAAGCAAAAAATCCTGAGTATGACTTGTTCGTAAAATTGCAGGATGCCCGCTCCTTCCTTGCTGTCGATGATATTGATTCTGCTTTGCTTCAAAAATCTTCTTTCGCTTCTGAAGAGTCAAAAAAGCAGGCAGAAAAATTTTTAGCAGATGTCGATGACCTTAAAAAACGAGAGCTTGAAGCAAATGATGAGCTTAAACGCGCAAAAGAGTCAAAGGAAGAGGCCGAGTCTTTTAAAAATCTAAAGGTTCCTTTTTCAGAACTGGATCATCTTTCTTTCTTGTCTCTTAAAGTGGGAAAAATAGACTCGTCTGTTTTTGAAGAGCTTTCTTTTTCTGTCGGTAGCCGTGCGATTATCGTTCCTCTTGGGGATGACAAATCAAAAATCCTGGCGGCAAGTTCTAAAAAGGCTCGTTTCTCTCTTGATTCAGAACTTAAAAAATTCGGTTTTGTTCCTTTTGAAATTCCTGAGGATTTTAAAGGCGTTCCGGACGATGTTCTTGAGGGCTTGGAGTCAAAACTTTCGGAATGTCAGAAGAATCTTGAATACATCGAAGAAGAGCGAAAAAATATGGCGGCTTCTCATGCACTTATTTTGCAAAAGCTTCTTGCCGAATTCGCAATTTCTTCTCAAATCGTAGATGTTCAGAATAATCTTGAGTCAACAAGCCTTGTTTACAGAATTACGGGTTGGATTCCGGGCGCAGACTGCCACACGATGATGAAGGACTTGGACAAACTCACCGAAGGCAGAATCGCAATCAGGGTTTACAATCCTTTTGAAGTCCCGTCGGTCATAAATGGCACTGAGCAAGTTCCTGTCCGTTTAAAGCACGGAAAACTTGTGGGCGCTTTTGAGCGGATGATTTTTAGCTATGGCTCTCCTGTCTACGGCTCGATTGACCCGACGCCTTTCGTAGCCCTTTTCTTCACTCTTTTGTTTGGAATCATGTTCGGGGATGCAGGGCAGGGGCTTATCTTCCTCTTAATGGGAATTTTAATGGGACTGAAAGTCATAAAGGTCGGAGGCTGGAACAAATTCGCCCCAATTTTTATGGCGATTGGCTGCTCAAGTATGATTATGGGCATTTTAACAGGTGAATTTTTCGGAAACGAAGAAATCTTAAAACCCCTTTCCTATGCGATTACGGGGCTTTTTGGCGAAAGTCACGCCCCTATATTACACTTAATGCCCGACGGAAGCGAGCACTCAATCAAAACGATGTTTATGTTCTTCGGAGTCACTGTCGGAGTCGGATTCATCATCAATTCTGTAGGTCTTGTAATCAATATCATCAATAACCTTTTAATGCACAAGGTTTCCAAGGCTCTTTTCGGTAAAAACGGTCTTTCGGGTGCAATTTTCTTCTGGTATGTTGTCGTAATGGTAATCAGAATTGTAGTTTCAAAGCACGCAATTGACCTTGCAGACGGAGTTGTAATCGGAACGACCCTTTTTTTAACGATGTTCAGCGAGCCAATCCATCGTATTATCGAAAAAGAAAGGCCTGTTTTTGAAAATGGGCTTTTTGCCGCCGTTATCGAAGCAATAGTCGAACTTCTGGAAACTTTAATCAGCTATATGTCAAATTCTATCAGCTTTATTCGAGTCGGAGCGTTCGGTTTGGCTCATGCTGTTTTGGGTTTCATTATTGCGACCCTCGCGGAAATGGCAGGACCTGCCTATCTTGGGGTTATGCTTGTCGGAAACGCAATTGTAGTCGTTCTTGAGGGTATGATTGTTGCGATTCAAGTTATCCGATTACAGTATTATGAATTTTTCTCTAAATTTTTCAATGAAACGGGGCGGGAATTCAAGCCGTTCTCGTTTGAAATATAATAGTGAGGTTTTTTTATGAACAAAAAAATTATGGTTATTGCCGCAGTTTTAACAGGCTTTGCTCTTTTTGGTGCAATCGCTCAGGATGCCAGCCAGAATGCAGCTCCTCAGGGCATTGAAAACTCAGCTCCTGCTGCTCGCCCGGCTCAGCCACCAGCTCCACAGCACGAAGCCGCTCCTACAGAATCTAAAGATTCTTCTGCAATCAAATACATTGCGGCAGGTCTTGCCGTAGGTCTTGCTTGTATCGCAGGTGGTATGGCTGTAGGAAAAATTGGTGCCGCAGCTATGGGTGCAATGAGTGAAAATGCTGAGCTTTCAGGAAAAGCCCTCCCGTTCGTAGGTCTTGCCGAAGGTATTTGTCTCTGGGGCTTCCTCGTAGCACTTTTGATTATCATTTTGTAATATGCAATATTTCGTCATCGCAGAAAGGGAAATTATTCTCGGTTTTAAGCTTGTCGGCGTAGAGGGGAGCGTTGCCCTGAACCGAACTGAAGCTTTGGATGCTTTTCGCCGTGTTACGGGTCAGGGCGGAGCGGAAAGCGTTCCTGTTGATGAACGACCAAAAATCTTGATTCTGACCGAAGATGTTTCTAGTATGATTGAGGCTGAAGTCCTTCAATGGCAGAAAACTAGCAAATATCCGCTGATTGTAGAGATTCCAGGCATTCACGGTCACATGGAAGGCAAAAAATCCCTTACCGATGCAATCCGTGAAGCCGTTGGAATTTCTGTTTAAAATTCAAAACCACAACATTCCTTGCTTGATGCGATTTGTGGTTGGAGAATCTAATGGAAGAACTTAGATCTACAGAAATACTTGATAAAGAAATCGTCGCTGATGCACGAAAAAAAGCAGAAAAAATTCTTTCTCGTGCACAAGAAGAGTGCAAAAATATTCTCGGTTCGGTCGCAGCTCGTGTAAATGAAGCGAAAAATCAAAAAGAATCTTATTATTCAGAAAAACTTTCGCAGTACGAAAAATCCGTGAACGAGGCTTTTCCACTCGAAAAAGGTCGCTTCCTTGTTTCTTTCTACAGCGATGAGGTTTCTAAGGCGTTCAATGAGTATCTTGAAAATTTGGGCGAGGAAAAACGGCTTTCTCTTGTCGAAAAACGCCTTTCTAAGCTTCCAGCCGCCCTTTTAAATGGCAAGGTCAATGCGTTGGTTTTTGGATTCAACCTTGCCGGCGCAAAAAAAATGCTCGAAAAAAATATCAAAAATCTTTTTTGTTATATATTGCAATTGTCGCTGTTTTGTGTTATTATAAAGTGTAATTGTTTATTTTGGAAAAGCGGGGTGCTTTGTATATGAGAAGAACACGTTATATCATCGGCGCGTCTGTTCTTTCGGCGGTGCTTTCGCTGTCGGGATGTTATTTCTTCCCGGCAGAGGAAGAAGATGCCGGGCAAACAGAACAGACGGTCGAGGCGGTGTGCCGTGTGATCGTGGAGGGGAGCGAAGCGACCGCCACCCCGGAAGCGACGGCGCGGGCCGACAGCGATGACAACGACACATCCTCTTCACGCTCAGGCAGCTCAAACAGCAGTTCCGGCCAATCTTCCAGCACACCGGCACCGGTAAGAACATCGACGCCAAGCAGTACATCGACACCGGGCAGCACATCGGCGCCCGCATCCAGTACGGCGCCGGCGCCTGTCGATGAGAACCCCGGCGACGATACCGGAGATGATTCCGGCGGCGACTCCGGAGATGATTCCGCCGGGATCATCGCCGGAGTCGCAAATACATCCAGCTCGCCGCTGCCGTATGCCTTTGCCGTATTCTCCTCCGTCACCGCGATGGTCTTTGTCCCTTTGATCCCCGTTTCCAACATCCTGATTTCCTCACTTGCATCTGTTCCGCTGCCTGAAATTTCCTGATATCGCAATATTGCTTTATTTTAATACGAAATGACACATTCTTCAAGTATATAAAAAACCTCCTAAATGCCTTTATGCAGGTATTTAGAAGGTCTGGCGGCAATCCCCGTTCCATTACTGTAAGGCTGTGTCTCCCATCAATTCTTCAAAAATTCCCGAAAGAATGCCTATCGTCTTTTCGTCATCCACCTCTTCATATGTCACATCCAGATCGGAAGAGCACACGTCTG
>CALGGS010000141.1 GCA_937915735.1 uncultured Treponema sp.
AGATTCGGCCAATCAAAGCGTTTGCGGTGATTCCGCTCATTCCGTCTGAGCCGCCACACTTCATTCCAAGAACGATGTCGGTGAGAGGAGCAGTTTCTCGTTTAAATTGACCAGCATATTCAGCAAGCTCGGTGAGAAGCTTTTTGCCTTCAGCTAGCTCGTCCTCGCACTGCTGAGTTGTCATAAATTTGACTCGGTTTTCGTCAACCTCGCCCAAAAATTCCTTGAAGTAAGGAATGTTGTTTTCTTCACAACCCAGAGATACGACCAGAACGCCGCCCGCGTTGGGGTGATGAACTAAATCTGCAAGAATTTTTGCAGTTGTTTCTTTGTCGCCGCCCATCTGAGAACAGCCGTAAGGATGTGTCCAAGTGAAGAATCCTTCCAGGCCGCCCTTTTCGCTTGGTTTTGGCTCGCCGCCACAGAATTTTGCGTTCGCCCACATAGCCAGCGTTTCTGAAATTTTGTTTACGCAGCCAACGAGAGGAACAATCCAGACTTCGTTGCGGCTTCCGACTCTGCCGTCCGCACGCTTGTAAACATTGACCGTCGGAACATTGGCACGAAGCTTTTCGGTATCTTTGTACCAGGCGTCGTAAGCGGCTTTTGCCTTTGCCTCATCGTAAGTGTATTCAAGCTCTCCAGAAAGAAGAGTGTGGATGTTGTGCGTGTGAACATGCTTTCCTGTCGCAATGTCCTCTGTTGCAGCTCCGATTGGATAGCCGTATTTTATGACAGGCTCGCCCTTTTTAATGTCACGAATCGCAAATTTGTGACCCGCAGTAATATCTTCTTGCAAAGTGACAGTAACTTCACCCGCCTTTCCCTGTGCCTCAAGCGTTACGCTAGTTCCCTTTGAGAGCGGCTGGAGTGCAACAGCAACAACATCAGCCTCGTTAATTCGGATTGCGATTTTGCTCATCGTGTACCTCTGAATTTTAATTTCGCTCACTCTATCACAAAAACAAAAAATTGTATATCTCAGCATTAATAGCTCAGTGATGTAAGGGTTGCGCCAACATCAGTTGGTGCTGATGTAGGATAGCTTGTCGGTGCTGTGTATGTGTAGTTTGGCGCAGAAACAGAACCTTCGCTGCCATTTTCAGTGCTGTTGTTTTTTGCCACCCATGAACCAGAAACATTACCGTAAGCCTTGCTTGTATCGGCAAAGAAGAAGCCGATAATGTAAGAACCTTTCGACACTGAATCTCCCGTTGTTTTTGAGAAGTTAGCGAAATTGTTTCCTTCAATATAGAGTTTGCTTCCCGCACGAACATTGATACAGCTTGCAGAACCGCCTTGTGTGCCGGCATCAAAATAGCAGTCATATATGTGGCCCGTTCCGTAGCGGAAGAGCGGCATACGGGCATTTATGTTCTTCCAGTAATTGTGGTAGAAAGTAACTCTCATATCTTCGTCTGTTGCACCAGTTGTAGTGTTCTTGTCAGGGCCGTCATCACCAGAAGCGCAAAGACAAGCTTTCCAATGGTCGTGGAAGTAGCAGTTGGAGATTGTAATCCAAGTTGAGCCGTTCTTGATGTCCAGCAAGCCGTCGTAGAAATCTTTTGCCCAATTTTCATCTGTTGAGTAATAATTATGTCCGGAAGTAATCTCATTTCCGTCCAAATCCTGCGGTGTCAAATGAGACTGGAATTCGCAGTGGTCAACCCAAACATGTGTGGCACCGTTCAAGGAAAGGGCATCGTCCGCGCCGCTCTTCGTGTAGCCGTCCCAGCTGATTACTTCGCCGAACATCATATTGCGGATAATCACATTTTCACCCTCAACGACGAATTCGATGTTCTGCAATCGGCCTTGACTTGAAGTGTCGCCGTAAATCGTCGAATTTGAGCCGATTGTGTATTTTTCGCTCAAAAGCGGATTTGCATTGTCTTTTGTCGAGATTGTTCCGCTGATTGTGATGATTTTCGGCTCGTCAGATGAGAGAAGGTCTTTTTTGGCAACCAAGTCTGCATAACTTGCGATAGTTACCGTGTTAGCCGCGCTTGCTCCCGCACCACCAGTGATTGTGTATCCGTCGCCTGCGTCAGTCGTAACGCTTGCGTATCCCACCAATCCCTCTGGAGCTGTATAGTTTTCCGGAATAAAATGGGCGAAAATGTATGTCGCTGATGAAACGGTAATCGTGTGAGAATTTTCTTTTGAGCCATCAGACCAGCAGTCGAATTTCCAGCCGGAATTTGGACTTGCCGTGAGAGTGACTTCCGAATTTTCAGCAACGGTAGATGAAGTCACAGAACTTTCAACTGAACCCGCAGCCGTGTTTTCTGAGGCATAAGCAAGCGAAACATATTTCGTTGTGTCAGTTCCGTAGTCGATTCCTGTGCCGTTTACGATAAGGTAGTCAACATAATTGAGATAACACTTTTCATCTGTAACGAGAGTTGTGGTTCCGTCAGAATCCGTGTAAGTCCAGCTTGGGGAACCTGTAATGATAATTGAGTTCGAGCCTTTTTTAAGTGAGACATTCTCAAGATAGACAGTATCTTTCCAGTTCGCCGAGCTACAGTTGTCTTTCTTTACTTTTACATCTGTCGTCATCGCAAGGGGGCTGTCAGCGTTGATAACCGTTCCGTTTACAGAAACAATGGCCGCACGAACACGAGAGACTTCCGTACACAAATAATGAATCGCAATTTTGGCATTTGTTATGGCTTCTGCTGCAGAAACGGTATAGACTATGCTTCCTTTTTCGCTTGTTCCGCCGTCAAAATAACCGCTTCCTGTAAAGCCAGGGAAATCGGTCGATGTTGAAAAAGTCGAACTTACAAAGCCGTCCCCACCTTCCTGAATAGTGAGAGTTGTTGTTCCGTCTGATTCAGTTATTTTTTCGGAGCTTTTTGGAGTACTACCTTCCTCATCCCCAGAGCACCCTGCTCCCAAAACCATCATTGCAGTCGCGGCAAGAATTCCTGCAATTTTAATCAATTTTTTCATGTAATCCTCCTAAAAAGAGCGGGGCTGTCCAAAAATTCAAACTTATTGGTCATCCTCTTTCTTAAAATTGGGAATCTCTAAAAATTGCAATTTTTAGAGATACCCAATTTTTATTTTTAGAGATATCCTAAATTATATCACAGATTTTATAATTCGCTCTTAAATTTTCACCGAAAATCTAAGCATGAAAAAAGTATTTTTGATTTTTTCCTGCTTGCTTTCAGTGCTGACTGGCTCGCTTTTTATTTTTACTTCTCTTGATAAAAAGATTTCGGTCGCTTTTCAAAATTTTATTCCTGAAAAAGCTTCTGACATTCGTTTTTCTCATATTCTTGCTGATGATTCTGCCTTTGAAAAGCTTAACACGACTTACATTTCAGATTCACTGGTTCAAAAAACAAAATTCTTAGCTTATGAACTCGGCGCAAAGCTTGTTATCTGTGATTTTGGGAAAAAAACTCCGGCCGTTCCGGTCGATGAGCGAGTTGAAAAATATGCGGCAAGGTCTCAAAAAGAAAGGAAAATGCCTTTACTGAACGCTAAAATCGTCTTCCCGACAAAAAATAATTCTTATATCGATTCAAAATCTCCAGAAATCGAGCATGGCTTTATTCCAGACGAAAAATCTGATTACTCAGTACAGCTTGTAGGTCAAAAAAACGGAAAATATTACGCTCAGTCTGCCTTTGCACAGCTTTTGGAATTTTTTCCTGACACACAACTAAAAATCTCTTCCTCAGAAATCGTTTTGACAAAGGACGCTCACAAAATTCCCCGAATCTACGATGGCTCAGTGCTTTTGCGAAATTCTTCCGCCGCTTATGAAAAATGCGCGAGAATTTCTTTTCTAGAGCTTTATGAGCTTTTGGCCGCCGAAGAAAATTTTTACAGATATTTAAAGCTTCTCGAAACCCGGGGATTTTTTGGCGAGTTGAATTCTGAATCTCCGCTTTCACTTTATGAAGCTTCGCTAACTGAAAAAAATCAGTCCGAACACAAAAATCTTAAGAACCAGTTCTATGTCTTAATGGCGTCGGCTCTTTCTGGAAATTACGAGCGAATTTTAACGGAGACTGCAAAAAGTGACGAAGAAGAGCGGGTTATAAAAAATTCCTTTGTGACAGCCCGAAAGCTCTTTTCTGAAATTGAAACTCAGAGAACTCACCTTTCTGAAAAATTGCGCGAATCCTTTTGCATTTTCTCGCTTTCAGAAGAAGTTCCTGTTTCTTTTTATCTCTCAAATATGATTTTAAAAGACGATTTCGTTGACGCGCTTCCAGGCTTTTTTTCTGTTTTAATCGCAATTTTCTTTTGTCTTATCCTTGCGCTTGTTTCTCTAAAATTTAAAAAAGAGCGCTCCCTTTTGATTTTCTCAATTTTTTATCTGATTTTGACTTCCTGCGCGCTGATTTTTGCTTTTGTTCTCTTAAAAATTTTTATCGGCTTTATAATTCCTTTTTCTTCGCTTATTATTCTGATTCTGATTCTGAATTTCTCACTTTTAAATCAAAATATTTCTGAAAAATCTCAGATTTCTGCCTTGTTTTCTCAGGTTGTTCCCGAAAATCTTTTAAAAAATGTCTACAAAGCTCCAAAAAAATTCAACCTGAACGGAGATAAAAATGAAAGTTCGCTGCTTTCTATTTCCCTGCAAAATATTCCGCTTCTAAAAAATCTTTTGAGTGAAAGCCAGTTCCTCTCGTTTTTTAATCATTATTTTGAAAAAATCAGTGCAGAAGTCACAAAAAATGGCGGAATTATTGAATCCTTTACGACAGACGAAATCACGGCGCTTTTTGGCTCTCCTGTCGAAGATAAAGAACACTGTTCTTCTGCACTAAAAGCCGCATTTTCTGTTCGTGATGCCGAAAAATTCATAAATAAAGAGATAAATTCTTATCCTCTTCTGCCAAAGCCTGACGGAATGGACGATGAGCTGTACACTGCCTTTTTTATCCTTAATCATAACTCAAAAAAAATTTTCTCGACCCTTTCTGTTCTTACTTGTGAAATTAAAGCCGGCTGCCTTGGCTCCCCTTCAAAAAAATCCTACAGAATTTTAGATGATTCTTGTAAAACTGCCGCTTTTATGAAGAATACTGCGAAAAAAATCGGTTCAGCCGGAATCTTACTGAATGAAACTGCCGCTTCCCATTTGTCTGACTCTTTGATTCTTCGTTCACTTGGGAATTTTGAAAATAATGGTGAGATTCTAAAAATCTTTGAGATTCTTGGAAATAAATCTGATGATGATGAAAAAATTTTTAATTATGCGACATACTGGAACCAGGCAATGGCTTTGCTGGAAAAGGGAGAGGGGCAAAAGTCACGGGCGATTTTTGAGAAACTCTCGATTGGCCGTCCAAATGACAAGGTTGCGAGGTATTTTCTGAATCTCTAAAATTTCCAAATTCTAAAGTTTTAAAAAGAATTTGCCGATAGTTTATCGATAGTCTTCAAGTAGTCGAGTTGCGAATTTTCAATATCTTTGCTACAATCAAGCTATCTGTAAAGAGAGGATTGTTATTGTGAGTGCAATAAAAAAAATCAGCGTAATCAAAAAAACTGGAAAGGCTCTTGCCTTGCTGCTGGCTTTCGCATGTAGTTTTTCAGTTTACGCACAGTCAGCCGATGATGTCGGTGAAATTTACAAGCAAATCGATATGGCGGTCGCTTCTAAGTCTGCCGACAAAATTTCTCAGATTCTTCAGGCACACCGTTCATCAGAAAATTATCAGCTTATCGAAAATTACACGCTAAAGCAGACCCGAAAGCTTATTATCACAGACAATCTTGAGCTTGCTCGTCAAACTTCGCTTGCCGTAATCGACAATAATCTCGAAAATTTTGATGCTGTCGAGCTTTATTCTTACATAGACAAGGCGATTTTAAATCAGCAGGCGGCTAATCAGGCGGCAGAAAACCGAAAGCGGCTCGAACAGGAGCGAATCGCTGCCCGAAATGCAAAGTCTAAGCAGCAAATCGAGAGCCGCGGAAACTTCCAGTCTGTAACAACCGCTTCTGGTGCCGAAGTTTATCAGAATGAACAGCAGGCTTCCTTCTCTTCAACAATCTGGACTGTCAAGCTTTGCCTTGCGGATTTCAATTTTCAAAAAATCACCGATCCTGACTATTCCAGCCTGAAATACGGACTTGGTTTCGGAGCAAATATTTTCCGCCCTTCAGAACGATTCATTCTTGGAGCAGATTTATTTGCTGACGCTCACATTGTTACCCTTACCGCTTCCGAAAAGAAAGCGGCTTCTACTAGCAGTGGTACGGACGGCGATTTGCCACAAGAATTCTTCATTTCTGGTCGCTTAGTTCCAGAACTCGCTTTTGCAGATTTAAGCAAAAATCTTTTTATCCGGGCAGGTATTGCGGCTCACATGCTTTCTTCTGACAGCCGTGACATTACAAATTCTACAGAAACATTCATCACGCCTGTTGTTGGTCTTGCTTTGGATAATATTTCGTTAGGTGATTCACAGTTCAGGCTCTTTGCAGATTATGATGTCGGTCATCTTTTCTACGACGAAATCAAAATGGCAATGGAATTCGGAACATCGCTTATGCTTCCGTTCTCTGTCAGTGATAAAACAAAAATGGGTCTTGAGCTCGGATTACAGGACTTGCTTATTATGAAGGATGAGGGTGGTATCGAAAATAGAGCAAAATTTACATTTGCAATTGGAGTTGGAAATGTTGTTAAATAAAAATTTTAGTAGAAAAAGTCTTTTGTTTGTCGTCCTCTGTGTTTTTGCAGCGGGACTTGTATTTGCTCAGTCAAGCGCAGATTTGACGAAACGCTACTTGCAGCGCGCTGATGATCAGTACAGCGAAATGCAGTACGAGGAAGCGTTTAAAACAATCAACGCTTGCTTGCGTTTTGCTCAGAATGCAGACGAAGTTCCTGGCAATGTCTATCTTCTTGCAACTCAGATTTACACAAAACTGCTCGAAAAAATGTCAAAGACTAAGAATTATGCGCTTGCCGAAAACGCAACCTTTAACGATGTCGTTATGAATCTTCAGACTTACCCGAAAATCAACGAGGATCCGCAGATTCAGAAATTCGTGAAAATTATTCAGCAGCAGCAGGAAGATGCAAAAAATGCTGCTAGAGATGCCGAAACCCGCAAAACAATGGAAAGCATTGCGGACAAACAGCAGGCTCAGCAAAAAGAAATGATGGAAAATTTCTCGGCTTCTCAGCAGGAAATGGTAGAAACCATCACGACCAGCACTCAAGAAAGCAACAAGCAGATGCTTGAAAATCTCTCTGACAAAATGCAGCAGTCAAACACGACTTTGCTCGAAGGCGTTACCACCACAATGACGACAACGCTTGACACAATGGACAAGCGCTCAAACAAAACTCTGTGGATTATTGCGATTATCGGTGGCATTATCTTCGTTATTGTCTTTATAATCGTTTTCCTTGCAGTAAAGGCTTCTCAGAAAGCTGCTGCTCAACAGGCAATGCAGCTTGACTCAACCCTCAAACTTATCGCCGGTATGCAGCAGACAAACAATCAGCTTCTTCTTGGTGGCGTAACGGACTTCAACGGAATGGGCTTAAAATCTGCGGGCAGCTCTCGCTGGGGTGTAGACGCTCTTCCAGCCCCAGAAATGACCGAAGAAGAAAAGGCAGAGCTCAAACAGCTCGTAATTGACTGTGAAAAGCTTGGTTCAGAAATCGATGCTGTTACAAAACGAAAGAACAATTCAAAGAATGTCAGCGAATTGGTTTACAAGCTCGCAATGCAACTTGGCTTGAATCAGAATTCTTCAATGGTTTACTTTGCGGCTTCAATGGTTTACGATGCCGGTTTCCTTTCAGTTCCAGAAGAAATTCTCGAAGCAGAAACTCTTACGGACGAGCAGCGTGTTATCTTAAAGGATCACATCAATCACTACGAAGAATATCTGGGCTTCGTTCCAAAAAAATACTGGGAAATTTTCGAGGATGCGGCTAAATACCATCACGAAAATATGGACGGAAGCGGAACATTCGGCCTTGAAGGCGACAAAATCCCACAGATTGCGCGCCTTATTCATGTTGCCGAAAGCTACAACTCGCTTATCAGTCGCCGAAACTACAAGCAAATTATGGATAAGGAAACGGCTATTGAAGAGCTTCTTTCAAAACCAGATATGTACGATGTAGATGTTGTAAAAGTTTTGGATGCTATTTTGTAAACAAAACCTGTTCAAAATCACTTCAAACCGTCACATTCCGTGGCGGTTTTTTTTGTGTCTTTCGTTGATTTTGTTAAGCCAGGCTTTTTTCTTCAAAAACGCTTAAAAAATATTCCAAAAAATCAGAAATTTTCTAGATTTTTCTTATCTGTTGCGTTAAAATTACCTTGAAGTGTTGCTAAGGTTAGCAGGCTTCCAGCTTCGCGTATGCTTAGCTGAAAAATTAGTACATTTAAACGAGGGGTTTTTATTATGAAACTTTCTAAAC
>CALGGS010000142.1 GCA_937915735.1 uncultured Treponema sp.
TGCCTTTTTACGAAATAAAGGTCATCGTTAAAAGCCCTCATTCCGTAGTTTCCGGAGCAGACATAAAGCGTGAACATACCGATTCCCCAGAGCAAAACAGAAAGGAGAATCAATGAAATATCACATTTTTTGTATTTTTCCAGAGGGCGGTCTGCCACAATGCTGAAGTTCACGATTCTCCCCCCATTCCAATCAGAGGCAAAAGGCGCTCCAGCCCCATTCCACGGCTTCCTTTGAGCATAATTAAGTCGCCATTCTCGGCAAAATCCAGGATTTCTTTTGCACTGTCTTTTATGGCCTCTTCGTCCTTATTTCCGATATAAATAAGCCTTACGGAAGAAATTTTTTCGTCCGCAAGGGAGGTTGTTTTCTGGGCAATTTCAACAGCCTTTTCAAAGGCCGCATTCATCTCAAAACCAAAGAAAATAATCATATCGGCATCAGAGTGAATCGCTTTTTCACCGATACGGGCGTGCTCTTCCTCAGATTTTTCTCCAAGCTCAAGCATATCGCCCAGAACATAGATTTTTTTGTTTTCCGTTTTGGTGTCCGCGCACAAATCGAGAGCTTTTTCCATTGAGTCGGGATTCGCGTTGTAAAAATCTTCGAGAACGGTAAATCTGCCCTTTTTAATGACGCTTCTTCCGCCAAGAGGCTTTAGGCTCTCAATTCCGGCTTTAATTTCTTGAGCGGTCAGGCCAAGATGCTTCGCAAGGGCGATTGCCGCCAAAGCATTCAGGAAGTTGTATTTTCCGGGAAGGGAAAGGCGCATTAAAACGCCGTCAACGCTAAAAACAGTGCCGGCCAAGCCCTCGTCAACAACAATTTTTACAGACTCGTCACAGCCAAGACCGTATTTTATGACTTTACCCTTCACTCCCTTTTCTAGGAAGGAAGCAAAATCGTCTTTTTCGGGAATAAAAGCGGCTCCGAATGAGTCGATATAGTTAAAAATCTTTTTCTTTTCGCTTGCGATATTCTGACGGCTTCCCAAGATTCCAATATGAGCCGTTCCGATGTTAGTTATAATCGCATAGTTTGGCTTGAAAACCTCGGCAATCTCACCGATTTCGTTCACGCGGTTCATTCCCATCTCAAAAAGACCGAGCTCGTGACAGCTTCTGATATTAAAAACAGAGAGAGGAAGTCCCGTTTCAGAGTTAAAATTACCTTTCGTAGCAATGACAGAGAATTTCTGGCTGAGAATTGAAGCCGCAATTTCTTTCGTCGTAGTTTTGCCGCTTGAACCAGTCACAGCACAGCGAATAAGACGAGGAAACTTACGGACATACGCGCCAGCGGCTTGTTGCAAGGCACGCATTGTGTTCTCGACCAGAATAAAGGCTACATTTTTGTTATTTTCGGCTTCTTTTTTGAAATCATCAAGGAGATTTTTAGATGTTTTTTTAGAAATAAAAACGGCAGACGCGCCTTTAGAAAGAGCCGATTTTACATACAGATGCCCGTCCTGATTTTCACCGATGAGGGGAACAAAGAGAGATTTTTCCACGACAAGCCGGCTGTCAGTTTGAATGCTCGTAAAGCAAAAGTTCTCGCACGGAAAATCCGAATTCAAGAGAACTCCTCCCACCGCTTCAAGAGCTTCTGACAATTTCAAGAGACTTTCTATATTTTCGACACTTTTTGCGTCTGTCATTTTCAATCCACCTATATATTTGACGCAGATGAACACAGATATAATCAACAACCTGCGTTTTTCAGCCTGCATCCGCGCCTAATTTTACTTTATCTCAACCCGGACTATATCTTCGGACTTGGCTTTATGCATTCCCAGCTCTTCCTCGGCGATTTTTTCTATGCGGTCTGAGCTGGAAAGCAGGCTGATGTCTGAAATCAGTTTCCGGTTCTGCTCCACGATTTCCACCTGCTTTGCCTCAAGCTTAACCAGCTCATTTTTGAGCTTTGCGTACCTGTGAGCCTGAAACGCATCGAAAGCCAAAAGAAGCGGAATCAAAATTACTGAGGCATAAGCCACAAATCTTAATTTTGTTTCATGCCGGATTTTCATTTTCTTCTCCTTCGTTACACGAATGTAATTTCAAGAGGCTTACATTGCCTCAGCTTCGATTGCAAGCTTGTGCATAGTACTCGCATTCCGCAATTTTCTCACGACACGAAGCTTTGCGCTCCGGCTCGGAGAATTTGTCTTTATTTCCTCACTTGTCGGCTCAACAGGCTTTCGGGTGAGGATTTCGGCACACTCACGCCCGCCGCAAGTGCATTTTGCCTGCTGGGCCGGACAAACACACTTTTTTCCAAGATTTCGGAAATAATTCTTTACAATCCTGTCCTCAAGGGAATGAAAGGTTATCACTCCCATTTTTCCGCCGACTTCAAGCACATTGAACGCATCGTGCAAGGCTTCCGGAAGTCTTTTAAGCTCGCTGTTCACCGCAATGCGAAGAGCCTGAAAAGTTCTCGTCGCCGGATGAATCGGGCCGTGCTTATAATTTGAAGGAACAGCATTGTAGATAATATCAGCAAGCTGCTTTGACGACTCAATCTTACCGCTGCTTCTTGCCTCGCAAATCGCTCTGGCAATACGGCGGCTGAATTTTTCGTCACTGTAAAGATATATCATATTGGCAAGATTCTCTTCCCGCCAATTATTTACTATGTCCGCCGCGCTCTCACCCTCTTCCGAGTTAAGGCGCATATCTAGCTTTTCGTCGTACCGAAAAGAGAATCCCCTTCCCGATTTTTCGTAGTGATAAACGCTGATTCCCAAGTCAAAAAGAATCAGGTCAGGCTTTTCTTTGTCTTCGGGATATGAAGCATAAAATTCGTTGAACCAACCGTTATAAAAATCCATCCGCTCGCCGTAAACAGAAAGCCTCTCACGGGCGCGAGATTGAATCGTCTTGTCACGGTCAAGTCCTAAAATGCGAAGATTTGGAAATTTTGACAGAAATGCGTTTGAATGTCCGCCTTCACCAAGGGTAGAGTCAATCATAAAAGCACTTTTTTCATAAGTCTCCCCGACAGGGCTTAAATAAGCCAGACATTCTTCAAGGAGAACAGGAGTATGAACAATTTCCACCTTTTATATCCCACTTTTTTATATTTTTAGAAGCTTATATCGCTCAAGGCTTCCGCCGCTTCTTTGAGTGAATCTTCATTTTCACCAAGGTAGCTGGCGTAAGTGTCGGCGTCCCAAAGCTCCATATATTTATTGATTCCAAGAACAACACAATCCTTAGAAAGATGAGCATACTCTCGTAAGCTCTGCGGGATAGAAAGGCGGCCGGCTTTATCAAGCTCTACTTCCTGGGCAGGAGCGATAAAGTGCCTTAAAACAAGGGCGTTCTGACGATTAAAAGGAGAAGCGCTCCCCATAATCTTAGATGAGATGTTTTTCCATTCTTCCAGAGTATAAAGCCATAAACAGTGGTCGAAACTTTGCGTGACGATGAGAATATTTTTGTCTGTATCAGAAAAAAGCTCGTTCCGCAACCTTGTCGGAAAAAGGATTCTGCCCTTTTCGTCCAGAGTGTTGCGGTACTCACCAGTCAGCAGTTCCATACCACTATTTACCACTTTTCCCCATAATTTCCCACTTGATTACATTTTATAAGCAAAAATATCTAAAGTCAACGGAAAATTTGACGATAATCAAAGTTTTTTTTTAATTTTTTTTAAGACAAAAAAAACGGCGTGACAAATTGCCACGCCGTCCGTATTCTATTTTTCTTTAACGAGGAAGTTATGAGTCTTCCTTATCGAACAAGGCCTGAATTTCGGTCTTATGCTTTTTACCCTGAATATCTGTCGGGAGTTTTTCAAGATAACGCCATTTTTTAGGCAGAACCACATTCTCAAAGAACTGCAAAAGATAGTCGTGAAAATACCGGTTTATGAGATATTTTTCTGTGCCAGCGAACTTTTCTTTGCCTTCCGCGTTCAGGACGATGGCAGCAGCAAGGTACTGCCTCCTGTCTGACATTGGGACAACAGAGCAGTCAAGGACGAGCCCGCTCTGGAGAAGGCGGTTTTCCACCTCGGTGACGGAAATGCGTTTTTCTTCGATTTTTACGATTGAGTCTGCCCGGCCTTTAAGCAAGAAAGTTCCGTCCTCGTGCATTTCGGCAAGGTCGCCGGTCTTAAAGCCGGCCGGGTCTTTGATGTAGGGGGAAATAATCGTAAGGCAGCCGTCGTCTTTGTCCAGCCAGATTTTTGCGTTGTCAAAGGGAGTCCAGACCAGGCCGTTTTTCGTCTGCTGACGGTAGGCGATGCCCGATGTCTCAGTTGAGCCGTAAACTTCAAGAGGACAAAAGCCAAAAACCCGCTCCGTGTCCACGGCAAGTTCCGGGGAGACAGCCCCGCCCGATGTGAAAATCCAGGGATTTTTGAGGGGAAGCTTTTTCTCGCCCAGCTCGGCACAAGTTCTCTTTAAGAAGGCAGGAACCGCAATGATGATATAAGATTCATCGTCTAAAGCCTCAAATTCTTCGGGAAATTCGATTCGCTTTCTTCTGAATGGAACTCCTGCGGCGAAAGGCAGGGAAATAGTGAACAAAAAGCCGTAAATGTGATGCTGGGAATTTACAGCACAAAGCTTTCGGGAAGCGAATTCGTCGTACCACTTTGAAAGGATAAAGGCATTGTCCGCTTCAAATTCAGTCATTCGCTGGTGAACGGCCTTCGGATGCCCGGTAGAGCCAGAGGTGAACATTATGATTTTCGTCTCATCAGAATCGATTTCCGGAGTCGTCATTTTTTCGCTTTCAGACGGCTCTTTTTGCCCTTCAAAAATCTTCGGAATAAAAAGGGAGTTCTCAACAATCTTTCCCTCGACCTCTGTCTGGTCAGTCAAGAATTGAATTTTCGCCCCCTCACCGTTATTCTGAATGACTGAAGTGTCCTGCAGGGCGCAGTCGAAGTCTCTTATCTCTTCAATGAATTTGGGGCTGATGTTGGCCGTGAGCAGGACTTCTTTTTTGCACTGCAAAAGGGCAACAAATGTGCAGAGAAAATACCAGTAATCCTCGCAGTGAAGAATCCATTTTTCGCAAAGGCCCTTATTCTTGTCAAAATCCAAGAGAAATGAGCGCATTTTTGCCGTGTTTGAAAGAAAATCTGACCAGGTAAAATATTTTTTATCGCTCCATTTTCGCTCATAGCACATAATTTTGTCCAGCGGATGAGAAGCGGCGTTAAACTTCGTGATGTAAGAAAGTTTTGGCATTTTTGAATTAACCACCATTCTGACTAAAAATTCAACGGCAAAAAGACCCCCCATTAAAGCATAGGAAATGCCGCCGTTGTAAAGCGACCACATTCTATCACTTTTTGAAAAAACTGTGTATAAGGCCGCCGAACCGTTCAAGACAAAAAAAATGCACCAAATCACCGTGACTTTAAAGCAGTATTTTTCGACGCGGCGGGCAATGTGAGATTTTTTAAGATTTTTCTGTGAAAGACAGGCAAAGCGGAAACAAATATTCGGCGGAATAAAGAGAGTCGCGCCGAAAGTAAAAAGAAAAATCAAATTCATTAAGAGCGGATAAAGCTTTATAAAAAGCGTTTGCCCCGTAAAAAAGCAGACAAGACCTAAAAGCATTAAAAGAGAGCTGGAAACAAGCAGCCGGAGATTTTTTCTGAGCCTAAAAAAAATTGTTCCGGAAGAATCAGAGCTGCCAGTCGCTAGCAAAAGATAAACGAGAGCTAGAAAAGTGACAAAAAGAGAAAAAATCTTAACAGGAACATGAAAAAGTACAAGACAGGAAAAAACTAAGATTGGATAGAGAACTGAAAAAAGTACAAATAAAACTCGTAAAAAGACTTTACTACGACTCATTTACGAGCTTACCCGTCATATACTCAATCGTAAATTCAAGGCACTGAACACGGGCCAGAGCGTTTTCAAGCTCTTTTCTTAAATACTCCTCGTCGTCAGTGAATTTTTTTAGAAGATTCGTGCAGATTTCTTCGGTTTTTTTTATGTCATCGACAAGGGAGATTTTTCCGAATGCAATTACACTCTTAAAATTCAGCGCCCACTCGCCAGGCTTTGCAAAGCCCTTGTCATAAACGCAAAAACTCGCCTTGCCGCATTTTTTGATTGCGTCGATTTTGTGACCTTCCTTCGCACCGTGAAAATAAATCTTTCCGGATTTTTCGTCATAAAGATGGGAAAGGGGAAGGCCATAAGGATAGCCGTCATCGCCAATGAGAGAAAGCACGCCTCTTTTTTCTTTTTTTAAGATTTCGATACATTCTTCGTTAGAGATTTGCTGTTTAAATCTTCTCATTGCCCTGAACATTTTTACCCCCGCTTAGTTTGCCTTTGCCCTTTCTGCACTAATGTATTCGGCAAGGGCATTTATTGAGGCGAAATGCTCACGGGTGTCAGAATTTTCTGCGTTAAATTTTACGCCAAATCGTTTTTTAAGCGCGACGCCAAGCTCAAGAGCGTCGATTGAGTCAAGACCAAGGCCAGTTCCAAAAAGCGGCTCTGAGTCAACGATATTTTCCGGGGTGATGTCTTCAAGTTCAAGTGAAGAAATGATACATTCTTTGATTTCTTGTTTAAGTTCGTCCATTGGAATCCTCATATACTGTTTTGCTGTAAGGCAAGATTATAACGCAAAAGAAAGCCGTTTTCAATAACGGTAATCCTTATTCGCTTCGTCAGAAAGCACGTCGTGAATTTTCTGAGTGAGTTTTTTCACCGCAATCGGATATGGAAAATCCTTGAATTCTGACGGATAAATCGGGTCTTTAATCTGAAGGTCGAAAACAATTTCTTTCGTATGGTTGTATTCAAGGATTTTGTCGCCCTTGCCCAGGCCTTTTTTGCCAGTGCCTCCGATGTAGATTGGAATTATTGGCGCTCCGGTTTCCAGTGAGATTCGGGCCGCCCCCTTTTTGTAAACTCCCTGACCGTAAGGAGAGCTTCTTGTTCCCTCGGGAAAGACTACGATTGTGTTTCCGTCAGCAAAATCCTGCTTAATCTGAGCTATCATCTCGTGATAAGAAACGGAATTGGGCATATAGAGCGTGTTTATTACAAGCTGCATAATGCTTTTTTTTGAGAGAGAGGCCTTCGGAATGATAGTCGCATGCTTTAAGTGCGAGATTAAAATTACGGGGTCAAGGTAAGCGAAGTGATTTGAGACTATGACGGCAGAGCGCAAGGACTCAAGCTTTCCGGGCTTATTAGTCTTGATTTTTGCGACATGAAAAACGCTCATAAATTTTGTGTGAAGTTTAAAGATGAGGTGAACAAGATAGCGCATTTTGTATCGGAAAACATTTTTTTTGTGAAAAAGAAGCCTTCCGGCAGGAAGCAAAATTACAGAAAAAATAACAGTAAAGACACCAAAAAGGAGAAGGGAGCAGAGTTTTCCGAAAACATGCCAAAAATACAGAGGATAGTTCTTAATTTTTTCCTCTGCAGCAGGAAAGAGAAGCGTGGGTGTTTCTGACTGTTTCTGAGATTCTGCCATTCTGACTATTAAAGCGCGAGCCAAAAATATAACGGAAAAACCGTAAATTTTCAATATCGTTAATAAGACAGCTTAGACTCAGATTAAAAAAAAGTAAAAATTTAGTGAAATTTATAGTTTATATAAAATGAAATCTGTGCTAATCTTTTCGTAATTATTGTTTGCCAGATAATCAGATAAAAACAGGAGAATCTTATGAAAAAATATGTGCTTGCAGTTTTAGTAGAAGACCACGCCGGAGTTTTGAGCCGGGTTTCAGGTCTTTTTAGTAGACGCGGCTTTAACATCGACTCACTAACTGTTTGCGAAACAGGAAATCCAGGACAGTCCCGCATGACAATCGTAGTTCAGGGCGATGAATATGTTTTGGAGCAAATCAAAAAGCAACTCTCAAAACTCGTCGAAGTTATTTCTATCACTCACTGCCATAAAGAAAACACAACACAGCGCGAAATGGCGCTTATCAAAGTAAAGGCCTCCGGCACAGACAGGGCAGTCATCATAGAAACCTGCGACATTTTCCGCGCCCACATCATCGATGTTGCCCAGAACTCAGTCATAGTAGAAGCTACTGGCAGTGAGGACAAAATTTCAAGCCTTATCAGACTTCTTGAGCCTTATGGAATCTTAGAGCTTTGCAAGACTGGTCTTACAGCAATGGACCGGGGCGAAAAAGTCCTTCAGTAGTCAAAGAAGGCTGCATCTAAAATTTCATTCAAACAAGCAAAGTTTTGCTCAAAAAATCACAAAAGAGAAACTGGGTCGACATCGTATTCGATATAAACTTCACCCGGAGCCTTGAAATTGTCCTTGAAGGTGTGAGCAATGTACTGTAAGAGCGAGATTGACGGCCCCCGAAGAATTATCTGCTGGCGGTAATTTGCGGCGATTTTTGAAAGTGGACATTCGGCGGGCCCTAAAATTTCTGTCTCTTTTGCCGCCTCCTGCAATCTTGAAGGATTTTTTGCCGCCCCAGAGAGTATTCTGCGCAGGATTACAGCCGCTCCGTTTGAGCCGAAAACAGCCTGCTTTTCGCTCGGCGCGCGAAAGACAATGCGGACAAGGCGGCTGAAGGGCGGAAAATTGAGCATTTCACGAGTTTTTAGCTCGGAATTATAAAAATCCTCAGTTTTATTTGCGACGGCGTAAGCGATTGGCTCACTGTCGGGGCAGTAAGTCTGGACTAAAACCTTTCCGTCAGGGAAAAAGCGGCCTGCCCTGCCTGCAACCTGCGTAATTAAAGAAAAAGTCCTTTCACTGGCCCTGAAGTCTGGCATGTGAAGGCCTGTGTCCGCCAAAACGACTCCGACAAGCTTCAGTGAAGGAAAATTCAAGCCCTTTGCGACCATCTGAGTGCCAAGCATAATGTCATACTCGCCTTTTTTAAAGCCCTCGATTTTTTCGGTAAGCTCGCCCTTGTGGGAAAGCGAATCAGTATCAACACGGACGACTCTCGCGTTCGGAAATTTTGCCTTTACCTCGTTTTCGATGAATTCCGTTCCGAAGCCGGAATAACCGACATCAAGGGAGCCACATTCCGGGCAACTTTGCGGAGGAGAGACAGAATATCCGCAATAGTGACAGCGAAGCCGTTTTTCTGCCTTGTGGAAAGTGAGCGAAACTGAGCAATTCTTGCATTTAAGCTCAAATCCGCAGGAGTTACAGCGGAAAAAGTGAGTGAAGCCCCGCCTGTTCAAAAATAAAATCACCTGCCTTTTTTCAGCGAGAGTTGCCTCAATTTCTTTCTGCAAGACAGGAGAAATGGAAGCTCCGTCTCCAGTAAGTCCTGAAAGGTTGACGCACTTAATCTCCGGCATTGCCCCGCCTGCCAGACGGCGAGTGAGAATGTGCTTTTTGATTTTGCCCGATTGCATTAAGAGCCAGGCCTCAACGCTGGGGGTCGCGCTTCCCATTAAAAGAGGGATTTTCTTTTTAGAGGAGCGGTACATCGCAACCTGACGCGCGTGATAGCGTGGCGTATTTCCAGATTTGTAAGAGCCGTCATGTTCCTCGTCGATGATTATCATCCCAAGGTCGGGGACAGGGGCGAAGACTGCGCTGCGGGCACCGATTACGATTCTCGCCTCTTTATTTAAAATCCGCCGCCACTCAGAAAGCTTTTGGCTTGGAGTAAGACCCGAATGAAGGACGGCCGCCGTGTTTCCAAATCGGGAGACGACAGCCTCGATTACCTGCCTGGTTAAGCCGATTTCCGGCACAAGGTATATTACGCCCTTTCCCTGTGACAAAAGAGCCTCGCAGACCTGCATGAAAACTTCAGTTTTTCCCGTTCCGGTTGCCCCGTAAAGGTAATGGAGAGAAGATTCGGGGCGTTGTAATCGAGTTTGCAAAGCAAACTCGCGTGTATCCCCGCTAGAAGGGGGTGTGGGTGAAAGCGAAGCTTGAACCCCAGGGGGAAGGCTTTCCCCCTCACCCTTAGTAAGAGTAGATTTCTCAACTTCGCTATTGCTTCGCTCGAAATGACAGAGGATTTCTTCCACTGCCCTTCTCTGCTCGTCGCTTAGAGTGCGGGCCTTGGTGTCGGGACTTTCTTCAAGGAAGGAAAATCCGCCTGCGTCACTTTCACGCTTTCCGCTGGGGAGCATCGCGCTGATTGCCTCGCCCACGGAACAAAGATAATAATAAGAGACCCATTTTGCCGTTTCGATGATTTCCTCGTCAAAAAGAGGCTCCTCATCCAGAATGCGGAGGATTGGACGGATTTTTGCCTCCTCGACAGGACATTCCGGAGGGAGAGTCTCGCTTTCGCTAATCACAAATCCGGTCATTCGCCTGTTTCCGAATTTTAAATCCGCACGAAAGCCGACCCTGCTTTTGTTTTCGTCATTTTCACAGTCAAGATAAGTGAAGGGCTGATTGAGAGGAATATTCAATACGATTTGAAGGAATTTCTTCGGCATTTTTTTCAGGCACAGATGAACGCAGATAAAGGCAAACCTGTTTTACCACAGATTACACTGATTATATATTATCAGAAAATAAAAGTCTTTCAAAATGATTATCGCCAGCTGCGTTGATTTTAATTTTCATATCCAGGCTCAATTTTCAAAAGCACATTCTTAAAGATTTTCAGGTCTTCCCAGGCGGGGCGTTTGTTTGCCGGGTCTCGCAAAAGTGCGCTTGGATGCCATGTCGTAACTACGGGAATGCCATTGTAATCCAAAATCTGGCCGTGAAGGCGTAGCACACCAGAGTCGGTATGAAAAAGATTCTTTACCGCAACGCTTCCGGCACACAGAATCGCCTTTGGTTTCAGCGCTGCAATCTGGGCGTCAAGGAAGGGACGGCAAGAGTCAGCTTCTTCTGAAAGGGGATTTCGGTTCATTGGCGGACGGCATTTGACAATATTCGCAATGTAGCAGTTTTTCTGACGGGAAAGACCTATGGCGGCAAGCATTTTGTCCAAAAGCTGACCGGCAGGACCGACAAAAGGAAGACCTTGCTTGTCCTCCTCTTCTCCAGGCCCCTCTCCAATTACAAGGACTAAAGGAGAAGGAACGCCCATCCCCGGAACGACATTTTTTCGAGAAGCACAAAGAGAGCAGCGCTTACACTCAGAGATTTTTTTGTTGATGTTAAGAAGAGTAGAATTTTCGGCTCCCTGGCTTTCGCCATTACAGGGCTGGCTCTGGTAATCTGCATCGTCCACAAAATCTGGCATTCTCTCAAAATCAGGAGAAGAATACCCGCAAAGATTATCAGAAGCAGCTTTGAGAAGGTTGAAAATTTTTATTTTATCGTCTTTTGTCATTATAAAAATATTTTCTCTTACAAAAGGATTACGCCTTTATTTTTATCGTCCGAACTTCCCCGCCAATTTGCTCAAATCAGCCAGCTTTGAAAGGTCTCCGAGGCCGCCCATTCCGCCGCCAGTCATGCCTCCCAAGCCCTGCATAAGCTTTGCCTGCATTCCCTTGTTGCGGCTCATTTTTTTCATCATGAGTTTTGTTTTTTCAAACTGCTTGATAAGCTTGTTCACCTCGGCAACGCTAGTTCCGCTTCCGGCAGCAATGCGGCGGCGGCGGCTAGGACCTATAATCAGGTGATTTGCGCGTTCTTTTTTTGTCATAGACTGAATAATCGCCTTCTGACGGTTTACGCCCGACATATCAAGCTTACTTGGGTCAATCTGACCGGCAAGGCCAGGAATCATATCCATAATTGACGAAAGGCTTCCCATTTTTCCGACATTTTCAAACTGAGAAAGCATATCGTCAAGGGTAAATTCGTTCCGAGCCATTTTCTGCTCAAGTTTTTTTGCTTCCTCAATGTCAACCGTTTCCTGCGCTTTTTCTACGAGAGAAACGATGTCGCCCATTCCAAGGATTCGGCTCGCGATTCGCTCTGGATGGAAAGGCTCGAAATCCTCAGTTTTTTCGCCCGTACCAATGAACAAGATTGGCTTTTCGGTGATTGATTTTAAAGAAAGGGCGGCACCGCCTCGAGCATCAGAGTCAAATTTTGTAAGGATAACGCCGGTAAGAGACAGCTGCTCGTCAAAGGATTTTGCGATATCAACGGCATTCTGGCCTGTCATCGAGTCAGCGACAAGAATAGTCTCGACAGGGTCAACTGCCTTTTTGACATCGACGAGTTCCTTCATCATACCCTCGTCTATCTGCAAGCGACCGGCCGTATCAACGATGACTGTGTCGAGTCCGTTTTTCTTTGCGTAAGAAATACCGTTTTTTGCAACCTTTACGGCATCCTTAGCACCTTCTTCAAGATAAACAGGAACATTGATTTTTTCGCCAAGAACCTTCAACTGTTCTATTGCCGCAGGCCGCACTAAGTCACAGGCAACCAAAAGAGGCTTCCTGCCATTTTTCTGGAGGCGGGCCGCAAGCTTGTGAGCCGCAGTCGTTTTACCAGCACCCTGTAAACCAAGCAAAAGGATTACAGACTGGGTGTCAGGACCTTTTAACTGCAAATCGACTTTTGTGTCTCCAAGTAATTTTACGATTCTGTCGTAGATGATTTTTGTGAACTGCTGGCCAGGGTCTACCGCGCGAAGGACTTTTTCCCCCTTGGCTTCTTCTATCGTGGCATTTACAAAGCGTCGGACAACCCGGAGGTTTACATCGGCCTCAAGCAAAGCCATTTTTATCTGCTCAACTGTCTCTTCAATATTTTTTTCAGTGATTTTAGATTTGCCGCTCAACGAGCGCATGATGTCGCTGAAAGTGTTCGTAATTTTCTCAAGCATTTTTTATACTCCCAAAATTTTCTCACAGAGATACATATTATATATTTTTTTTGAAGAGTTTTCTATCGTGTAGAAGAAAAAAAAAGGGGCGAGAAAAAACTTTCTCGCCCCCTGAAAAAGTGCGCTAGAAATTAGTTTTCAGCTTTTTTGCACTGTTTTGAGAATGTTTTGACACCCTCAACGACGAGAACAACTGCCAAAATAGCCATCGAAGCCGCAAAGAAAAGCTGGAACCAATTACCCCAGTGGAATGCGTTTTCAGCTCCGGCTGCCATAGCAGCAATTTTTCCCTTAACCGTAAGGATAAGCTGGGTAAGTGTGGCACAAAGCATGAATACTGTCGGAATAATGAACATTTTGTTGTTCTTTCC
>CALGGS010000143.1 GCA_937915735.1 uncultured Treponema sp.
TATCTTAAATTTTTCTTATTTTGCTCTTGACAAAAATCGGGGGGGGTACACTTGCGTAGTATTTTTTTTCGTTTTTCAAAGGAGGCTTTATGAAAAAAATTTTAATGCTCGCGGCGTGTGCTCTTCTTTCATTTGGATTTTATTCATGTTCAGATGAGACGGATGACGGAGGTAGCGCAAAATTAAAAACAATAAGCGCGGAAGTTGAGGCAGAATCTAAACAAAGAAGTGCCGCATACTCAGAAGATGTCACTGTGGATTTAAGCGAAAATCCGCTGAAGGATGATGTGGTTTCTTCTCTCAAAGCAGGAGATGATGTTACTGATTTCTTTACGCAGAGTAAAGTCGGGGCCGAAAGGGCGGCCGTTGCGAGTGACGACGGTCTTGAAGGTTTTAAGGCAGTCTTGAAATCCGTTACAAAGGTTAAGCTGGAAGTAACCATTACGGCAACAACTCCAGATGAAGACTGCAGCATCCTGATTAGCGCTGTAATTTCTGCGGAAAAAACAGATTCCGGAAATGCCGCTGTATCTCTCGTAAAACAGGTGAATGTCGGTGAGGCATTGGGAAGTGTTGCCTCAGGAACGCTTTCCCTTTCAGGAGGCTCTACTCCAAAAGCCTCTGATATGGCCGGTCTCATTCTTAAATTCCGTGAAAACGATGACGATGATGACAGCATAAAATATTATAAATTCGGAAGCGACGGCACGGCAATCACTAAATACAAATATTCATACGGTTATCTCGATGAGAGCAGTACAAAATATACTTACGATGAGAAAACCGGAGAGATAAAAGAAGATGATGAAGATGATGAGGACGAGGATTCTTTTTCTGCCATTGATTCGGCTCTGGATGGAAAAGACTATCTCATAAAAGTAGGCGACTCTTATTACATCTATAACAGCATGAAACTTACCCGTTCAAGCGGTAAGAATTTGGATTCTACTTTTACTTACAGCACATCTGTAAGTGAAAAACAGACTGTGGATATGGGCGACAGCACGATGACTGTGGGAACTTTAAAGGGAACCATAGATTATGCTATGACTACCACTAGCGCGGGGACATTTACGGCTAAAATGACGGCAAAGGTCGCTTTCTCTTATTCATCTGAATACAAAAAATTGGCAGAGCAGTATGGCTTTCCGTTAGAAAATGTCGGAGCTTTAAGCTATTCATCTGATATGTTTGGAGTTTATACAAATAATGACGGAGTCATTACTGCAAAAGGAAAGATGATATCCACAGATTCCTCTTCTGAAGAAACTGAGGTTGATGAATTTGAGAACGGAACGGCATTCTATGACGGCACACACATCTATTTTGGCGATACTCTTTCTCTTGTAACTGAAGCGGAAATGAATGAGGGAAAATAATTAGTCTTTTCATTTTTGCAGGGCTGTCCGTAAGATTCGGGCAGCCTTTTTTTTCACTATCGCAATTTCCTGCATTGATTATTATCTTATTATAGTTTAAAATGTAAGAGCTATTATTATCAAAACATATATCGGATGTAGTGATGTATGTAGGAGTAAATTATGTCTGTAGAAAGAGTTAGCTACAAAATTGGAGATTCAGAGCTTATCCTTGAAACTGGAAAGCTTGGTAAACAGGCAAACGGCTGTGTTTACGCTCAGTATGCCGGAAGCGCAATCATTGCCACCGTCTGTGCTTCTTCTGAAGTTAAAGAAGGTTTGGACTTCGTTCCGGTTACTGTTGAATACAACGAAAAATACTATGCCGCCGGTAAAATCCCTGGCGGTTTCATCAAGCGCGAAGGACGACCAAAGGACAAGGAAATCTTGGTTTCCCGCCTTATCGACCGACCTATGCGCCCTCTCTTTGAGGTAAGCTTCGGCCGTGAAATCCAGATTGTTCCAACCTGTGTTTCATCAGACGGAATCAACCCGCCTGACATTCTTGCCGTTGTCGCTTCAAGTGCAGCAGTCTCAATTTCTGACATTCCTTTCCATGGTCCTGTTGCCGCTGCCCGAGTTGCATACATCGACGGTGAATATGTAATCAACCCGACATTCCAGCAGCAGGAAAAAGCCCAGCTTGAAATCGTAGTTGCCGGTACAAAAGACGGCTTTACTATGGTTGAGGGTGGCGCTAACGAGGTTTCGGAAGAAATTATGCTCGGTGCTCTTGAAAAAGCTCAGGGCTTTATCACGGCAATGTGTGAATTGCAGGAGCAGCTTGTCGCTAAATGCGGTAAGGAAAAACTTCCTCTCGCTCCTCTCAATGTAGAGCTTGAGAACAAAGACGCAATCATCGCTGAGGCAACTCCTCTTCTCGAAAAGGCCTGTTTTCAGGACGGAAAAATGAACCGGGGAAAGGCAATTTCTGAGGTTAAAAAGCAGATTGTCGAGGCTCACGCAGAGCAGCTTTCTGACGAAATCCAGAAAAAGCTCTTTGACCAGTGCTTCGACGACATTCAGTACAATCTTCTTCGTAGGTCAATCCTTGACAAGGGCTTGCGAATCGACGGTCGAAAATGTGACGAAATCAGACCAATCACCTGCGAGGTCAATGTTCTTCCTCGCCCTCATGGTTCTGCACTCTTCACTCGTGGAGAAACTCAGTCTCTGGCTGTCACCACTTTGGGAACTGCCCTTGACGCACAGGTTCTTGACGACATCGACGGAGAGCGAAGCGAAAACTTTATTCTCCACTACAACTTCCCGCCATATTCTGTCGGTGAGACTGGCCGCTTGACGACTGGCCGCCGAGAAATCGGACACGGAAACTTGGCACGCCGCTCGCTCGCTCCGATGATTCCTCCAATGTCAGAATTCCCTTACACAATTCGCGTAGTTTCTGAGATTATGGAATCAAACGGCTCTTCTAGCCAGGCTTCAACCTGTGGCGGATGTCTTTCCCTCTTGGCTGCCGGCGTTCCAATGAAAAAAATGGTCGCTGGTATCGCAATGGGCTTGATTACAGAACCTGAGGGCGACAATCCTTACGGCCGCTACAAGATTCTTTCTGACATCTTGGGTGAAGAGGATCACTTGGGCGATATGGACTTCAAGGTCGCAGGTACAAAAGACGGTATCACTGGCTTCCAGATGGACATCAAGATTGCCGGCGTTACAACAGAAATCATGAAGAATGCCTTGGCTCAGGCAAAAGAAGGCCGCCTGCACATCCTTTCAATTATGGAAAAATGCATCGACAAGCCTCAGCCAATCAGTCCTTACGCACCGAAAATCCTTACAATGAAGATTGCTCCCGATAAAATCGGCGCCCTCATTGGTCCTGGCGGAAAGAATATCAAGGCTCTCTGCGCCCAGTACGGCGTTACAATCAACACTGAGGACGACGGAACCGTTCAGATTTACGGAAAAACAGGCAAGGCCGCTGAAGAGGCAAAACTTGCTGTCAAAGGTATTTGTGAAGATCCTGAAGTTGGCGTAATTTACAACGGAACTGTAAAGCGAATTATGGAATTCGGCGCTTTCGTTGAGATTTTGCCGGGAAAAGAAGGTCTCTGCCATATCTCAAAGCTTTCGCGTGAGCGAGTAAACAAGGTAACTGATGTCCTCAAAGAAGGCCAGCAGATTCCCGTTAAGCTACTTGAAGTCGACAAGCAGGGAAGGTTGAACCTTTCTTACATTGACGCAATTGAAGCGAAAAAATAAAAAGAAGGCTCCAGTCAAGACGGCTGGAGCTTTTTTTTAATCATACAAGCTGTTTAACATTCTGTAGACTTCGTTGATTCTTTCTTTTCCGTCTACGCTGAAGTCAATGTTTTCATCGACCAGGGTTTCAAGGCTTGAAAGGCTTTCGTTTAATGCCGTGGCAAAACCCCGGCTCATTTTGAACCAGTAAGTTCCCCGTCCGTCAGTGAACAGTGCTAAAAATGCGTATTCCTTGTTCTTTTTGGAAAGGGTTATTCTTAAAATTTTGTTCAAGTCGCCGATTAAACGCTCTGACACTCCCTCTTCATGGATATCGAAGTTCCTTTTGTTCCAGTCCTTTTCGCCAATCGGATTCAGGTTAAGCGTTTTTACGACTTTGCTGACTAGTTCAAGCTTTTCGCCGGACAAAAGACCTGTTCCGTGCAGGATTATTTTTGAGCGAATCGGGGCGTAAACTGCCATTTTGTTTTCGTCATGCTCGTTTTGAAGGGCAGACATGAATTTATTGAGAGGAAGGATGAGAAGTTTCTTTCCTTTTTGCTTTTCGATTTCAAAAATTTCTCCGCCAATGGTAATTTCGTTTTCGTTCTTTTCTTTTGCTTTTTTACCGCCAAAATGACCGTCGTCCCTTCCCAAAAGCTTTCCCTTGACGCTTGCAAATGTCGAGCCCTTAAACTCAAGGTTTCCTGTCAGGCTTCGGCCTCTCTTTCCCCTCATTGAATTTAATTTTGCTTCCAAATCTGGCGAGATTTTTGAAAGAAGTGATTTTGTGAGAGGGGAAACGCTCATTGCAAATGTTCTGCTTGTCCTGACTATTTCGCCCGCAACTATAAAAAGCGGGTCAGTGCGGAACATAGATGAGCCGGGGTGAATCGAAATGTGGTCCGCGGTGAGAGAGCGGTAATTTTCTTTTCCTTCCCTAACGCACACGAACTGAATCATTCCGCTTGCAATACAGCAAAGATAATCGTCCATTGAGCCGCCGCTTCCGATTGGAATGCCTAAGTGCCCGATTTCTTCTTCAAGCTGGCTCTTTATGTTTGAAATTTCTGCCATAACCCGCTCGTCGAGGTAATTGTTCTGGCAGAATCGCACAGGATTTTTCATCGACTCATAGGTTCTGAAAAGCTTTACATAAGAGACAAAATCTCCCTGAATGTCACGGAATGCGTGATGGGCTTTTCGGGCATCGCTTTCTTCTCCTGGAGGTAAAACAAAAGGCGAGTGAGTGCTCATAAAACTTGCGGCAATCACGGCCTCTTCGAGAACATCAGGGTATCTCATAATGCTTTCGACTAAGATTCGGCTGACTCGAGGCTCAAGAGGGAATTCCACCATCATTTTTCCGATTGAAGATAACGTGTTGTCTTCGTTTAAGGCTCCCATTTGGTTTAATGTCTCGACAGCGCCCCGGATGTCTTCTTTTTGAGGCGGGGAAATAAAATCAAAGGTGTCAAAGTCTGTGATTCCCAGCTCGCTCATTCGGAGTACGACTTCGCTTAAATCTGTTCTGTAGATTTCTTCGGTCGTATATTCGCTTCGTTTGTCAAAATCTTTTCGGCTGTAAAGTCTGTAGCAGGTTCCGGGCTGTGTTCGGCCCGCCCGGCCACGACGCTGGTTTGAGCTTGCCTTTGAGACCGGAGTTTCGTTGAGACTTGAAGTGAAGGTTTTCGGGCTGTAAAAATTAAGCTTTGCAAGCCCCGAGTCAATTACAGTCGTGATTCCGTTGATTGTGACTGATGTTTCTGCGATGTTCGTTGAGAGAACGACCTTCTTTTTTCCGAACGGTGCATTGTCAAAAACCCGCTCCTGCTCTTCTTTTGGAAGCCTGCCGTAAAGAGGAACAATGTGAATTTTTGAGTGAAAGTTTGAATACTGAAGGCGTTTCGCGCAGTCCTTGATGATTTTTTCGCCAGGCAAAAAAACCAGGATGTCGCCGTCATCGTGATTGTCAAGGACCCGGTCAATCGTTTTTTCGATTTTTGAAAGAAGAAGCTCCGAGCCTGTGGCCGTCATTGTCGTGGTCGGCTCTTTCGTTGTCGGCGGATCATAAATCATCGTGACTGGGAAAGTCTGTGTGTCAATCGTGACAATGGGGCAGCCGCCAAAGTATTCAGAAAAAGCCTCTGCATTCATCGTTGCGCTGGAGACAATCACCTTAAAGTCAGGGCGGGCAGCAAGGACTCGCTTGAGCAATCCCAGGACAAAGTCGATGTTAAGGCTCCGCTCGTGGGCCTCGTCTACCATAATGACTGAGTATTTTGTCATCCATGGGTCAAGCTTCATTTCCTGCAGAAGGATTCCGTCCGTCATAATTTTGATTTTCGTCGTGGAGTCGGTTTTGTCCTCAAAGCGCATTTTGTAGCCGACAAGCCCCGGGTATGAGGTTTTCAGTTGCTTTGCGATGAACTCGCTTACTGACAGGGCGGCGATTCGGCGTGGCTGAGTTACGGCAATCACTCCGCTTTCTGAGTATCCCGCCTCATGAAGAATGACAGGAATCTGCGTTGTCTTTCCGCTTCCTGTCGGGGATTGAACGACAATCACCTGATTGTCTCGTAAACATTCAAGAATTTTTTCTTTTTGCTCGTAAACCGGAAGTTTTTTGTAATCGATTGCCATAAATATATTATACAGAATTTTACTACGAATTACACTAATTTAACGAATTATTTTATTCTTATCTGCTTTATATCTGCATTTCTCTGTGTTTATCTGCGTCTATCTGCGTCTATCTGCGTCTAATTTTTTAATCCGTAATATTGCAAAAGAACGCAAAAAATATCATAATTTTCTATTATGTTCAAACCACAGTTAATCAGCTCTCTCAAAGGTTATAACGGAAAAACCTTTGTTTCAGATTTAATCGCAGGTCTTATCGTTGGTATTGTCGCCCTTCCGCTTGCAATAGCGTTCGCAATCGCTTCTGGCGTAAATCCTGCCGCCAGTCTTTTTACCGCAATTATCGCAGGCTTTTGTATCTCGGCTTTTGGCGGCTCTACCGTCCAGATTGGCGGTCCTACAGGAGCTTTTGCCGTCATCGTTTACGGAGTAGTCGCTCAGTTCGGGCTTTCAGGGCTTGCGACCGCAACGCTTATGGCGGGCGTTTTGCTCATTTTGCTCGGTGCCTTTAAGATGGGCGGGCTTGTAAAATTCATTCCCTACACAATCGTAACTGGCTTTACGGCTGGAATTGCCGTCACAATCGCGGCTGGTCAAATCGGAGACTTTTTTGGCCTTGCCCCGGATTTTTCTGATCCAATGAGAATTTTGGGCGAGGAATATTCAAAAATGCCGGGCGACTTTTTGCCTAAAATCATCGTCTACATAAAATCTGCTTCAACGGTAAATCCATATTCTTTTATAATGGCTTCAATCTGTCTCGCTTTCATTTTTATCTGGTCAAAATTCATTAAAAAAATTCCCGGAAGCTTCGTCGTTTTAATTTTGGCGACAGTCGCTTCTATTCTTCTTGAAAAATTCTGTGGTCTTAAAACTGATACAATCGGGAGGTTTGCGGATGGAAGCCGTCATTTCGTGATTCCGAACACTCTTCCGTCTCCCCAGCTTCCGGATTTTTCACTTGCTACAATCAGAACTCTTTTTCCGACGGCAATTTCAATCGCTGTTTTGGCGGCAATTGAGAGTCTTTTGAGCGCAGTTGTCGCCGACGGTATGACGGGAGCAAAGCACGACTCAAACACTGAACTTATCGGTCAGGGAATCGCAAACATAGCTTCTCCTCTTTTCGGCGGAATTCCTGCAACTGGAGCGATTGCCCGAACTGCAACTAACATTAAGAATGGCGGAAAAACACCAGTAGCCGGAATTATTCATGCTCTCACGCTGCTTTTGATTCTTCTTTTCGCAGGAAAATATGCCTCATACATCCCCATGGCAGCTCTGGCGGCGGTTTTAATCAATGTAGCATGGAATATGGCGGGTTTTCCTGCAATCCGAAGCCTACTTCACGGTCAGAAATCAGACATAACGGTTTTTGCGGTTACATTCTTTATCACTGTTTTTGTCGATTTGACTGTGGCAATCGAATTTGGCTTAGGTCTTGCGGCCTTCTTCTTCATCAAAAAGATGATAGATTTGTCAGAGGTTCAAAATCAGAGGGAGGTTCTTACTTCTGGAATCCACACTGATATGCCTGATGAAAATCTTGACCTTCCTAAAGGGGCTATGGTCTACGAAATTGAAGGCCCTCTTTTCTTCGGAACGGTCAGAAAATTTGAAGTCGCTGTCGAAAAGGCGGGTATTGATTACAAGGTTTTGATTCTCAGAATGAGAAGCACGATTTATCTTGATGCTGGCGGAATTCGTGCCTTGGAGCAGGCAAAATCTGCCTGTGACAGAAAAGGAATCACAATCGTAATTTCAGGAATCCACACTCAGCCCTATATGCTTCTTGAAAAGACAGGAATGGCAGACAAGCTTGGCCGGGAAAATATCTACGATCATATTTCTGGGGCGCTTGAAAGGGCGCATCAGATTTTGGATTAGCCGTGCTATTGCAGTGACTGAATCTTTTTTGTTTTTTTGATAAAAAAATCCATATTCGTGCTTACGAAAAGCGTGCAGTAGACCGTGATGAGCAGACCGAAAATCACATTGAAGATTATCGCAAAGCTTGCGCGGTCTATTTTATTCAGAAAAATGCAGAAGGTAGTGAGCAGGAAAATCATTAGGATTCCAAAAATAATCCATTTCGTCATTGAAACCGGCTTTATTTCTACAGTTGATTTTAATGGCTCGCTTGCATATTTTTCGGCTAGAGTCATATAGTGAACCTGTGTCCGGCATTTTTTGCATTTTAAAAGATGCAGCGTTACCCTCAGGGGAATTCTTTCGTTTTTGTCGAGAGATAAAAAAACTTCCATATTTTTTTCGCAAATTTCAGTTTTCATAATAGCTCCTTAAATTTTCACGCAAGATTTTTTTTGCGCGGAAAATGTGTGATTTTATCGTGTTGATTCCTTCGCCTGTGATTTTGCTGATTTCTGCGTGTGAATTGTCGTAAAAAAAGTAGAGCTCAACGCAGATTTTGTATTTTTCGGGCAAATCCTTAACAGCCTCCCTGACTGCAAGGACTGTCGCCTTTCTGATATGATTTTTTTCCGGACTAAGGCTTTTGTCCTCGATGTTGTTTTCATCTGAAAGAGGCATATATTCCTTCCGGCGGTTTTTTGTATTTATAGCAGTGTTATATGCGATTGAGGTGAGCCAGGTCGAAAAAGAAGAGTCTCCTTTAAACGAAGATAAATTCGTATAAGCCTTGATGAAAACCTCCTGAATAAAATCATCGGAATCAGCCTCGTTCTTGAAAAAACTCATTCCCAGCGCTTTTACCCGCTTTTCGTAGCAGTTCATTAGCTTTGAGAAAGATTTTTTATTTCCCTGAAGAGTTGACTTTATGAGCGCGTTGTCGCGTTTTTTAATCAGCAGCTGTTCGAGATTCATTTTTCCAGTCGCAGAGCCTGTAGAACAAGAGCAGGCATACTCCGATTGTGAAGGGAATCAGGCCGCCGAGAAGGGAAGGGGTGATTCCTGTAAAAAGAGCAAAAAAGACAGTAAGCATAAGACCTATTCCTGTCAGCAAAAGTCCGATTAAAAGGGTCGCTGCCTTGTAGTTGTAGCTTTGTTTTTCGGTAATGCCTGCGTTTACCCTCTGCTTTCGCTCGTGATGAACCCATAAAAGAGCGAAGAAGATGACGATTCCGCCGATTGTGATTCCGACAATAGGTATTAGGGAGAGAATAACCTGTGCTGCCGGTGAAGTGATATTTTCCATAAAAAACTCCGTTGTCTTACAATATTTGACACTCTGCGTAAGAAAAAGTTGCGTTTTGACCGTGCTTAGTCCAAAAAAAGATAGTCATTGAAATAAATCGCGCTGATTTTTCCCAGGGTAAGAGAGTCGTTTATTTGTGATTTTAGCTCTTCCTTGATTTTGTCTTCCCCGTTTTTAAAAAGCTCAGATTTCGTTCTAGTGGAAAAGTAGTTTGCAATCAGATTTTTGATGCTAAGGTGCTTTCTGTCGAGTTCTTCATAAAAAGCGGTGTCAGTGCCATCATATTCAAACCAGGGGGTGACGAGAATTACGCATTTTTCAGAATCCTCGCCCTCGTCGCGCGTGAATGCCCTTATCTGACCGATTTCGCTATAGGCTGTTTTGGATTCTGAGACAGATGATGGAACCGGATCTTCTTTTCGTAAGCCTTCTCCTGGCCGCGCGTTTTTCGTGCAGAGCGCTATTGCTGATACGGCTATGATAAATAGAAAAAGTGCCGCCGTGATTATCAAAAGAATTTTGTTAAGATTAAAATTTTTCATTTCCTTCCTCATTTTTATTTTGCTAGTATATCACAGATTAAAAAAATGGTGTATAATGAGCCTATGCTTACAGATATAGAAATTTCACAGCAGAATAAAATAATTCCAATCGTAGATGTGGCAAAAAAGATTGGGATAAACGAAGAGGGCCTTGAGCTTTACGGAAAATACAAGGCAAAACTTTCAATGGAAGAATTGAGGGCCTTGCAAAGGAAAGCCTGTGAGCCTCGCTGCCGTGGAAAATTGATTTTGACAACTGCCCTTACTCCGACTCCGGCCGGCGAGGGAAAATCTACTGTCTCAATCGCTTTGGGCGACGGGCTCAATAAAATCGGGAAAAAAGCCGTTATCGCTCTTCGGGAGCCTTCTCTTGGGCCATGCTTTGGCGTAAAGGGGGGAGCCTGTGGCGGTGGCTACGCCCAGATTGTCCCAATGGAAGACATAAACCTTCACTTCACAGGAGACATTCACGCAATTTCGATTGCAAACAACCTTATATCGGCCCTCATTGACAATCACATCAAGCAGGGAAATCAGCTGGGAATCGATAGCCGCACAATCACATGGAAGCGCTGCGTTGATTTAAATGACCGTGAGCTTCGGAATATTCTGGTCGGTATGGGTGGTGTCGCAGACGGCGTTCCTCGTGAAGACCACTTCTGCATTACGGTTGCAAGCGAGCTTATGGCGATTATCTGCCTTTCGACTTCAATTTCTGATTTAAAACACCGTATTGACAACATCACGGTAGCAAAAACTTATGACAAAAGGCCGGTAAAATTCGGCGAGCTGAAATGTACCGGTGCTATTGCCGTTCTCCTGAAAGATGCAATAAAGCCGAATCTTGTTCAGACCCTCGAAAAAAATCCGGTTTTCGTTCACGGAGGACCTTTCGCAAACATTGCTCAGGGAACTAATTCCGTGAATGCGACGATTTGTGCCCTCGCCACTGGCGATTATGTTGTAACGGAGGCGGGCTTTGCCGCTGATTTGGGCGCCGAAAAATTTATGGACATTAAGTGTCGTGCCGCGGGAATCTCTCCCAGCGTAGTCGTTATCGTCGCTACGGTGCGTGCCTTGAAAATGCACGGCGGAATGGCAAAGGCAGACCTTTCAACTCCAAGCTGTGAGCTTCTTGAAAAAGGCTTTGAAAATCTCGCTGTTCATATCGAAAATATCGCAAAATTCGGCGTTCCTTCCGTAGTCGCTGTGAACAAATTCGTTACCGACACGGACGAAGAGCTTTCACTTCTTAAAAAGCTTTGTGAAGAAAAGGGAGCTAAAGCCGTTCTTTGCGAAGGTTGGGGAAAGGGCGGAGAAGGGGCGACTGAGCTTGCCGAGGTTGTTGCGGATGTCGCTGACAACTCAGTTCCTGCCTTTCATTATCTGTATCAGGCAAATCTTTCTTTTGCCGATAAAATCAGAACTCTTGCAAAAGAGATTTACAGGGCAAGGGATGTGGAGTTTGCTCCGAATGTCCTTAAAAAGCTCCGTGAATTCGAAGAGGCGGGCTACAAGGATTTACCTGTCTGCGTGGCAAAGACTCAGAACTCAATCAGCCATGATCCAAAACTGATGGGCGCTCCCCGCGATTACATTTTCCCGATTCGTGATGTCCAGCTTTATTCAGGGGCGGGCTTCGTGGTCGCTCTGGCTGGTGAAATTATGACGATGCCAGGTCTCCCGAAACTGCCGGCTGCCCTTAACATCGACATCGACGACGACGGTCATATTTCAGGACTGTTTTAAATTTCAAGCCACTGATTTCACGAATTAGCGCTGATTACATTTGATTCGTGAAAGATTCGTGAGATTCGTGGCTAGTTTTTTTTTGCGGGTAAAATTATGTTTAAATTCTTTCTGAAAAAAAATTTTTGTGATGGCTGGGATAATTTTTTCTTTCTGGTGCTTTCCAACGCTGTCACATTAGTTCTTCTGGCGGCTTCTTTTTTTGCGCTTCAGGCAGCCGATAAAGTTAATCCCTACCTTCCGTCCCTTGTCTTTGTCCTTTGCTCAGGAATTTTGGGAATTCAGCTCTTTGCCTGGGGAGCTAATGCTGCCAAAATCGCTGACTTCAGGGAAGGCTCCTTCTCAGTTTTTTTTGCGGCCATAAAATCCGTATGGAAAATCGGCTTTCTGCTTGGCTCTCTTATAGCTGTTGTTTTGCTTCTCTCTAGATTTTCGATAGGTTATTATCTTAACGGAAGCTATATGGGACTTTTGCTGACGGCGGCCCTCGGCTGGTTTTTGCTTGTCTGTGCAATTTCACTTCAGTGGTTTATTCCGCTTTATTATCTTCAGGAAAACAATAATTTTTCAAAGTGCCTCAAAAAATCCTTCATCATTTTTTATGACAATGTAGGCTTCTCTCTCGAAATTTTTATTTACAATCTCGGACTTTTCGTTCTTTCATGCGTGACCTTTATGATTGTCCCTGGTCTGAACGGAATCTTGCTTTCTTCAACAAATGCCCTGCGTCTCCGCCTTTACAAATATGATTGGATAGAAAAAATGAGCGGGACTGACCCGGAATTTGAAAACAACCGTGACAAACGAAATGAAGTTCCATGGGACGAGCTTCTTGCTGACGACAAGGAATCTTTAGGACCTAGAAAACTTAGCAGCTTTGTCTTTCCATGGAAAAATTAAAAATCGCCGAAGCTTTAGCTTTTAATCCATTTTTTGCCGTAAAGGCGAATCAAAAATAATAGTCCGCGAACAAAAAGCTCAAAGCTCATTGCCGCCCAAATTCCAGGGAGCCCGTATCTTCCTCTTAAAAAAATCGCAAGAGGAATACGGATAAGCCACATGGTTAAAAAATTAAAAATGCTCGGAACGAAGGTGTCACCGGTGCCTCTCATTGCTCCGCTTGCAATTATGCTTGAGCCGTAAAAAGGCTCGCAGAAGGCTTCAATCATCAAAATCTGGCTCCCCAAGGCGATTACTGCTGGCTCTGGCGAGATAAACCCTATCATCTCTCGTGAAAAAACGAACATTAAACTGGCGCTTATCATCATAAAAATGATTCCGACTATCTCTGAAAGCCATCCGAATCTCCAGGTGAGCTTTTTCTGTCCGCTTCCAAAGCATTGCCCCGTTATTGTCGTTGCTGCGACTGAGATTCCATACGCCGGCATATAGCACAAACTTTCCGCCGTGATTGCGAAGGAATTTGCTGAAAGGGCAGTCTCTCCCAAGGGACTTACAATTCTGGTAAAAGCGATTTGCCCGCCAGACATAACTATTTGCTCAAATGCCGTCGGAAGTCCGATTTTTAATGCCTGTGAAAAATATGATTTTTTTATGTAAAAGCTTTCGTTTTTCCGGAGATGCAGAAGTTCATTTTTGTAGAGAAGAAAAAGAACCAAGGGAAGGGTTGTCAAAAATCTCGCGATAAATGTCGCTATTGCCGCCCCCCGGACTCCCATTGAAAGGGCATAAATAAAGACATAATTTAAGACGACATTTAAAACTCCTGATAAAATCTGCATGACGCTGGGAAATTTCATTTCGCCTGAGGCCTGCAAAAGAGAGCTTGCCAAATCGTTCATCTGGATTATGGGAATACTGAGCGCGAAGATAAAAAAATAAGAAAAAGAATCTGAATAAATCTCCTCGCTGCCACCTAGCCACCGTGGAACGAAGGGGGAAATAGAGCTGACTAAAAGGAGCAGGATGAGCGCAAAAATGCCATTCACCAGAAAAGAGACCTTCATTAAATTTCTGGCTTCTTCGTTTTTTTTGGCTCCTATTAAATGAGAAATCTGAACAGAAAAGCCCATTGAGCAGGCAAAGCAGAGGCCAAAAATGAGCCAGGTTGAGGATGAGACCAGCCCGATTGCAGCCCCGGCCTTTTCTCCTAAGTGACCGACCATCGAGGCGTCAATATAGCCCATTAAAATTGAGCCTAACTGGGCCAGAACTGCGGGTAAGCTCAGCTCGAAGATAAGGTGCAGCTGTTCGCCAAGGGAAAGCTTGTCCCCGGCTCTCATTCTGGAAAGTAAGGTTGATTCCATTTATGAATTTTTAAGCTTTTGCTCCGTATATTTCATAATATTTGTCGATTTCAGCCTTTATTTCGTCTGTAATCAATTTTTTATCTCCATTCGTATAAAGTGAATCGACTACATCGCTCATTGAGACAATGGCTTTTGCCGGAAATCCATATTTTTCTGTTATGACATCAAGAGCTGCCTTGTCTGAGTCAGGAGCCTTTTCCATTCGGTTAAGGGAAACTATTTCGCCTACGATTTTTATTCCGCCCTCTTTTGTTTCCTGACTCTTTATTTTCGGGTAAGTTTCTTCGATTGATTTTCCGGAGGTTGTGACATCCTCGATGATTACGACTCTGTCTCCGTCCTTGATTTTATATCCTAAAAGCTCGCCCTTGTCCGCACCGTGGTCCTTCGCTTCTTTCCGGTCACAGCAATATTTAATTTCTTTTCCGTAAAGCTCTGAGTAAGCGACAGCTGTCACGACCGCGAGAGGTATTCCCTTGTAGGCCGGCCCGAAAAACACATCGATTTCGTCCCCGAAATTTTCGTGAATCGCTTTCGCATAATACTCTCCCAGTCTTTTTAACTGGCTTCCGGTAACATAGGCCCCCGCGTTCATAAAAAATGGCGACTGCCGTCCGCTTTTGAGCGTGAAAGAGCCGAACTTTAAAACATTGCACTCGACCATAAAATCAATAAATTCTTTTTTGTATGCTTCCATATTTGACCTCAGTTTACATCTTAAAAAATCTAGGGAATTATACAAAAAAAATCAGAAATATAAAAGATAATCGCCTTGTGTTGCTGTTCGCTTCTTTTTCTGATATTATGTTTCTGTAAATAGTAATCTTAATTCTGGAGAAAATATGTCTAAAGAAATTCCTTACAAAATCTACCTTGAAGAAAACGAGCTTCCTACAAGCTGGTACAATGTCCGTGCGGATATGAAAAATAAGCCGGCACCTCTTTTAAATCCTTCAAACGGAAAACCTTGCACTGCCGAAGATTTGTCACCTGTTTTTTGTGACGAGCTGATAAAGCAGGAGCTTAACACTAAAGATGCTTTTATCGAAATTCCTTCTGAAATTCGTGAATTCTACAAAATGTACAGGCCTGCTCCCCTTATCAGGGCTTACTGCCTTGAAAAAAAACTGGGAACTCCCGCAAAAATTTACTACAAATTCGAAGGAAACAACACAAGCGGAAGCCACAAGCTCAATTCCGCCATTGCCCAGGCATACTACGCAAAGAAGCAGGGCTTAAAGGGAGTTACCACGGAAACCGGTGCCGGTCAGTGGGGCACGGCTCTTTCCATGGCATGTTCATATTTCGGCCTTGACTGTCATGTCTACATGGTCAAAGTCTCTTACGAGCAAAAGCCTTTCCGCCGCGAAGTAATCCGCACTTATGGGGCAAAAATTACTCCGTCACCGAGCGACACAACCGAAGTCGGACGCAAAATCCTTGCCGAATTCCCAGGAACTGGCGGAAGTTTGGGCTGTGCAATCAGCGAGGCAGTCGAAGCTGCCACAAAACAGGAAGGCTACCGCTATGTTCTCGGAAGCGTCTTGAATCAGGTTCTTTTGCATCAGACTGTAATCGGGCTTGAGACAATGAGTGCGATGGACAAATACGGAATAAAGCCTGATGTAATCATTGGCTGTGCTGGTGGCGGCTCTAACCTTGGCGGATTGATTTCTCCGTTTATGGGGCGAAAATTGCGTGGTGAAGCGGATTATCAGTTTATCGCCGTGGAGCCTGCAAGCTGTCCAAGTCTTACACGCGGTTCGTATGTTTATGATTTTTGTGACACAGGTCATGTCTGCCCTCTTGCAAAAATGTACACGCTCGGAAGTGAATTCATGCCGTCTCCGAACCATGCCGGCGGATTGCGTTATCACGGAATGAGTTCAATTCTCTCTCAGCTTTACGATA
>CALGGS010000144.1 GCA_937915735.1 uncultured Treponema sp.
AAAACGGAATCATCCGCCTTGAAGACGACAAATTCATCGTGAACGAGGACGGCATCATCACCACAAAAGACAACGAAGTCATCGACCGAATCAAAATCGTGCGCTTTGACAACGAACGCTACCTCAAAAAGATGGGAAATTCGCTCTGGAACTCGAACAACATCTCGGGCGAAGCCTACATCGCCGAGGGCATGGAGCGACCGAAAATGCTCCAGGGCTACATGGAGACGAGCAACGTAAACGTGGTGAACGAAATGGTCAAAATGATTGAAGTAAACCGCGCCTACGAGGCAAGCCAAAAGACAATCCAAAGCGAAGACAGCATGATGAGCACGCTCTGGAACAAGGTTGCGCTCAGTCACTAATCGCTGAGAATCTGCGCAATCTCTGGTTAACTTTCACTTCCAAAAACCGATAATAAAGTATCACGCCTAAAAGCGTAATGGAGAAAAAATATGGTAAGAAGTCTTTGGACAGCAGCGACAGGTATGAACGGTCAGCAGCAAAATCTTGACACGATTTCAAACAACCTCTCAAATGTCAACACAACGGGATTCAAACAGCAGCGAGTTGAGTTCGAGGATCTTATCTATCAGAATGTGAAACTGGCGGGCACTCCGGCAACAGAAGACACGGTCACACCTGTGGGAATCCAGCAGGGAGCCGGTACAAAGGTTGCGGCAACTCAGCGCGTTTTCACGCAAGGCTCACTCCAGAACACAGGCGTTGACACTGATGTTGCCGTAGTCGGAGACGGATTTTTCCGCGTCATGCAATATGACGGAAGCTATGCCTACACCCGCGACGGCTCCTTCAAAATCGACATGAACGGACAGCTGGTGAATTCTAACGGTCTTCGGGTTCAGCCGGAAGTAATCATGCCGGAAGGTTTTGACATCCATACACTTACAATCGATGACACCGGCCGGGTTTCCGTAAAAATCTTCGGTCAGGACGATCCTGTTGACGTTGCTCAGATTGAGCTTTACCGCTTCCCCAACAACGCAGGCCTTGAGGCTGTAGGCGACAATCTCTATAAAGTGACGAACGCGTCAGGCGAGGCAATCGCAGGTCGCCCGGGCTTTGAGGGCTTCGGCGTAACCAAGCACAAGTTCGTAGAGATGTCGAATGTAAGCGTAGTAAACGAAATGGTTCAGATGATTGTGGCCCAGAGAGCCTACGAGTTCAACTCAAAGGCCATCCAGACCACGGACTCAATGCTCTCAACAGCAGTAAACCTTAAAAGATAATTAGAATTTAGACGCGGATAAACGCAGATGAACACAGATTATATATATCCGCGTGTATCTGTGTGAATCTGCGTCAAAAAATGAAGGGGATTTAATATGACAATCGGCGGTATTTCAGCAATAACTAAAGGCGAGGGTGCTTCTCTTAGTGCGAAAATCTCTTCTGAGAAGGGAAAATTCGATGCCCTCGTAAATGAGGCTAAATCTCTCGCGAAATCTGAAAATGCCGGTGTCGGTAAAAATCTTTCTTCTTCTCAGACTTCCTATGACGGCCGCCTTAACGGCGACTGGACAAGCGGCTTTTCAGGCTCGTTTACTTCACAGAGTGACAAAAACGCTCTTCCCGTCGGTGCGGCCGCAAATCAGGCTAATCCCCATGTTCAGAGCCAGAAAATCGACAGGACAAGTAAACTTTACGAAAAATCCCTTGAGATGGAATCTTATGTTGTCAAAATGATGCTGTCTTCAATGCGAAAAACTGTGATGAAGGCAGACGGCGAATCAAGCTACGCTAAAAATATGTACGAGGACATGCTCTACGACGAGTATGCCACGATGATGACGAAAAACGCAGGCTTCGGCTTGGCAGACCAGATGTATCTCCAGCTTTCTCAGGGCGGTGTTGAGGCTTAAAATGTCAATTCTTTCTTTGCCCGATGATTTTAAGGGCGTTCATTTTCATTTTGTTGGAATCAAGGGCACTGGAATGGCTGCCCTTACAGAAATTTTATATGCCCGGGGGGCGGTAATCACTGGAAGTGATGTTCCTGAGCGATTTTACACTGACGAGATTCTTGAAAAACACGGACTGAAGGCCCTTCCTTTTTCAGAAAAAAACATCACTGACTCCGTTCAATTTGTAATCTATTCAAGTGCTTATTCTGTCGAAAAGAACCCGGACCTTATTGAGGCAAAAAAGCGAAATCTTCCTATGCTTCTTTATTCTGAGGCCTTGGGCGCCATTAGCAGGACAGCTTATTCCTGCGGCGTTTGCGGAGTTCACGGAAAAACAACGACGACAGGCCTTTGCGGAACTATTTTAAAGGAACTTCCTCTTTCATCTCAGGTTCTTGCCGGCTCTGTCATAAAATCCTTTGGCGACTCGTGTACTATGACGACTCCGACAAAAAAACATGATTATTTTGTTGCCGAAACCTGTGAATATCAGCGTCATTTTATGGCCTTTGAGCCAAAAAAAATCATTTTGACCAGTGTTGAAAGCGATCATCAGGATTATTACCCGACTTATGAGGACATTCGCTCTGCTTTCGTTGATTATATTTGTAAATTGCCGGAAGGCGGTGAGGTAATTTATTGTGCAGATGATAAGGGCGCTGTCGAAACCGTAGAAATAGCCAAGAAAAAAAGAGCTGATATAAAGGCCCTTCCTTATGGAGTGAAGGCTAGTGGGGATTATAAGCTCACTTTTGGAGAAGTAAAGGCTGGAGTTCAGCATTTTTCTGTCGCTTCTCTTGGCGCTTTTGAAATTCTTGTTCCTGGTGAGCATAATGTCCGAAATGCAGTCGCAGCCCTTGCCTTGAATGCAGAGCTTTTAAGAAATGAGGGAAAAAATCCCCTTGATTATATCGAAAATCTGAAAACTGGCCTTAAAAATTTTGCCGGCGGAAAGAGACGAAGTGAAATTGTTGGACGCGCAAAAACTTCATCTGGTCAGGATGTTATTTTTATAGATGATTACGGTCATCATCCTACGGCAATTAAGACGACTTTAAAGGGCTTCCGCGAATTCTACAAAAATCATAAGATTATCGTGGATTTTATGAGCCACACCTATACAAGAACGGCTGCCCTTCTTGAAGAATTTGCCTCTTCATTTGAAAGCGCAGACAAGGTTATTATCAATAAAATTTACGGAAGCGCGCGTGAAAATGCCGAATCGGCGAATGTTACGGGTGAAATCTTGGCAGAGAGGACAAAAAAATATCACAAGGATGTCTTTTATGCCGGAGAATTTGACGAGGCTTGTGAACTCGGACTGAAAATCTTATCTGAGTCAAGGGATGAAAAATATCCCGACGGCTACATTTTCGTTACGATGGGAGCCGGTGACAACTGGAAGGTTGGAAAAAAGCTTCTTGAAAAACTTAACGGAATCTGTGCGTAAAATTTGTGTGGAGAATATCTTATGAAAGAATTTTTGCCTTATGAAACTGTGAGAAATGACGCTTTAAAGCTTGCATCAAAAATCTATCACGACGGATTTATTCCTGACATCATATATACCTCTCTTCGGGGCGGGGCTTATATGGCGAATGTGATTAGTGAATATTTTAAGCTTGCCCTTAAGGGAAAAAAGCCTGTCCTTTATGCGGCTGTCGTTGCGCGCTCCTATACAGATGTTCATTCTCACGATGCAATTAGGATTGATGGTTGGACATATTCTCCTGATTATCTCCGTCAGGGAGACAAAATCCTTCTTATTGACGATATTTATGACTCTGGAAGAACTCTGAATTTTTTGGTGCAGTTCCTTCTTGAAAAGGGCGTTCCCCGTGAGGATATAAAGGTTGTCGTTCACGATTACAAGAATTTTACTTTTAAAGAAACCTTGCCAATAAAACCAGATTATTGGTGCCGGAAATTCGACATAAAGTCTCCTTCTGATGACCGCTGGATTCACTATTGCAGCCACGAACTTGTAGGACTTTCAAAAGCTGAGCTTGAAGAAAATTACTACAAGCAGGACGAAGAGCTAAGGTCTGTTTTGGGCGAATTCCTTTAATATAATTTCCGCTGATTTTTTGTAGGAATATTTACTAGAAATCAGCTCTTTTTCCTTTTCCGTAAAGGGCTCGTCTTTAAAGGCGAGCATTTTTTCTGCCAAATCGCCGGCACTTTCGCTTTTAAAGAATGTTACTGGAAGCCCTTCGTAAATTTCTTTAAAAACCGGAATGTCAGAAATTATTGCCCGTGTTCCGACCGTAAGGGCTTCAAGGGGAGGAAGGCCAAAGCCTTCATAAAGTGACGGCTGAACTAAAAATTTAGACTCCGCATAAAGATATTTCAGCTCGTCATTGGAGATTTTCCCCGTAAAGACGACCAGCGATTCACTGCCATTCTGTGAAATATTTTGCGAATCGGCCGAAGAATCTATCCTCTTAATTCTCTCGACTGTCTCTTCATCTCCTGTCCTGAAATTTTCCGCGTTTCCGACGATTACCAGCTTGGACTTAAAATTTTCGTCCGTTTTTCTTGCATTTTCAAAGGCATCAAGCAGGATTTTCAGCCCTTTGTGCTTTTTTATGTTCCCGACAAAAAGAATCTGGTCTTTTTTTTCTGCTTTTTTTTCAAACGGCTCTTTTAAATAAGACGGAGCTGAGTTATAGACGATTTTTAAGGGCTTTTTGCACTTTAGGTGATGAATAATCCTCTCTTTTGAAAATTCTGAGACCGTAAAAATCGTATTTGAATAATTGATTGCCCGTTTGTAAAACATTTTTCGCCCGATTTTTCCGAGCATACTGGTAAGCCCCTTTACGTCTAAAAAAACGACATCGTGAATAACAGAGAAAATCGGAAGATTGATTCCGGACGGAATGTTGCAGTAGGGTGTAAAATAGACATCGTAATGATGAATCGCTTCAAGAACATCCTGGGGAAAGAAAAATGTTTCTTTAAGGGAGAATGGCTTTATGTCACAAAAGCAGAACTCGACATTCGCAAGACGCAAAAAAGGCGCGCATTGCCCGTGACTTCCGATTAAAAGACATTCGTTTTCTTCGAGGAAGTATGGAATCAGCTCTGATATAAATGAACCGATTCCTCCGCTTCCAATCATTCTGCAGTCGATTGCAATTCTCATTTTTTAGTCGTTTCCTCGTCCATTCTGATTATTGTGTTGTCAATCGCTTCCTTTATTTCACGGGCGAATCGCTCCCTTGAAAAATTTTTTGCGTGAGCGCTTATGAATGTGGAGTCGAAGGCTCCTTGTTTTTCAAGCTCCTCAAAGCGATTTATTGCCCGCTCAACTGAGTCAGGGGTAGCGTGGCTGAAAAATGTTCCCGTTTTTCCGTTTATGATTGTCTCAAGGGCACCGCCTTTTCCGAAGGCAATTACGGGCCGTCCGCAGCACTGGGCTTCGACAGGAATAATTCCAAAATCTTCTTCGGCACAGAAAATCAAGGCACGGCACCGCTGCAAATAGTCCCGGACCTCGTCATCCCTGATTCTTCCTGTGAAGGTGATTTTTGAGTCCTTGTAGCGGGATGCGAGTTTTTTAAGCTCTTTTTTTTGCGAGCCGCTTCCAATAACTACGAGATTTTTTTTAAGATTTCCACAGGCTTGTATCGCAAGGTCGATTCTCTTGTACGGAACGAAACGGCTGAAGACAACGAAAAAGTCTTCGGCTTCCTTTCCGTTTGGCTGCAAGTCCTTTACATTTACTGGCGGATATATTACCTCGCTTTCACGGTTCCAGTATTTTTTGATTCTTCTTGAAATGTAGTTGGAGTTTGCGATTAAAGTGTCGACTCTCTGGCTTGAAACATAGTCCCAGAGCCGGATTTTGTTCATCCATTTTTCCATAAAGAACTGGGTGATTCTGCCGCTCCGGTTTTTGTATTCAAAATATTTGTCCCACGCGTATCTCATTGGCGTATGGATGTATGCGACATGGGGCACTAGCGGAGGAGTGATGACTCCCTTTGCGCAACTAGACGACGAACAGATTACGAGTTTATAGCTTGAAAAGTCAAAGGACTCGAAGGCTTTTGGCATAAAAGCTAAGAATTTTGTGTAAAGTTTTGTCGCAAAAGGCCATTTTTGAATGAAAGATGTGTGAACCTTTTCTTTCGGAAAGATTTTTCCCATCTTTTTTTCGTCATAAACGAGAGTAAAAATGTCCGCCTCAGGGTAGATTTTTAAGAGTTCTTCAACGACTCGCTCGGCTCCGCCGTAATTTACGAGCCAGTCATGTACAATCGCAACTTTTTTCATTTTTACCCCCTGGATTTATTCATTTTGTTCACTTTAAATTCGCCCACTTCAAACGAAGTTCTGTCACTTTGAGCCTGTCAGGAATCCTATCCTATCATAAAAAGCGTGATTTGTCGAATTCTGCCTTTCCTGAGCTAAAAGTCTTAATTATGAGCTATGATTTTCCGATAATTAAATAGCATTGATTATTGGGAGGATTCTATGATTCGTGGTTGGTATATTGGTTCTAGTTCAATGAACGCCCAGCAAAACAGGCTCGACACGATTGCAAACAATTTGGCGAATGTGGATACCGCAGGCTTTAAACGAGACGAGACTTCGACAAAAACCTTTTCTGAGCTTCTTTTAAGAAGAACGGAAGCCGACGGCGTTTATAAAACTCCTTTTGGCTCGGCAGATGCGGCTCCGATTATCGGAAAAATCGGTCTCGGAGTCGAGACTAACGAAAATTACACAGTTTTTGAGCAAGGCTCTTTCCGCGGAACTAATACAAACACGGACATGGCTCTGGCTGGAGAAGGATTTTTTGCAGTTGAGACACCAGGCGGTGAGCGATACACGAGAAACGGAAACTTTATCCTTGGAAAAGAAGGCATCTTGCTTACAAAAGACGGATACCCTCTTATGGGTGAGAACGGCGTAATCAAGGTTCCTGATGACAAATTCATCGTGAACGAGGACGGAATTATCACCACAAAAGACAACGAAGTGATTGACCGAATCAAAATAGTGCGCTTCGATAACGAGCGATACCTCAAAAAAATGGGGAATTCTCTCTGGTCCTCAAACAATATCTCTGGTGAGGCTTACATCGCCGAGGGAATGGAGCGACCGAAAATGCTTCAGGGCTATATGGAGACCAGCAATGTCAATGTCGTTAACGAAATGGTCAAGATGATTGAGGTGAACCGCGCTTATGAGGCAAGCCAGAAGACAATCCAGAGCGAGGACAGCATGATGCAGACTCTCTGGAACAAGGTTGCTTTAAGCCACTGATTTTTTGAAAACTCATAAAAAGTGACAAACTTCAGATTTTATGTTAGGATTTAGTGATGTCTGAAATTATCGTAAGCGTAAAAAATCTTGAAAAAACATATAAATCTGAAGGTGAAACTCTCACAATCCTTAAAGATTTAAATCTTGAAATAGAAAAAGGCAAAAAAGTCTGCATTGTAGGCGAAAGCGGAAGCGGAAAAAGCACATTCCTGAACATTATTGGCGGGCTTGACTCGGCCACTTCTGGCGAAATTATTTGCGGCTCCTACAATATTTCACGGCTCAGCGAAAAAGCGCTCTCCGACTATAGAACTCATTTTTTAGGTCTTATCTTTCAGTTCCATTATCTTTTAAAAGATTTTACGGCTCTCGAAAACACATTTTTACCGTCTCTTATGGCTGGAGTTCCAAAAAAAATCGCGATTGAAAAGGCAAAAGCCCTTCTTTGTGATGTCGGCCTTGAAAACCGAATGTCGCACCTGCCGGGAAAACTTTCTGGCGGGGAGAGGCAGAGGGTTAGTGTTGCCCGCTCCCTTATGAATGATCCGTCTCTTATTTTGGCGGACGAGCCTACGGGAAATTTGGACCCTGAAAATGCGAAAATGATTGGCGAGCTTCTCTTTTCCGTCGTTGAAAAATACAATAAAACCCTTCTTCTTGTCACCCACGATATGACTCTTGCCAGAAATGGCGATGTTTCTTACGCGATAAAAAACGGCAGCCTTCAAGAGGTGAATTTTGAGGTTTTAAAATGACCTTTTCTTCATCCCTTCTTTTTGCAAGCCGTATTCTCTTTCCGAAAACCGGGAAAAAATCCAATGTGCGCCGTTCCCTTTTGGGAGCTCTCGTTTGCATAGGAATTTCGCTTGTTCCTCTCATCGTGGTCCTTGTAGTTTCCAACGGAATGATAAAGGGAATCACCGAACGGATGATAGGCCTTTCTTCGTCGCATTTACAGCTTGTACTTTATCCCGGCTCCGAATATAGTCAGACTGCCGAAAATTTGCAAAGCCTTTCTTCGTCAGTTAAGCTTTACGAGCCTTCTGTAAAAAATATTTGGCCGGAATTACAGGGAATAGGGCTTGCTTCTTCAAAAAAGGGGCGTTTTGGCTCTTCCATTCGTGCAGTTCAGAGCGATATTTTTGAAAAAAACGAGTCTTTTAAAAATCTTTTTGAAGTTCTTGACGGAAATACAGACCTTTCATCGAAAAATTCCTGCGTTCTCGGAAAAAAACTTGCGGAAAATCTTGAAGTCAAGGCAGGAGACACCGTCAGGCTTATAACTACAAAAGAAAATTCAAGCGGAAAAACTGTTCCTAAAATTACTCTTTTAAAAGTGAGCGGAATAGTCTCTTCAGGCTATCAGGAGCTGGACGCTCTGTGGTTTTTTGTTTCCCTTGAAAACGGCTTTAACTTAATTTCATCAAGCTCCACTACAGCTGTTTTGGGAATTGAAACTGAAGACGCTTTTTCCGTAAACCTTGAAAAAGCATACCGCTCCCTTTCACCTCTTCTTTTGAACTGCGGGCATCTTTACCGTTGGAGTGATTTGAATACTTCTCAGTACGAAAATTTTGCTTCAACAAAGATTATGCTGCTTTTTATTATGATGCTGATTGTTCTTGTAGCTTCCGTGAATATCTCCAGTGCCTTGGTTATGCTCGTTATGGAGCGAAAAAAGGAAATAGCAATCTTAAAAAGTCTCGGAGGCACTTCCCGTGGAATTTCACTTTCATTCATCATAACAGGGAGTGTCACAGGCTTTTTCGGAGTTCTTTTCGGTCTCCCTCTCGGGCTTTTGTTCTCGCTTAATTTTTCAAGGGTAATGAATTTTATCGAGGCTCTTGTGAATTCCTTTGCGAAAATTTTTTATTTTCTGTCCGAGGGCAGCCTTTCAAACTATGTCACGGTTCATCTTCTTGACGAGGCATTTTATCTTCAGAATATCCCGATAACAATCCCCGTAAAAGAAGTGGCTTTGATTTCACTCGCAACGATTCTGCTTTCTCTTTTAGTAAGCCTTCTTCCTGCAATAAAGGCTGGTAAGGAAAAGCCGATAGAAACCCTCAGAAAGATTTAGGAATCAGAATTCCACCCTTTTTGCCGTTTATCTGCTCCTAATATTTTTCAGGAATTTTATAGAAATCCAGTGCGGAATCTATCCATTTTTTTGAAAGCTCAGGGTAAAAATCTTCCGTAAAAAGAAAAAGCTCCAGACAAGCGCGATAATTCTTGCAATAATATTGAGACTCTGCCAAATAAAACACTGCCCGCATCATAACCTGAGAATCCCGCGTAATTGCAAGAAACTGCCTTAAATCATTAACCGAGCCCTTGTAATCTTTTTTCATAAAATAGTTTTTCAGCGACTCAAAGAGAAAAAAATCATCTCCCTCAGGAGAGAGAATCATATCTTCCTCAAAAACATAAGGATTTAAAAGCTTTTGTTTTTTTACTGCGTATGGGCCTGCAAGCTCTTTGCCTGCTTTTTTTGCCTTTTCTGACATTGGAGTGGCTTTTATGTCTAAATCTGAAATTAAGTCGAGGTAGGGAAGTGGAAGCTCCCGCAAAAATCCTGGGACATATTGCTCCTCGGCTTCAGCAGAAAATTCAAGATAATCATCTGGCGGAAGAAGAGAGACTGGCCTTACCGTCGCATTTACGGTTGGAAGCAGTATGTTAAAAAGGTCGCCGTTTTTGTCACGGGCAATCAGGGCGTAGTAATAGTCACCGAAGTGTTTTAAAAAGTCAGTGAAGCTTGTCGTGTGAGCGGGAACTTCTGCCACAGGCTTTTCTGCCGAAATAGTTGATTTTTGCTCGATTTGGCTCGTTGAGCGGAAAATTGCGATGCTGGCCGCCGTAAAATTTTCTGGAAGGGTCCATGAAAGCTCTATTTTGTTTACGCCGATTTTTTTTGCAGAAATATTAGCCGGGACAGGCCTTGAAGGGAAAGTCTGGGCGAATGAAAATGCCAAGAAAGCGACGAGAAAAAGAAAAACAAAAAATCCCTTTCGAGAAAAAGACATATTCTTATTTTGAACTAAAATTCTTCGTTTTTCAAGGGGCAGATTTAGCCGTGATTTTCAGCAATGTACCGGAAAGCACGGCTTTTTTAATCACTGTCGCTTACAATGTAAAGGCTACGCCGAATTTTGGCTGGAATGTAAAGCCAGAGAGGAAATAGCTTTCGTCATCAGTAATGCCCTCAGCATCATAACCAAGAGTACAAGCACCGACATTGTAAAGGATGCCGAAGTTTGCGAAAATACCTACATGGTCATTGAAGCGGAATGTGTAAGCGATTTCTGGTCCGATGTAGAAATTGAAGTTGAACAAGTCGAATTCGATGTCAGCAGTGTAACCTGATACTGAGACCGATTCCGTATAGCCTAAGCTGTCAATTCTGAAACCGAGGTCACCGAAAATAGAAAGTGTCATTTTTTCGTTGTGAATCGGCGAACCGCCAAGACCGACTCCAAGGTCAAAATCAACGCCTTTAAAATCTTCCAAATCATCTTTTCCGTGAGCATAACCGACACCAAGATTTACTTTTACAGAAAATCCACTGTCAGCGACATGAGTGAAGTCAAAAAAGCCTCCGAAACCGCCGCTTTTGAAATCATCTTCGTTATCACCATCTTCAATAGTCCAGCTGTTGATTGGAATGTAAGCACCTACATGGAAGGTGTTTTCAGCGAAAACTGCTGCAGAAAGAAGTGTTGCAGCGGCCAAAGCGATAAGTTTTTTCATAAAATTTTCTCCTTTTGTATTTATGAATTCTTATATAAATAAGTAAAAGTACTCTACAAAAAAAAAAGTATACTGTCAAGAAATCAAAGGATAAATTCTTTAAACTTTCAATTATGCTGAACTTGTGATATAATAATTTCACTTTATTTTATTGAGGATATTATGAAACTTTATGTTGGAAATCTAAGTTATGTTACTACGGAAGAAACTCTCCGTGAGAGGTTTTCTAATTATGGCGAGGTACTTTCTGTCAGGATTATGAAGGATAAATTCACCGAGCAGTCAAAGGGCTTTGGCTTCGTTGAAATGGCCGATGACATTATGGGCGAGCGGGGAATTGGCGGCATGAACGGAAAGGATGTTGACGGGCGCAGAATCCGTGTGAGCGTGGCTGTCGATAAGCCAAAACGCGAGGGCGGGGCTAAAAATTTCATTAAGAAGGAACGAAATTCCTCTGAGGAATACTAAAATTCTTGCTAAAAGAATGTTTTCAACCGATAATATAGAGATAAAGATTTAAAAATGGGGGCTTTATGTATAAAACTCAACGACGAATCGCCTTGGTTTCGATAAATCTTGTTGCGGCTTTAGTTTTCATCTTGATTGCTGTAAATCTGGCTCCGCAGACAAAGCTGACGGATTACCGAACTTACTCTAACTTCTTCCCGATTGTCGTTACGGCACTCATTTTTGCCATTTTGTTCTTCACGAGCATTACAGTTTTTGAGAATGCCAGAAGCCGAATCGAAAAAAAATCAATGGAGACTGGCGCGACGGCTATTCTCACGAAATTCATTGAGCGGCTTCGCTTTTGCTACTCTCTCGAGGATTTTAATAACGCCGTATCTGAAATCTTGGAGCTTGATGCAGATTGTTCTGTCCTTTATGTTGACCGAAATGCTAACTATGTTCTCTACAATAGCCCCAACAAGATTACGAATGATCCTAAAATCTTAACTAAGCTTGAGCAGAATTATGATGCGGCTTGGCACGACCCGATTAACTTTCTGAGCGATACTATGGGTCTTTGTCCGAATCAAAAAAAAGCGAGGGGATTTTTCTTTGCCAGCGATGGCGAGCACCTTTATATCTTTAACCGCTACACATATCTTTTTGATACCGAAATATACCGTCAGCTTTACGAGGAATTTGTTCGCTTCCAGAACCGTTCCAGAATCATCTCAAGTCTTTCTGAAATTTCTGAGCTTTCAACGGAATGGCAGCAGCTTGCGGACGCTCAGGTCTCCTTCTTGCCAAGGAAAATGCCAGAAATCAAGAATTTAAAGCTTGGCGCATACTTCCGCCCGCTTATCAATGTCTCAGGTGACTATTACACTGTTCTTCCTATTGACGAGCACAAAACTCTCCTTATGCTCGGTGACGTTTCTGGTAAGGGACTTGCGGCGGCTCTTGTCATGGGCTTGGTAATTAACACCGTAAAAATCAAGGAAAATAAAGAAGATTTAGTCGGAATGATAATTTCCGTGGATGCGGCAATTAAGGGCATGCATCTTCAGGATAAATACACGGTTCTTTTTATCGGAATCGTTGATACTGAAAAAATGAAAATCACTTATGTTAATGCTTCGATGTCAGACCCAATCGTTGTAACTCGTTCTCCTGAAGGCTACCGAATCAAGTCGCTTTCATCAAATTGCTCTGTCGTAGGAATTATTCCGATTGACGAAAGTGATGTTCAGGTTTCAGAGCAGCGTCTTTTCTCCGGAGACCTCATTATGATGGCATCTGACGGTGTCTCAGAGGTTATGAACGAAGATAAGGTAGAGCTTGGCGACACTGAGCTTTTCACGAATACAATCAAGGCCAGCGCTTCAAAGGAGCCTCAGGAATTCGTAAACGATATAGTAAATCTTGTTTTGAGCTATAATGCGGACACAAGGCTTCACGATGACTTGACGATGCTCGTAGCAAAGGTTGAACGGTAGGGGGAAAGAAATCTATGGTTTACGCACTTATTAACATTGCTTTTGCCCTTTTTTTAGGCTGGCTTGCTATTTATGTTGACGCTCGGACAGGAAACGAAGGAAAAAATCCTGTCATTTCATTGAATGTTCTCCTTGCCCTTTCCTGCGGTGCTTTGGGACTTACGATTTTGTCTTCAATCGCTATGCCTGAGCGAATGACGACCTTTCTTGCCGAGCTTACTTACATCATTTTCGGAATGTATTGCGTTCATTTTTCGGTTTACAATGTCTTTTATCCAATGATTGAACGACCTTTTGCAGTTCAGGTGCTTAGCTGGACTGGTGATATTTGGTGTATATGGGCTGTCATGTTCCATTTTACAGGGGCTACCGTTACGAATTTTGTCGGTATTCGTATGGAATCAGTCTCTCTCTTCTTTGATGATTTTGCGACTATTTTTCCCTACAACTGGTTTGATTTTTACAGGCTCTTAGTTTTCTTTGTGGTGCCTTTCTTCTCTGTCATAATTATGCTGCTTCGCTCTGAGACTCGTGAGGGACGCCTTGACCACCAGAAATCAATCTTGAACGCCGCTTCTCTCATTGCGGCATGGATTGCCCTTTCTTTGGTTCATTTTGCCACTTATCGTGTCGCCATGTTCTCGACGCTTTTCCTTGTTCCTTATGTTTTGGCACAGTGGATTTTAATGCGGGCGACCCTTGTTGACTTTTTGTACGACTTTTTCTCACTGCTCGGTTTCGCACTTAAAACGCTCATCTGTTATTTTTTCCCTGCGATTTTGATTGGTTTCGGATTTGCGTTTTTGTGGTCACGGAGCACGAATCATGGAACTGCCTTCTATCTTTATCTTATAGCCTTAATCATTGTCATCGTTATGGGCGCCTATCAGCTTATGAAGCTCTTTAACCGCCGCTCAGGCTTCCGAACTCAGCAATATGCGAACATTTTTGAGGAAGATTTGTCTCAGTTCGACTTTTCTGACGACCCAGAGAACATCGTTCGAAATATGCAGAATATCTTCACAAAAAATATCGGTATGTCCTTCATGAGAATTCTGGTAGAAAACAACAATGAAGAGCTTGAATCAGTCTATGATTTATCTGATGAAAAAAAGATAACTATCTCAACGAAAGACAACAAGATGTTCGACTCACTTTTGAACCAGAACAGACGAATTGTTTTTAAGACTGTCCTGGACTCAGGTTATTATTACTCGGCCTCAAGAAGCGATTTGGTGAACTTTTTTAATCAGACTGGCTCTGACGCCTTCATCATTCTGAACGAGGGTCGCCATATCCTGGGCGTAATCATTTTGGGACAGAAGGCCGGTGGTAATGTCTATAACAATTATGACTACGAGGTTTTCTCAAAGCTTTACTCTTACTTCTTCGTATTCGGTTACTATATGAAGAACATCGGTAACGAATCTATTGTCGGTGTCGTAAACCGAGAAATCCGAATGTCAGAGCAGATTATCGAGTCTATTCAGGGAAATATCGACCCAATCAAAAATAAGCGGTACGACTCCGGAATGACGATGATTCACGCCCACAACATCGGCGGTGAGTTCATCGACTTAATCAAGCTGTCCGAGGATAAGCACATTTTCGTTATGGGAGATTTGTCTGGCAAGGGTATCGCTGCCTCTATGAGCATGGTCATCGTAAAGTCCGTAATCCGAACATTCTTGCAGGAAACAAAGGATTTCAAGCTGCTTGTCGAAAAGGTAAATCAGTTTATCCGGTTTAATCTTCCTCGCGGAACCTTCTTTGAGGGAATTTTTGCTCTCATTGACTTTAAGGACGACACTGTTTATTACATCAACTGTGCTGTTCCTGCCTTCTTCCTCTACAACAGGGCCTACAACAATGTTATGGAAATTCAGGGTGAGGGACATGTTTTGGGCTTCGTAAAGGATATTTCTCCCTACATCAAGGTCAAAAAGGTTAAGTTGAATCCTGGTGACATTCTATTTGCTTGTACGGACGGTATGCTTGACTCAAAATCACTACGAGGTGAGGCTTACGGAAAAGACAGGCTTCAGAAAAATATTATTGAGAACACTCAGATGAGTGCTCAAAATATGATTTCATCTTCTTACAACGCATTGCTCGAATTCCTTTCAAAGGAACTCGACGATGATGTAAGTATCTTCACGCTAAAAATGCTGAGGGCGTAAATTTTTTGTCATTTTATGTGACAGGGGAACTTTTATGGAACAACTTTCAATAATAGAAAAACAGGGCTCAAACTATGTTCTTTACGAAATTTCAGGAGTAATGAACACATACACTGTCACGGAGCTTGCTGAAAAACTCGACGAGAATATCAAAAAATCTAACATTGTTCTGGATTTGGAACGAGTTGAAGCCGTTGACTCGGTTGGGGTTGGCCTTATTATGGCAACTCATAATGACGGCGAGGACAATAACCGCAGACTTTACATTATGAATCCGTCTGCTCCGGCAAGAATTGCCCTTGAGGAGACTGGTTTTTACGATGTTTTTGATGTAATTCACGCCGTTACGGAAGTTCAGTAATCTATGAAAAAAATAATCTTAATATGTGCGAAGCTTTTATTTTGTTTAGCTTTGTTTTCTTGCAAAGAGAAGCTTGTCTTGGCTGAAACGGCAGACCGTTCAAAAGAGAATGAAAGCTCTTTGACTCAAAACCCTGAAGTTGAAAGGCTTAGAAGCGTATTTTCCAAAATGAGCGAGAGGGCAAAAAATGCCATTCCTAACGGAAATCCGGAAGAATTTTTGGCAGATTTGCATAAGGTACTGGACGAAGAGAAAAAGGCTCATCGCACTGACGAGCTTGATTTGCTTTATCTTATCGACAAAAAACATTCTGTTTCAAGCTCTTATGTTCCTAAGGATTTAAAAGCTGTCAAAAATAATGATTTGTGGAATGTAAGCCGAAATGATTTGTCTTTGCGCCCTGAAAGCTACGCAGCCCTTGAAAATTTAAGTCGTGCCGCCCTTTCAGACGGAATTAAGCTTATGGTCTCATCGACTTACCGCTCATATAAATATCAGGAAGGACTTTTTAACCGGTATGTTTCACAGGATGGACTTGAGCTTGCGGAGCGTTATTCCGCTCGTCCTGGAACTAGTCAGCATCAGCTGGGCTGTGCCGTTGATTTTGGCTCAATAACCGATGACTGGGGAGAAACAAAAATGGGGCAGTGGGTTTACAGTCACGCTTCAGAGTATGGCTGGAGTCTTTCTTTTCCCCGTGGCTATGAAGATGTGACAGGCTATATGTGGGAATGTTGGCATTTCCGTTATATCGGAGTTGAAGCCTGTCGTTTTCAGAAAAAATGGTTCGGTGATGTCCAGCAGTTTATGCTGGAATTTATCGACGAATGGAAAAAAAGCGAGTAATTTTAGGAAAAACTCTGTGTCTCCTTTTACAAAACTGTTGCGCAGATTTTTCCGCTTGCCGGCGTTATCTCTAGCCGGGTTCCTGATTTTGCGTCTTGTGCGCTTCTGACTATTTTTCCGTCCTGTGTTCTTACCATTGAGTAGCCCCGATTTAAAATCGTCTGCGGGCTTGCTTGCTCCAAAATATGACGGCATTGCTGAATCTGATTTTTCGTGTCCTTTAGCTTTTCGTTCATTCCGTCCAAAAGAGAAGTGCGGGCGATTTCAAGCCTGTTAAAAAGCGGCTGTTCAATCGAACGGAAACGAATCTCCATATTTGAGACATCAAATGATTTTATCATAAGCTTTAACCGCTCTACTTTTCCTGAAATCTGATTGTAAAATTCTTCCTTGTAGGCGGCTAATCCCTGCAAAATGTCGCTTTGCTTCGGAACGACCAGCTCTGCTGCGGCTGACGGGGTAGGCGCTCTCATGTCAGCGGCATAATCTGCCAAACTCCAGTCAATTTCATGACCTACCGCGCTTACGACAGGAATTTTTGACTCCGCTATTGCCCGAACGACAATTTCCTCGCTGAACGGGAGCAAATCCTCAAGACTTCCGCCACCTCGGCCTACGATTAGGACATCGCACATTGAAAAATCATTCGCCGTTTTAATCATATTCGAAATAGTGACACCAGCCCCGTCTCCTTGAACAAGGGCGGGCAGAATAACTACATCTACTCCCGGATTCCTTCTTTTTGTAATCTGCAAGATATCCCGAAGAGCCGCTCCTGTCGGGCTCGTTACGATTCCGATTTTTTTTGAGAAGCGGGGAATCGGCTTTTTTCTGTCCCTGTCAAAAAGCCCTTCTGCGGCAAGCTTTTTCTTCCGTTCTTCAAGAATTTGGAGAATATTTCCGGAGCCTGCAATCTCCATTTTGTTGATGATGAATTGATAGTTTCCTCTTGGAGCGTAGACTGATACAGAGCCTGTGCATTTAACCTTCATTCCGTCCTTGGGAATAAAGGTCAGGGCCATTGCCCGTCCGCGAAACATTACGGCAGAAATCTGGGCGTTCTCGTCTTTTAAAGTGAAGTACATGTGACCGCTTGCGTTCGGCCTGTAATTTGAGATTTCACCTTCTAGCGTGATGTTTGAAAATGTGCCTTCGAGTAAATCACGGATATGAGAAGTTAAATTCGTGACGGAAAAAACCGTGTCCTTTGGAAAAAGCTCAGTCATGGTTTTCAATTTTTTCCATCGTGCTAATCATATAGTCAGCCGTTCTCTTTCCGGCCTCGCCGATGTGCTGCCAGGCCTCTGCCTTGTAGTGGGCGCGGAGCTTTGCTAATTCCGGGCTGTCGCTTGCGTTTTTGATTACCTCGGCGATGTTTTCAAAATCCTCTTCTTTTATAGGAATACCGATTTTCTGCAATGTCGTTACTGCCCAAGGCTTATGCCCGGTGTCGTAAATGTCGTAGGGAAGTAAGTCCATCTCGGCATTGGCGTACATAACAGGCTTGTCGCAAAGGAAGGTGTAGTCGTAAACGATTCCCGAAAAGTCTGAAATCATAATGTCGGCTTTTTTGAGTGAGTAAATGTTGTCACGCTCGTTGTCCCAGGAAAGGTTCGCATTATCCTTGTAACGCTCAACCAGGCGGTCGAGCATTTCCTTTTCGGAGATTCGGCTCTGGGGGTGGGGGCGGACGATAATCTTCATGCCACTTTTTACCAGCGGGTCAAGGAGCTTTTCGCCGTAAAGACCTAAAAGCGCGCTCTTTCCCCATGAAGGAGAGACCAGAACCGTAAATTCGTGATTTTCTTCGGCCGGAATCGAAGCCATTTTCTCTTTGAGCACATCAAGATATGTGCAGCCCACGGTGACAAGCTCTTTTGCAGGCAAATTCCGCTGTTTTTCGAGCAGGCGGATATCGTCAGCCTGATAGTCGCCGGTCATGAGCACTGAATCGAAGTAGTCAAGGCCAAAGAGACGGTACATCGTGGAATCGGTGCAGGAGTGGAAGATATGGCTGTAATGCTTTACGTTCTTGCTTCGCTTGAGCTGGTAGACCTGTAAGCCCGGTGTTGTCATAAGGACAATTCCCGCGGAAAGCATGTTGAGCTTTGCGTAGGCCACATTGCCGGTGCCGATACATTCGGCTTTTACGAAAGAAAAATTCTTTTCGTAAATCGGGTCGTCTTCCGTTCCCGTGTAATAGGTCAGCTCGATGCCACGCTTTTCAAATTCCTCCGCCACAGGAAGAAAAACCGTAAAATACCGCTTGTCCTCGCAGTAAACCACATATTTTTTGTAGGATTTGTCTTCCTGCACGCCCTTTTTTCCTGCAAAAACCAGCTTGAGCTTGAGCCAAAGAGCTTTTGCAAGAAAGAAAAGTGTGGCTGCGGCACCGATAAGAATAGAAAAGAGCATTGAGCCCGTGCCCGGGTCGATGTAAAGGGGTAAAATCGTCATTCTTCTATTCCTATTTGCTTACAAATTCCTTAATCAAGCCAAGAACTTTGTCCATATCAGGCTGCGGGGCGACAGTGATTCGCATTGAAAGATGACTTCCTTCTGTCCAGAGGCGGGTGAGATAGCCGTTCTCTGAGAGGTAGTCCTTGAGAGCCTGAACGTCGATTTCCTTGTCGTTTTCACCCAGATTCTCGTTGAAGCGGATGAAGATGAAGTTGGCGGCAGACTTGTATGCCTTGATGCCCTTAATCTTGTTGATTTCGCTGATGAAATCATCCTTGAGCTTGATGATAGTCTTGGTGAGATTGTTGTAGTAGGCCTTGTCCTGTAGGGCGGCTATACAGACCTTGCGGCCGATGTTTGACACGCGGAAGGGATTCAAGTCCAGCTTGAAGACCTGTTTTGCCATAGGAGTGCAGAGACCGTAGCCCATGCGGATTCCGGCTAAGCCGTAGAGCTTAGAGAAGGTGCGGCAGAAAACCACATTGTTGTATGAGTTCAGGAGATACTTTGCGTCGTAGGTGACGGTGGAAAGGCCCAGATATGCCTCGTCAACGATAACGAGGGAAGTTGGGTTTTCCTTGATAACTTTTTCAAGGTCGTTCCGGCTGATGACCGCTCCCGTGGGGTTGTGAGGAGTCGTGATTACGATGATTCTTGGCTTTGTCTTTTTTGCCTCTGACATAAGGCTCTTCATGTCGAACTCGTATGAGTCTTTTCCCGGAACTACATTGTAGTAAGCGGCCTTTGCGTGGCGGAGCTCACAGACAGATTTGTAGTAGTTCCAAGCTGGAGAAGAAATAAGAACAATGTCGTCCTTGTTGAGAACGATAGTCATGATTGTCTTGATAACATCAGATGAGCCTGAGTGGATGAAAATAGACTCTGTAGGAATGTCAGTGGCCTTTGAAACCTCCACTGCCAGATCATCCTCACGGGTCAAGTCGTAAAGATACAGGTCTTCCATTGTGGCGTTGTGAAGAACTTCAAGACATTTTGGACTTGGTCCGAAGAGATTCTCGTTTACATGCATTCGCCCTGTGAGCTGCTCGGTTGCGACTACAGAATACTGCTTTGTCTCACCGTAGTTTGAAAGATAGCTGATTCGCTGGGTAGAGTTGATGAGCTCGTCTTCCTGGAAGAACTGCTCGATGAATTCCTTAAAATTGGGGTAGAACTGAAGAATGTCGTCTGTAGTGTCGAATTCCTTGCACTCAGCGTCATCATAGCGCTTGATTTTCATCAGAAGCTCAGTGATGTGCTTAATCTGGAAGTCGTCCCAGAGCATGTATTTCATGTCGGGGTCGT
>CALGGS010000145.1 GCA_937915735.1 uncultured Treponema sp.
ACTTATGCCGGTTCAAACTTCAATCCACAACATTTGACAATTTCTCAATTTGCAAACATCGACTCCATATTGGTCAATGCTGGATTCGAAGCACTATCAGTACCTGTGTTTGGTACAGTAATAATCAAATCAGCGATGTTAAATTCTGTAATTGATGTGCCTTCGAGCATATGAGCCATTGTTGTTACTGCACTTGCATCAAAATAGTGGCCAAATGTAATGCTTTCAAGAGATGTACAGTCCTGGAACATTCCCGACATGTCAGTTACACAGTAAGTTTCAGTTGGTTCTGAAGAATCAGATGAATAGGTTATCGACTTAGTATTGAATCCGCTCAGGTCAACTGAAACAAGTCGTGACATGCCTTTAAAGAGGTCTTCTGCATCACACAAGAGAGGCATTCTGAAATCTTTGGAAATGTCGTATTCTCCACTTTCAGTTTTTCCAGTTTCACCACTATAACCAACCGCATGGACATACAATGTTTTGTTGCTCATCCATGCTTTTACAAGAACCGCAGAATCGACATCTGAAATAGTGATTGCTGAACTTGGTGCGCTATCATTTGTATAAGTAAATGCAGTCGCACTCTTGAAGTTCTTTGTGAAGAGGTTATTTATGTCAGTTGAAGATTTAAGCGTTAAGGTCTTGGTTCTTGCGTCAACAGGAGACTTAATGTATTTGTCTTCAACAGTGATGGCGAAAGGTTCAGAAGCAAGAATCTCCCCCTCTTTAACTGTAGCAGTAGTGGCAGTGCCTTCTTTATAAATCCACAAACGCTTTGAAGTTAAAAGATTGATTTGAGTACCAGGCTCTTTTAAATCGTACCATGTAAGATTATCGGTATATTCATCAGCAACAGCATATTTATATTCACCGTCTACAGCAATAATTACAGCGCTACTTTCTCCTACAATAAAATCATAGAATTCCTTAGACTCATCATTATCTATATGAACCTTACCATCAGGATTGGGTTCACCAAAAGTTACAACACTTGCATCAGGTGTAGCGTACTTAACAGGAACGATGACCTTGGCTGCGGCCGCATCTTGCGGATTATATCCTGTGACCGTAAATTTGACATCAAGTTCCTTAGTCACTGTAAGTGCAGGATATTCATCAAAGTCTTTGTCGAATTCCGTAATTACATTTCCGTAGACATCTTTAAGAAGATTCTTCAAAATGAGGTTCGCTTTCTGCGGTTTGTTTCCATAGATGACATTTCCGCTGTACTGGAGAGATGAATCTGAGGTATTTAAAGCACCTGGTGAGATTGCGACAGCACTGTCGTTTTCTTCATAAACTATTCCAACAGCATCTGGATTAGTATCAACCGTATGATATGCCAGCCCGGTATTTTCTGAAGCCGAATCAGTTGAATATGAATTTTTTACAGAGGCTTTAAGATATTTACCAGAATAAGCTCCTGTGATTAAGAAACTTGCAGATGTTGCACCTGAAATTTCGCTCCAAGAACTATTGTCTGATGAATACTGCCACTTATATGTTGCCGCGCTGTCACTTGTACCTGATACTGATACAGAAATTGTGTTACCGACATGTGCTGGAGTCATGTTAAAGTCTGCAGTCTGTCCTTCAACAGTCTCTTTTTTAAATGAAAGAGACAAAGCACTCTCTGCAAGTTCTGGAAGAGGTTTGACATAGCGTCCATAAAGCGTGATGTTCTGCCGTTCGGTCTTTGTGTCGATGCTTGTTTTTGGAGTTCCAGAATATTCATCGCTCGTGTACCAGCCACAGAAGACATAATCAGTATTATCCTCTTCCAATACATTATCAGCTTTTACGGCTACAGGAAGTGAAAAAGTTGCTCCAGAATGGCGACTGAAGCGGCTATAGCTCTTTGCGGTTGTAGCTCCAACAGCACGCACAAAAGTAACCGTGTAGACATCATCAAGACTTTCGACCAGGATTTCATCTTTGCTTACATTGTCTGCAACAATGTTTACATCATCAAGCCATTTTCCGATTTCTATATATTCACCGTCGTTGTTCCCTGCAGCATAGAAAGTGAACACGGCGGTGTACGCACCTACAGGAATAGCAGAAGCGGTGAAAGTATAGCTGAGCCCAGAGGCCGAAGCAACAGATGTGATAGCGATAAGGCCTTGAGTTTCTTTCGTTGTTGCAACAGTGGTGTAATTGAAGCCTGTAGGCAAAGAATCATCTGCTGTTACCTTACACAAGTCACATTCAACCTTTGCTACGGAGCTTGAGGTATAGTTCAAAACGAGAGACATTAAACCTTTAGCAGTATTTTCACCATTAACATAATCAGCTGTAACATCGTACTTGATTAAGTTCATGGCAAAAGAAACATCACGGTGAGCCACGCTACCATTACCAAGAGGTATATCTTCTATAACAGTTGCACTTTCACCTTCCCCAGATAAAATCGTGCCGTAACCGCGATATTGGGTTACTGTTGTGCTGTCCTCGTCTGAAAGAGTCTGCGTTGCAGTAAGACGGAAATTCCATGTGCCCTCAGAAAGACCGATAGTATCGTTTATCATGGATTGATAGCTAGTCCATTCACCACGGATTACGGCTCCATTCCAATCGTTAGACCAAGTTTCCCCAGCAGGTCTAGATTCCAAAACCCATTTATAAGAAGTATAGTCAGTAACAACATCATTCTCAGTAACAATACCCGTTGTTGTACCGAACAACTCCGGCAAAGCCGTTCGGGCAGCCCCCGCACCGTCAAGAACGATGCGGATTGAAGGTTTGCCGTCATTGTCATCATAGCTGTCACCGTCAGTGTTTAAGCCGCTGCACGAAGCGAACAGCAAAGAGAACGCACTGACCAACAGCAGTATATGTTTATTAAAAATCTTTTTCATACGCCGTCTCCTTTTTAGTTGCTTACCGTAACGGTAACGCTTGCACTGTATGTAGTTCCAACCTCTTCTTCGTCAACAATCAAAGTTCCAATTGCCGTAATCTGATAAGAACCGTCATACAACTTAGATGTGTCAATCTGTAATTTTCTAATCTCTTTGTTAGTGGTAGATTCAATTACAGGATTATAAGCAGCCTCTCCACTCTTTGACTCAGCATAATTGAACTTCTCAAGTGATTTGCCGTCAATTCGCCAGCCTGTAATGCTGAATTCAGCTGGAGTTTTTGCTTCAATTGTGACAATTCTATCTGCTTTTGTTGCAGTGATTGCCACATCTTTGCGTTCAAATGTAATTGTTTTTGGACTCACACCACGATTACCGGCATTGTTAGCCTCTGAGTAAGAAACTGCGGCTACAGGTGAGACATCTCTTGTTATATCAGAGTCAGTAATTGCATCACCCGAACCGTTATAAGCAGTACTATCTGCATTGTACCAACCAGACTTCTTTTCACTGTAATAGTATTTTGTACCACCTTTTACAGCAATCTTCTTATAACGAACGGCAAGATAGTAGTTTGTTACTTCAGCACCGTTATCACCTGTGGTTGTCGTGCCTTTTGGTTTGTCAAACTCATCAGTAGTTACATCGTTCCAACCACCGGCAGCTTTTACAGCTTCATTATAAGCTTCCAATTTACTTTGTTTTTCAGAAGAATCGGATTCAATCGCCCACGCATCATAGCGAGCATTAAGAATTGTAGCGTCAGCATAAATGTATTCCAGTTTGTAAGGTTCGATTGAAGTAGGATTACCCTCTGCCGAATTCGTAATATTGCCGCTGGCATCAAGAGCGAATTTCACTTTGCCGTAAGTAATGGAATTTGCGTCATTAACACTTGCAAGAGCAACAGAAGGAGCACCAGAACGCAATTGGATTGAAACAAGGAAATCAGCAGCTGTATATGTGTTATATCCGGCTGCTGTCAAGCTGATTGGAGCTTCACCGTTTGTAAGAGATGCATTATTCGCAAAGGCTACAGTGTAGGCTCCTGTAATCACTTCGCCAGAGTTTGCATCTTTTACTGAAGGATTTTCCCCTACTTTCAAGTATTGATCATAATCAGTTACGCTAATACTTTCGAAATACTTCTGTATCGTTGTTATTCCAGATGGGAATGTTTCCGGCAATGACGGACCGCTGTAAGTTATTGTAAGAGTAGGTGATGTCACTGGCTCGGTAGTATTATCTCCTTTCAAAGCAAGAGAAGCAGCCATCTCACCCTTTTCAATTGTAACACCAGTGGTGGTAACTGTACAAACAGTAGCAGAATCTCCCGAAGTTCCATCGTTGTAAGTTATTCTTGCATTTACGGTAAATTGAGGTGTATCTTCACTTGACGCAGAAGTGAAATCTTTCTGCTTGAGAACATACTGAGAAGTCGCTGCAGTTTCAGATTTATCAGCCGAAGCATCAGTGTCAGGTGTTGTCCATGTCCAATTAATGACATTGTTTTCATCAGAAGTTCCGCTATACTTTGTAATCTGCTCACCAGCACCGTTATATGCTCTTACAAGAAGTTTGTGACCTACCGCAGCAGAGTTATTTGAGATTTCAGTCAATACAGTAGCATCTGTTATTGCAGCAGTTTCATCTGTAATATCGAAAATCTTAATAGAAGAAATCAACTGTCGCGTACCGATGTAATTCGTGTAAGGATCGTCATCTGCGTAAGCAGTTGTATCAGGTTCACCAAAGGTATATGCCACAGAAGAAACATCAGATTCCCCGATAGAACCGACTGGGTTTCCGTTTGCTTCGGTTGTAGCATAATCTGAAGCTGTCGCAGCCTTTGCGAGTGACTTGAATTTGTAAGAACCGTTTGCAAGAATATCTGATGTGGTGTCAGAAGACGGTATTGGGTTACCATTTGCCATTCCGCCCAAAGCTGAGCGAATATTGATTAACGTCGCTGTATTGTCCTTTTCAGAAG
>CALGGS010000146.1 GCA_937915735.1 uncultured Treponema sp.
AGTAGCATTAGTAGCATTAGTAGCATTAGTAGCATTAGTAGCATTAGTAGCATTAGTAGCATTACTTGCTTGCCCCACAACAATTTCACCTGTCTGTATTTTTCCAATTTCAGCTTCGGTTGCGAATAATTTTGTCGCTATCAAGCAATTTGCAAAAACCGTAGAAAAATAGCCTGCTGTGCCACCCATAAGAGAAACTATATCTTGTACAGCGTCAAGGAACATTCTTGAATTTGCAGTGTCATTCTCATCAAGTTTAACCCAACCGCTTTCTGATGTGTATTTATATACACGACCTTTCTCATAAATTGAAGTAGTATTACCAGAGTAACAGAAATAATCGCCTTCGTGCGGACTTGTAGGAATTATGCTTGTAGAGCCAAGATACTTTGGAGTATATTCAGCTGTTCCACTTTCAACCGCAGAATCTGCTATTGTCTGCGCAGTTTCCGCAATGTATTTTGTCTCATTCGTAGGCAGGTCAAAGCCGTAATCGTACAGGTCATTGAAAGCAACGATGTATCTCCAGTCGTTCCTGTCTTCGACCCGTTTCCAGCCCTCTATATTGCAGACATAGATATAGCCGGTATTTGCCTCCAAATCGTTCAATTCAAGGTAAGTGCCGTTAGAAAGCTCAAGAGGACTGTCAGTTGAGAGAACAAGCAAATCTTTGATTTGCACACTCGAAGTACAAAGAAAGAATGAGCCAATAGAAGCTGTCTCTGGATATTCAACACCAGCACGAGGATAACAGCCAAGATATGTAGAATCCTCAATTTTTACCCAGCTTCCACTGTCAGGTGAATATTGAAAGAAAGAACCGTTATACACGGCAACTTCACCATCGGAACCGCTTTCAGATAAAGCTGAAAGAACACGGATTGATGATGTTACCTTCTGAGCTATCTCGCTTACGCTTGTTTCAACATTAGCAACATCTAATGCCGTTGCAGTTTCAGCAGTGTAATCATTTCCGCTGCTTCTTCGGGTAACTTTACTGTCAAAATCGGGAATCGTGTCGCTGTCTTTTTCGTAAATTCCTGACTGGTAAGGTGTAAGCGTAAGGTCGAATGTTCCGTCTCCGTTGTCTTTCTTTCCAAAAACAATAGTGTCGACTACTGATTTGCCAGAAAAACCGAACGAAACAATGTCGCCTGTCATAGGACGAATTCCATCAGAGAAATCAAAAATCTCCTCAAAATCAAACCTGTAGACATATCCGTCAGAATCGATTATAGGAATTACTGGTATCGTTATAACTTTCGGGTCGTAATAATTACTTGTCATCGTAATCGTAAGTTCGTAATACCCGCTTTCAATCTCGTATGAGGCCATATCAATCTTACAATCCGTTATGACACCAATTAAATCTCCGTCCTCATCGTAAAGCAGTTCGGTAATTTCACCACCGTCTCCAATACCGACACAGATAGTATCTCCCTGAACTCCGATTTGTGAGCCTATACTAAGCAAATGAGCATCGACAGATGTCTTTACCTGCCATACCTCCGGGTGCAATTTACAGGTAGCGAGATAATATTTTGCTTGCTGAAAAACCTGAGAGGCGTCTGTCTGCCATTTCATTTCCAGCTGTTTATAAGACAAATCAGGCGAGCCTGATTTTGAATCATCATAAAGGACTTTTATTTCATCGCTCTCATAATCATTATTCTCATCAATGAATTTGACTTTTACCCCGTCAAAGTTACCAGCAAATGACTTTGACACTGAGAACGAAAGAGTATTACTGTTATTCAATACAAGAGTTTTATCCTCGTCAGGCTTATCAAACGAAAAGTAATATTTGCCTCCAGAAACAGTATAAAATGCTCGGCAGGTAGAAAGAATATCATGCAAAACCTGACTGGTTTTTGATTGAGATGTCAGCACCCCATTGCACTGAAATTTAGCGTATGTTTTACCGAATTCTTTTCTTGCAGTGTTGCAAAACTCATACAATGCTCCGAGTGATTGCAAGTCAATCTTATCATCTGTATATGCGTGCTTTCCTCTTGATTCGTGTTGTAATAACATAAGTGCAAGAGAGGCTGGATTTTGTGTCGCAGTATAATCATCTGACCAGGTATAAATTCCGTCACTACCCTTCGTACAAGTCCGTCCCTTAGATGTGATTATACAATTCAATTCTTCCAGCTGGTTTTTAAATTCTGTAGTAGACGCATCAACCTGAAACGCCAGCCGTGTGGTTAAATCTCTTTTTGTTTTAATCATCGGTGCTTGTGCAATAAGCGTTCCGCCACTCCATTTTTCATTTGTCGAGTCCCAATACTCATAATGCTCATTGTTGTTATTGTAAGTGACAGAAGAATCGTCCGTATAAGCACCTCGGGATTTTCCATAGTCATAGCACCAGGTAAGAATGTTCGTAAGCGCTATAGTATCATAAAAAGTATAATTGTCTTTAGAGCCTGCTGCATTATAACGGAAAATGCGGAATTCTATATACCGATTCTTTGCGTTCATTGCCTCTTCGTATGTAAAAGTCCGTTCGGCATAAAAACGCATATCTTTCTGATACAGGTCTGTTATCGTGTATACATCAAGCCCCGTAAAAGTCTGTCCTTGAACGGTGCAGGATTGGTTTTCGGTTATACTCCATTTTTCAGGAACAGATGAATTCGGACAGCCAAAATTAGAGAATGTCTTTCCTCCGTCTGTACTGTACTGAATACAGACAGAAACAGATGCGTTCTTTTTCTCCCCATCATCGTTTACTAAAAAAAGTCCGTTCAGTGTGAAGTGAATCTGACATTTCATCGGATTCTTTGCAGACACTCGCTCACAGAGCATAATTCCGGCACCTGTCGTGTCGTTCGAATCGTTTATATGGGTAAGTTCAACTCCGATAGACTCCTCTACAACTTTCTGAGGATAATACGCACATTCGCCATCGTCCCTGTCGCTATTAGCTCCCTCCTGCAATTCGAGATGAATATTGTAAGCAGCGGCAGACCAGCGGCCATCTACATAAAGCTCACCATGCTTTACTTCCGAATTGATAACTTTAATTTGTGAAATGATAAAACTCCAGGAAACAATACCAATTTTTAATCCATCAAAGGCAACAGGAACATAATAGTTACTTACTCCATTCACTGTCTTCAACACAGGTTTTGTAAAATTTACAGAAATCGTGAATATACCGTTCTTATCTATTTCGTATGTTGTATTATCATTTGAATTAAAACTCGAGGAATAGTATTCACCTTCTTTTGAGTACATATATTTAACCTGAGATGAGGCATTCTCTTTATAGCAATATTTTACTTTTTTCTTGACAAGTTCCCTGTCTCCGCATACTAGAGATATTGTTGTTGGCTTAGAAAAAAGATTCTGTTTTGGATAGTACCCCTTTATTTCTATTTTTCCAAATTTTTGCGTAACTGGTACATAAACTACTGGTGGATAATATTCCTCCACATATTTAACACCTTCTTCTTGTTTTGTCGAATAATAATATATTGTTGCATATCCATTTGAAATTTTACCATTCTTTAATCGTGCATTCGATAAAGAAAATTTCCCATAAGGTGCAGAATCCACCCAAGAAGGCTTTTCGTAACATCCTAACCCCCAATAAATTCCATTAGAATCTACAAAATCTTCTTCGCTACTTTCTGTAAATGAATCATAAACAACTTCACTAATCTCTCCAGTTCCGCTAGCCAAATCAATCTGTCCTAACTTAATGTCAGAAACAACAGTATTTTTATACCCGAGGTTATAAAGTGCGTGGTATGTCTGTTTCTCTCCGTAATCACCGCTTATAGTTCTATATGGGCGACCACTATAATATGGTGTAAGTTTATGCTTACCCAAAATCAGAGGTATAGGTTTGTCTGCCCCGGAAACATTGCTTGCTCCGGGAAGGTCCGGACGGCTTTCGATTGATGTGTCTGGCGATGCTGGGGTTTCGACTCCAAGTTTACTCCTGAGCCAAGCCATCCGCTGGTCCCAGCTATCTGTGAAAAAATGATACAATCCATTAAAAAAACTTTTTGCAGCACTTTTTAGTCCCATGATTTTCTCCTAGTACAATCCTGGCGTAGTTACTTCATCAAATTTGTCGCAGGGCATTGAAATATCCATATCTTCGTCAAAAATCATAGTACACGAAATTTCATTTCCATTACTCCAAGAAAAATCTCCCAAGGTTGCCTGATTTTCTTCTATTGATTCGCAAGACCAAGACGATGTGCTTTCATATCTTACAGCCGCAGTAAAACGGATTGTAAATGGTTCTACGCTTTCTCGAACGATAGGAACTAAATTTAGAGAAGCATCGTACAGCGTCAGTGTTCCATTGCTGATTTTTTCTTGGGTCTGCTCGAAAGGTTTAATGTCAAAGGCGGCTGCCTCATATACATTTCCAAGATACAACTGACTTTCGTCCATATTGACATATCTATAAACTTCTCCATTATCTCCGTTTGTAATTTCGATAAAATACGGAAAATTGGCATGACAGTTTTGTTTAAGGATTTCTTTTTTTGCCTGTGCAGATATACTCATACACGCTCCCAAGTCATAGTTACATCAATGTTTTTTCCGCTGGGATTGGAAATATTTAATTCTAAGCCAGCGGCAAACTGATATGCGACATCATTTTTCTCTCCATCGACATCATCTATCTGCGGAAAATAAAATTTATTAAGTCCGTACTTTATCTTGTTCTCGTACCAGTTTTTAAAACGCACAAATTCATCATAACTAAATCGCATTTTAACAGAAAACGATTGTTTTGATAAACTGTTTGCAAGCCTTCGCTTAGTTTTTCCGCTTAATGTTTTATCTTCGACAACTTTATTTAACATACTCCAAGAAGTCGGGTTTCTTAGAATCCTCTTGTTTACATTTGCCGGCCAGTTTTCTACACTCATACTAATCTCCTACAAGTATCGTTCCATACTGATTCACCGCTTGCTCTTGCACTGCACTACTCCAACCATTTTCTCCACTCACGAAATCCTCAGCTATCTTCTGTGAAATAACATCAATATCAATATTTATATTGCCATTTTCATCAGTTGATTTATTTACGCTCACAGAAGCTATATTTGAGACAGAATTATTGACAGTAACATATACATTTACTGCACCACTACCGCCAATCAAATCTTCTGGGTGTTTCATTGCCATAATCGTATCTTCGGGATGTGTAGAGAAAACTCCATTTGGAGTGAGAATCATATCATTTACGCTAGTTACGCTTTCTTTGTATGTCTCAGCGTTTATTCTTGTCTTAGTCTTTAAGTAATATTCTTCTTGCTCCAAAAGTGCATCATACAGATTTGAATATTCCTCATTAAGTTTTTTCAGCAATTCAAGCTGTTCTTGCTGTGCCTCATCAGCAGAAGATGATGAAGATGATAAAGAACTTAAAGCACCGGCACCGATACCAGCGACACCACCAAGAGCGAATAATGCAAGAGCCGGAGGAATACCAGCCCACCCACCTTGAGCGATAAGCTGTACTCCGGCAGTAATACATGCTGTTGCAAGCGATGAAAGCATTTGCTGCATCATCTGCACAAATATTTTTTTCATAGCATCGCCAGCATCAGCCCCCTCAGCCATTGCCTGACCGATTGCCTCAAAACCGTTTACAAGTCCGTTTGGAATCTGTGTCGAAACAATATTAGTGATTCCGTCAGCCAGAGTTTTTGACGCTTCCGCAGACATTCCTACAGACTCGAAATAACCGGCCATCTGCTTGCTTAAATGCCCGAATATATCTTGCCGTCTGCTAACCTCATCATTATATTGTTTTTCCTTTTCATACAATGTATTGGCTTTCTCTTCATCAAACCCTTGGTTCATTAAGGCTTTAATTCTTTGCTGTTTTTCCATCTCAGCAGACTGTAATTGCAATAAATTAAGCTGTTCATCATATGATGCAATCTGTGCATCATACAAATCAAGCAGTGCATTATTCTGCTCTATTTTTAACAGTTCGAGAGAACTTTTATCAATATTTTTCTGGTCAGCAGTTGCGTATGCTTGAATCAGTTTATTAACACTTTCAAGTTTCTGTTCAGCTAAAGCAAGATTATCAATGTTAATCAGCCCAGCCTCTCGGAATGTCTGAGTTCTATTTTGTTGTTTTTTATTTTTTTCATCAAAATGATTAAATGAGTTTTTTTCATTTACATTTCCCATATCATAGACTTCTTTATCAGAAAGCTCAAAAGCTTTTCTGAGAAAATTCTGCCAGTCAGTTAGATTCTCAACTGCGATTTTGATTTTTAAGTCCAGAGCTTTTTTTTCAATGATTGCCTTTGCTTTTTCATATTCCTTTACCAAAGCAGGGGAAAGATTTTTTACCACATAGCCGTAAGAACCATCATCAACCAAATCACGAGACCTGAACCCATTGCGATTCTGCTCAAGAGTACCGCTGATTTCTTTTATCTGAGATTCAAGTTCTTTCAAAGATTTCTCATTGCTTGAAAGCAAGCATGCCTGAATGTTGACGATTTCTTCCTGAGCCTTTTTGTACTGATTTTCCTCAGCGGTCATCTCTTTGTGAAGTCCAAGTTGCTTTTCAAGCAAGTCGCCAAAACTCGTAGCTCTGTCTAGTCTTTCTTGCCAATAGTTTATTTCATTTGAAAAATCCGTTTTCCCGTTTTTTGCAGATTCCCACTCTGACTGCATTTTTTTCGGGTCACCAAGAAGCAAGTCAAATCGTCCTGTCCCGCTTGCCCATTCACCAGCAGTTTTAAATTGCTGCGCGACTTTTGCAGATTCTGTCATAGTTTTCTTGTAAAACTGAATTTTCTTTGTCGCTTCTTCAATCTCAGAGTTGTTATTCTTAATGTTGTTTTCCAGTGCCGTTATAGTCTCGGAGATTATGTCCTCAGACGATTTTCTGCCGTAAAGTTTGTTCATAGCGTCGTCCGCTTCGTTTGCCGCGTTTTTTACATCTGTAAGACCGTTTACGATTGCATAGAGACCAGCTGTTACGCCTGCCGCAACAGCGATTCCAGCGACCGCTTTCAATGGATTTATCGCCGCCTGAAGGGCCGCGATTGCCGTGAGATGTGCAATGACTTGCTTCAATGCGATTAACAATGCACCGCCAATCAGGAATGTCAGAGCTGTTATTGCAGTCACTAGCACGCCTTGAAAAATCGCCTTGTACACAGGATTTTCGTTTATCTTTTGTAACCAGTCAACTATACCTTGCAAAGCCTCGTAAACAGTATCAAGAGCTGCCTTGTACATATCGGCTAATCCACTTGCCTCTGCAAATGATGTGAGGAACTCACGCCAGGTGTCTGAGATAAACCCTTCCTTACCTTGAATGGTATCATTGATACGGCCCATTGTGTTGTAGAAAACTTCACCCTCTTCATTCATTTTGGCGAAGGCTTTCCTTATATCTTCGCCTGTAGCCGTTCCCTGAACGCCTATCTGTTTAAGATACTGATAAATCGGAACGCCACGAAGTGCAAGCTGTTGCAACTGCATACTTCCGGCTTTGCCAGTATTCTGAATCTTTGCGAAGATAGAGACGAGTTCATTAAACTTGTTCGTGTCGCCACTTGCCACATTACCTAACTGCAAAAGTGTTGTTTTCAATGTAGAGGCAGACTCGCCTACACCGATAAGCTGCTGTGCCGCGTTTGCAAGCGTATCAACACCAAAAGTCGTATCAAAAGAGAACTTACGCAAGTCCTCAAACATATCAGTGCCTTTCTTTACATCTTTAAGGACTCCCTGCAACCCGCTCTCTATTTGCTCAAAGTGTGAGTATGACTGTAACGCTTGCTGTGAGAATCCTTTGACGACAGATACAAGGGAAGTAAACGACTTGTAAAGCGTGAGCATTCCTGCACCAGCCGCTATTGAAGTCATGTTAAGCTGGTTCATAACTCCGTCAAGCGATGTTACTGACTGCTGGCTTTCCTTAGCTTTTTTCGAGAATTCAGCAAGATTTCCACTTGCTTTTACTACTCCGTTCGAATCTATCTCAAGTACAAGTCGTGATATGTCGCTCTTTCGTCTACTCCTCTTCTTTTTCCATATCGTGAATCTCGCTTGCGGCCCACGATTTCATTTTAAGGATATAATCTATTTCTATCTGTTTCAGCTCGATTTTCCGTACTTCACAGTATACCTTAATGTCATTAAAAGTGATACCGTTCTCGCCGCTCTGATTATAAAGCTCAATAAAAACATTGAAGATATAAACGAAACAAGGCGGAACGGGAATATCCCACAAGTCAGAATAAGCCTCGTTGGAATAAAATTCTTTCTCACCGTTCCGCCCCAAGTCTTTAATCAGGTCGTTTCTGTCCTCAATGTTTGCCCGCCTTATCCGCTTGTTGTCGCCTACTTTTCGGCTCGTGGGATAACGCAGGAAAAAGAATCTGCGGACAGCTTTTTCTAGTTCTTTTTCCCGTCTGCTAAAAAATTAGTTCGCTCATTAGATTTTTTATTCACGAAATCCTTGACGGCAGGAATCTTGTCGATAAGCTCACGGAAAGAAGCCTCATCGTCTTTTAATGTTTTTCCGTTCATTGTGACAGGCTCATCGATAAACTCAAAGCCTTCACCAAACTTGTTCCATTTGATTGATTTCAATCCGCCGATTCTTACGATTACAGAATCAATGTTGCTCTCAAGAACCTGCTCGATTACCTCATCACTCATTTCATCTAAGTCCTTGCGGTTTTCCTGCAATTTCTTAAACTGCTCACGCTGGAATTTCTGAAGACGGTCTGAGTCTGAGCCATAAATCTTGATTGCAAAAGGCTGTTTTTTTCCGTAAAGAATTACCCCGAACCATTTTCCCTCGTCAGCTACTTCCTGTGTTATGAGATTTCCGATTTCCATATAATATTACTCCTATAAAGAAAATTAGTGTCGTCTGTCCGACTGTCAAGCGTCTTTCCGCTTTGCCATTTTTCAAAAGGAGGTCTTTTCATGTCAAGAAAAGATATAGCAGGCACCGGACTTGAACCGGCAATAAAGGGAAAAGAGCCCTCCGTGATGCCAATTTCACTAACCTGCGTCGTTGCGGCCCTTTAAGGCGAGCCGCTTAGCCTTTTATTCTGTCACGGTCACTTTAACTGTCTGGCTTACGCTTGCGCTTGATGTTCCGAGCGTGTTAGTAGCAGTTACGGTGTAAGATTTTTCTCCAGCCTCAGAGATGTCAGGAGTGTATGTTGCTGTCGTGGCGAGTTCAATACCTTCCTCATCTTTCCATGAGTAGGTTACGGTTCCTCCGTCATTAACTGTAGCCGTTCCGTCAAGCGGGGCCGCAGTGTCGCTTGTCGTATAAGAGACATCTTCAAGAGAGGTCTCAAACACAGGCTCAGACGCAGATACGACAGTGATTATGCAGGACATCTCTGCCGTTGCGGTTTTAGCGCCAGTCGCTACGGTATTCGTGTTCGTTGCGATAACCTTGTATGTCGTGCTTCCGCTCTCAGAAATATCAGGTGTATATGTCGCACCAGTCTCACCGCTGATTGCGATTCCGTCCTTATACCACTGATAAGAGACAGTGCCTGAATCAGAGACGGTCGCAGTTCCGTCAAGTTCTGACGCTGTGCCGCCAACCGGATAGGTTGCGTCTTCAATTTCTCCTCCGAATACAGGGGCAACGGCATCTACTGGCACAGTCACTACCTTTTCAAGGAGAAGGTCTTTTACATCGTTTACTTTGAAAGGAATGGAGAACTGATACTTGTTTCCGTTCCTGCTCTGTGTCGGTGAGCTGAAATGAGCGTTAAGCGTAAGCGTATATCGTGTAGTTCTCTCTCCGACTTTGCGGCTTACTGATACCTGAATAACCTTGTCCTTTCCGTCCACGGCATCGTTGTAAAGGTTGTGTCCTTTGTCATCGACATCATAGACATCCATGCTTCCTTCGATTACGAAGTCACCGAGAGAGTTCTCAATGCTCTCGTCCTCACCGAGTGCAGGAGTTCGCTCAAGGTTATTATTGATTGTGATACTGACTGACGGAGACTGTCTCAGCGATTCAAGGCTTTCAACACTCTCACCGACTTTGAGCCACATATCACCTTTCGTAAGAAACGACTTCGTTGTAAGTGCAGGCTTGAATGTCGGCGTTACATCAGCAATCGGGAAATCAGACATCTTCTTCGGGTTATTCGCCCCCATGAAATTCCATGTGAGCTTGACGAATGAATCAGTTGCAAAATCCATCGTAAGCTGGTTAAGGAACTCATGCTTGAAGTGCTTCCATGCCACAGGTGTCTGAGGAAACTTTTCGAAGAATGAGAACGATTTTACCGTGTCTCCCAATGTGAGGGTCTTTCTGTTCTGATTCTCAGGGTCCTGTTTCCATTCCCCGCAGAATACGCCAGCAAACCACTCGTCCTGCTCGTCAATGTTCCATTCAGTATTGATATCGCCAGAATTTGACTCAGAGCCAAGCTCAGGCGTTGAGGGGATTCGTGTGTCTGGCACGAGAATATCTGACTCGATTTCCTCAGCCGTTCCAGTGATGCCGTTACCATCCTTTGAGATTCGCATCGGCTGGAGTTCAAGCGTTTCGGGAAGCTCGCCGTTCTCCTCTGTCACTGAATACAGCGTTGAGTATGTCTTGATTTTGTTCTGAATTGCCTTGCTCTTTCGGCTACTCCTTGTCTATATCTGCCTCCCATTCTACAGCAACAAGCGTTCTGTAATGGTCAGCCTCGTTTCCTTTGTTCGATACATAAACCTTCATTATGTCTATGTAATCCAAATCGGCACAGTTGAACAGCCTCGCTATCCACCTGTATTTATTATCGCTCTCAAACTCGCCTACATCCTGGGGAGTTATGATGTCGATATACAATACTCCAGTTAGACGGCTCTGTGAAAACTCTCCCAAAGATGCGTCTTCCGGTTCATTGCTCCTGAAAGTAAGCTCATAATACTGCTTGCTCTCAGGATAATCAAAAGGTATATTAGGGAAATGCACATTCGTATATTTCTGCCTTTCACTAATATCAACTTTTGATTCATCTATGTCAAGAAAGGGATTGCCGTCAAAACCTTTCTCCTCAGCAAAATCATTGAGCGAGCAGAATCTGTCAAACAAACTTTCCTGTATGTCGAACTCTGTCATCACTCACCTCTTACAGACCTTACGGCGGCATTGAAAATGTTCTCGTTGTTCGCAAGCGTCACTCCTACCATTCCGTTAGGTGCTTGTTTTGAAAAGCCGTTCACGGTCTTTCCGCTTCCGCCTTTCGGAGGATTAGGGTAGCCGCCGTATTCCAGTTTCTCTATGTAATCAAGGTTGTTCGATATGAAAATCGATTCGTCTCCGTTCGGTGTTGGAATACTCTCCTTGCTATTATATTTTTGCTGTGTGGTCTCTGTTGTTGATGTGTCAGGGCTTCCGACTGATACATTCCAGTTTCCTCTCGCACGGCCAGTGTCAACAGGGGTCTTCTTTACGATAGACGAATACAGAGCAAATGCGTAAGCCTTGCGGACTTCCTTTATCTCAACCTGTTTTTTTTTCGCATATTCAGTCAAATCCAAAGACCACTCAGCCATACGATTCTCCTTATTCGGACACTTCTGAAAACAGAAACCGCACATCAAGAGACTTGATTACCATTCCGAGCGGACAGCCTTTGCGGGCAACGCACTCGCCTCTTTTTAGTGCTACAATCGCCATTCCAAAATCCATTTTTCTACCTAGCATGTATGTTTACAAAAATATCAATGTTTCCGTCTACATTCATAGGGTCAACACTGATTACCGTATATGTTCTTCCACCAAAGACTACAGTGTCGTTGCTCTGCGGTCTCTTCGGAAGCTGTGCCATGAACAAGACATCACCAAACTTGATGTTCGTTCCGTCTATGTTCTTCTGGTCAAAGTTCCTTTGGATTGCTACTCCGCTGAACTCCTCTCCGTTATCAATATATGTGTTTGTGGTTTTGTCATAGACTTTCCTGCCGGAACGCTTGATTGTGATTGGAGAGCCGTACCGTTTTAACTTGCTGAAAGCCTTGTCAGCGTATTTCTGATAGTTCATACTCGCTCTACCTTTCCGCTGATAATCCTATTGCTCAGATTCTCTCTGAACAGTCCACGCAGTTTTGTGTTGATTGTGTCGTAAAGCGTTGTGCTTGTAGTTTTCTCTGAACTCTCATCTTTCGCATAAGTAAAAGCAAGGCTTGTGATGTTCTCAGAAACAACTGTTCCGTTCTCATCCTTTGTCTGGAACAGTTCAGTGCCGTTTGAGACAATCATAGCAGCTTCGCACACAGCCTGTTTCAAACAAAGCGGGATTTCCTTTATCTCCGCACCCTCGTAATCTCGGATGTTCACTCTAGGAAATCTCAATGCCTGATGTTCAAACTCTTTCTTTCCGTACCACTGAAAAATGCTGTCAATGTAATCAGTGGCACGGATTAAGGACTGTTCCTTGACTTCCGTTTCAAGGTCAGTCCATTCGGAGACACCACGGGCAGAAAAATAATCGTCGGCGAACTCAACGCTTGCATAAGAGTTTGCGTCATTTAATCCTGTTCCGTCCTCAACAATCATCTTTCTGCCCTCTTCTTGCTATCTCGTCTGTCTGCCACGCCTTGTCGTCTCTTTGACTTCAAGCGTGACTGAATCAGCCGTTTCTTTCTCGCCGTCTGATTCAGCCACGAGAACATAGCCGTCAGACTGTGCCTGTGCTATAGTCTCTGGTGAATCAAAAATGTCAGCGTACTTGTTTCCTTTCTGCATTTTTACTGTTGCCATTCACAACTCCTAGACCACCCGTTTCCGGGCGGTCGATGTCTTAGCCGAGCAACGCAATGCCGTTCTCAGTCTTGATGTTCTTGAAGCCCCATGCTGTGCCGATTGTGATTGTAGTCTGATATTCAGCACCCCATACGGCAAGCTCATAAGGAATACCTGTAAGCGGGTCAGTGATAATCTGACGGTCAAGCGCACTGTCGCCTCTTGACGGCACATAAGGAACACGGCTCGCCATGATGATAGAGCCACGGGCAAAACATGCGTTCGGGGCATAGCTCACCACTGTCACGGCTGCATTGTCAGCAACATCAGCTTTGAGAGCCGATTTCAATTTAAGCGTAGTTCCGCCGCTGGCGACATCCTCTGCGACGACATACAAGGTATCGTCTGGGCCGAACTTTACGATGTCATTCTCCTTGAATGTGCCAGTACCAGTGTCGATTGTAATCTGTGTCGCACCGATTGAGCCGCCGCCGTTTACAAGATAGCCGGAAGCAGTGCCGCTTACATGACGCATACCTGCCGACTCACGGATTGTGAATCCGAACAGCTCACCGAGGATTCCTTTGCGGAGCAGGGCATTTGTGCCAGCCTCATTTACTTTCTGCAAGTGCTCGATGTCACGGAGGTTGCGTCCAGAAGTCGTGTTCAATACAGCCTGCAGTTCACCGAGCGGTGCGCCGTTGTCCTCAAGTTTCTGCAATGCCTCAGTAAGAGCCTTGGTGTTGTTGGCAAACGGATTTGTACCGGGTGTACCGAAATAGTTTCCTGCGTTGATAGAATTGATAACGGCTTCTGTTGCGGCATCAGATTCCATCTCATTCCGAAGCCCTCTGATACGCTGAGCGAACTGCTCAACCTGAATCGGGTCAAGCATACCTGAGCCGCTGACAGCATTCTCACCCTCGCCGTCCCATACAATCGGCTTGCCACGGCGGATTTTCTGAATGGTGACTTTCACTGTCTCGATGTCATCAACATCAGCTGTGGGGGTTACGCCAGCCTTAATGTCCTCATTGTCGCCAATCGGTGTAATCGGGATTTTGACTTCCTGCCCTTTACTGACACGGCTCGCCTGTGCGCTGATAACTGTAGCCGGAATCATACCAACCGGCTCTGCGTTTACTTTGTTCAATGCCTCGTAGAATACGGGGATTACTTCATCCAATTCATGTGCCATAAGCTGTTTTTCTCCTTCTCAGTCTAGGCGGTGATTCTGCCGCCTTTTGCGAAGAACTCTGCGGCTGCTTTCGGGTCGTTCCTCTGCATCTCGTTGAGCTGTTCGCGTGTGATTGTCTTCTCATTTGAAGTCGTTACGGTTGAGCCTCTTGCACCGCCGCCTGTGGAAGGGTTGGCAATGTAAGCCTTTCCTTCGGGAGTGAGCGCAAACGCCCTGATAACTTCCTCAATCGTACGGTGTTCCTTGTTAAGGAACTTAATCTGACCTTCAATGTCAGTTGGCTCAAAGTCGTTCAAAGAGCGTATGCGAGCGACAAATCCTTCTTTCAGTCCGGGAACGAAAGTCAAATCTTTCAGCCCGTTCTCAAAGGCCTTGTCCTCAAGGGAATCAATGTGCTTCTGATGGTAATAATCACGGCTGTCAGTCACCTCTTTCAGCTTTGCGTCGTAATCTTTCTGCATCTCTGCAAGTTTGGTGTTGTAATACTCCTCAGCCTTCTTGTCTCCTGCGTTTGCCTGTGCAAGCAAATCTTCAAGTGACTTGATTTTTGAGGCGTACTCTCCGCCCTTTGCCTCGTAGCCACGAATCTGCTCCTTGAGCTTGACCTCGTTGCCGAGCAATTCATCCCTTTTCTGAAGCAGACCCCGTGTGTCAGCCTCGTGCTCTGCGATAATCTGCTTGATTTTGTCATCAGCAGATACCTCTTCGTTTCCCAACAAACTAGTCAGAAATTCTTCGTTCAACATGATTTTTCCCACCTTGTGAGTTAGATATGATTTTTCGGCTTTGCCTATGCCTTTGGCAGTTTCATTTCTGCTACAGAATAAAACATAATATGCGAATTGTCAAATACTTCGTACATACGAACTTTTTTTTTACACTGTTTAGCTTGTTCTGAGACGTGAGGATTCGTTTAGAACGCCGATTTGCAACAAGTTGATGATTTTATATTAAGTGCTTTATTAACTTTCGTGTATGTCGAGATATGGTGCAATTTTCTGTTATTCCTTCTGTAAAACAGTATCAATATGTATGATTTTGTATACACTTATACAAAAAAAATAAGACTGCCATTTCTGACAGTCAGTGTATCTTATCATTCAATCCATTGCGGCATCTGCATTGCCATTTTGCTCTTCTGCTCCTCGTCAATCTCTGCGTTCATCTCGTCAAGATTTCTGTCAGCATCGAGTATCTCTCCTTCTTTGAGATTACGGAACAGGTCAGACTTGGCGATTCCTCCGCTCTGCCACAATGCCACGAGTGCCGTAAGCTCTGACGGTGACATAGTTGACACATCATAGTCTGTGTTGATTTTTACGCTTACCTCCTCCTGCGGTATCTCCTGCCCTGTAGTCAGCATGAGATAGGTTCTTAATGCCTTGCTGAAAATCATAGACATATTGTTTGCGAACGAGGCAAGCACTGAGTTTTCGGCTGCGTTATGAATCTTTGCCGTCTCAGCAGCCTCAACTCCTTTTTTCTGCTGTGCGATGATTCTTGCTCCGAGGATTGCCATTCTCTCCTCATCAGTCTGCATGGCCTGTGAAATCTGTCCGAGACCGTTTCCGCTGAACTCAAGGTAACCGACCTGCTCTGTTCCTGGCGGAAAGTAAAGGAACTGTGTTCCTCCGAGTTTCATAGGATTCTGCGCAACCTCGTTTCCGTTCTCATCATATTGTGTCTCCGGGAGCCAGCCTCTCTCATACGGCGTGGCTACTCCAGTCCAATGGAGTCCGTTCTCGTAGTCAGCGGATTTCCGGTAGTGGGAAAGATTTACATTCACAAGGTCGGACAATAATGGCTCTTCCGGCTCAGTGTTTGCGGATGTGAAAGAAAAAAGAAGCTCCTTGAAAGTTCCATGTTTCCATTTCGGGTTAGTCTCGAAAACAGGCTCCAGCTTGTCGTTGTAGAGGGTCTGCTTATAGTTGCCGTTCTCGTCAATCTGCAACACACGCCAGTAATCACGGATTTCTGTGTTGAATGTTCCTGTAAGTTCAACTTCCGTAGGCTCTTTCAGAATGACATATTTCAGAGGGTTGAATCGTCCTTTCGTCTGCCATCTGTATTTTGTGATTGCCTCAGCCTTGTAATATGTCATATAGGCATACAGCCCTTTACTCTCAAAATCAGCCTGACTTACTGTGTCGTCCGACTGAGGCATATCAACAAGCAGACCGCCCCAGCCTGTAATGAGCGTGTCCTTGCAAACCATGTCAACGAACTGCTGGATTGTATGCCCCTTGCCGTCAACATTATCAAGGTATTTTTCCATGCCATCTGGAACCTTCACGATGCAGGGCTTTCTGCTGAGCATACCTGCAAGGCCGTCAAGAGTGCGTCCAACTGCGTTGAAAAACTGAGCCCTTACCTTGTAATCGGCATAATCCTTGTCGTCCATTCCGCTTGGTCTTGGGAGATAGGCAATCCCCCTTGCCTTGATTTTGTCCTCTCCTGCTATTGCGTCACGGCATTTCTGCCATTTCGGGAAGAATCTGAGATATGTCGCATTAGATGCTGTTATTCCTAAATCTGTCTTTCGGCTGCTCCTATTTCAGTATATCATAAAATCAGTTGGTATGAAACATTTACAAGTCCTTTCTGACTTTTCTCCAACCAATCCTGTAGAATCCATTTTTCAGATAATACCTGTACATCAGCTTATAGCTCCGTGCATACAGAAACAAAAAGTGAGGGTTGTATAAACCGACAATGTAATTTATCAGCTTCTGTGCGTAGCCTTTCCCTCTGTACGGTTTGTTTATTTCAAGTTTGTCGATATGGAATCCGTATACTCCGTTGTCATCATAACATTCATTTCCGATTATCAATGCTATATGCTTGTCTCCGTCTACAAGCTCGAACATCTCTCTTTTGTTTATCAGATAATCTTTCCATTCTGGATAGCGTTCAAAATGAAGCTGCAAGCGAATATTGGAGTAAGGGAAGTATTTTATCTCTTCAAACGCATTTATATCTGACAAACGAAAACGCTTAATACATCTG
>CALGGS010000147.1 GCA_937915735.1 uncultured Treponema sp.
TTTCGGAGATTCCATTTGTTTTCAACTCCCCGATGATTTGCTCCATCAAGAAGGACTTTCCGCACCGTCTTAATCCTGTGAGAACTTTGATAATCTGCTTGTCTTTGAAAGCATAAACCTGCTCAAAATAATCGCTTCGGCTCGTCATTTTATCTAAGTATACTTTGAAAACTTTTAAAAATCAAGAGTTTTCAAAATACACTTTGAAAACTTTCAAAAATAAAAAGTTTTCTAAACAGACTTAGAAAATTCACTAAAATAAATCTTCTTCCACCACTTGGTGTTTCAATTTTCACAAGGTAAGTAATTGCCGTATTAAAGTACATACCTCAAATTTTTCTTCAATAAAGAAGATTTTTTTTTCACAATTTGGTATAATTAAAGAGATAAAATTTTAGGAAAACAAAATGTTACAAGAAGAGAAAACCCCAGAGGGCGGAACTGTCATTAAGATTCCGATTGAAGATGAAGTTAAGCAGGCTTATATTGACTACTCAATGTCTGTTATCGTTCAGCGTGCTTTGCCTGATGTACGAGACGGTTTAAAGCCTGTTCACCGCCGAATTATGTACGCTATGGACACTCTCCATTTGGCGAGTGGCGGAAAAACTAAAAAATGTGCTACTATCGTTGGTGAAGTTTTGGGTCACTATCATCCTCATGGTGATGCTTCTGTTTATGACGCATTGGTTCGTCTTGGTCAAGATTTTGCCCAGCGCTACACGACTGTAACTCCGCAAGGAAACTTCGGTACGATTGCTGGCGACCCGGCTGCTGCTTACCGATACACCGAGGCTAAGATGTCAAAAATCACCGAAGAGATGGTCAGCGACATCAACAAAAATACTGTCGATATGGTGTCAAACTTCGATGACACGACAAAAGAGCCGGCAGTTCTTCCAGCAAAATTTCCTTTCCTGCTTTGTAACGGCACTACTGGCATTGCCGTTGGTATGGCAACGAATATGCCGACTCACAACCTTCGTGAAGTAGCATCTGCAATCTGTGCTTACATCGACAATCCGGAAATTTCTATCGACGATTTAATGAAATATATAAAAGGTCCGGATTTTCCGACTGGAGGCACAATTTACGGCCGAGACGGAATTAAAAAAGCCTACCGAACTGGACGAGGAAAAATCACAATCCGCTCAAAATTCACGATTGAGACTGACAAACGCGGACACGAAAAAATCGTCTTTACTGAAGTTCCGTATGGTGTAAACACTACAAATATCATCAAAAAAATCAACCAGCTCAAGGATGATAAAATTATCGAAGGTATCGCCGATGCAAACGACGAAACCTCTGACCGAGTTGGTATGCGCCTTGTAGTCGAGCTTAAAAAGAACGCAATAACAAAAATCGTCTTGAACCAGCTTTTCTCAAAAACCGAGCTTCAGGCGAATTTCGGTGTAATCAATTTGGCTCTCGTTCCACAAGAAAAAGAGGGTAGTGAGCCACGCTACGATGAACCAGGAATGCTCACTCTTCCACAGGTCTACTTAAAGCCCCAGGTTCTTACTCTCAAACAGCTCATCGAACAGTTTGTAAAGCACCGTGACGAAGTTATCACACGCCGAACAATTTATGATTTGAAAGTCGCAAAGCACCGTATGCATATTTTGCAGGCTTTGATTACGGCAATCAACAACATCGACGAAGTAATCAAAATCATCCGCGGAAGCGAAACCACCGAGCAGGCAAAGCTCCGCTTGGAAGAAAGATTTAATTTTGATGACGAACAGGCTCAGGCTATCGTTGATATGCAGCTCAAACGCCTCACTCACTTGCAGATTGAGGATTTGCAAAAAGAAATCCGTGAATTGCAGGCATTGATTGACCATTTGGAAGATCTTCTTGCTCACCACGAAAAAATCTTAGCCATTATCAAAGATGATATGAACGAGCTTTCTGAAAAATATGGAGATGACCGAAAAACAGACATCGTTGCTGATGAAGTCGAAGAAATCAATACCGAGGATATGATAAAAGAAGAAGAAGTCGTCGTTATGATTTCAAAGATGGGCTACATCAAGCGGGTTCCTCTCACGCTCTACAAAGCACAGAGTAGGGGAGGAAAAGGCAGCTTGAGCGCCAACCTTATCGAAGACGACTACATCAACCAAATTTTCACTGCAACCACAAAATCTTACATCAATTTCTTTACGAACGAAGGAAAAGCGTACTGGATAAAAGTCCACGAAATTCCCGAATCTTCAAGAAGTAGCCGAGGCTCAAGCATAAAGTCACTTTTGCAGGTTTCAGCAGACGAAGAAATCACTACAATCGTCACTATGAAGGAATTTTCAGACGATTATTACATCTTCATGGCGACTGAGAACGGCATCGTCAAAAAGTGCCAGATTACAGAATTCGCAAACGCAAAAACTCGTGGCGTAATAGCAATCAAGCTAAAGGATGGCGACAAGCTCGTATCATCAATACTAACGACTGGTAATAAGGAAGTTATGCTCGTAACTCGTCGTGGTCAGGCTCTCCGCATAAACGAAGAAGATGTACGACCGATGGGTAGGGCAAGTTCTGGCGTTACAGGAATCCGACTTTCACAGGGAGACGAACTTGCATCCGCAATCACTGTCGAAGAAGGAAAAGATGCTCTCGTAATCACCGAAAAAGGAATCGGAAAGAGAGTTGACTTTGAAGAATTCGGTCAGCACGGACGAGGAACCGGCGGACAGAGAATATTCGGCAACACAGACGGCAAAGGCGAAATCATCGGGGCAATTGCCGTAGCCGAAGACGCAGAGCTAATCTGTATGACAGGTCAGGGAAAAACTCTCCGCATAAAAGCCAGCGATGTTTCAAAGCAGGGCCGAGGCGCAAGCGGAACCAGAGTCATCAACATCGACGCCCCGGACTATGTCGTAGGATTTGACAGCGTAGTTCAAGAAAAAGAGTAAAAATAAAAAACTTTCAGTGAGGTATTAAATGATAAAATTTTTCAAATGCAAAAAATGTGGTAAAATCCTGGAACTTGTAAATCCTGGTTGTCCTGTAGTTGTCTGCTGTGGCGAAGAAATGCTTGAGCTGAAAGCAAACACTACTGACGGAGCAAGTGAAAAGCATGTTCCTGTAATTGAACAAAACGGAAATCAGGTTGTCGTAAAAGTCGGTTCTTCCGTTCACCCGATGGAAGAAGACCATTACATCCAGTGGATTGAAATCGAAACCGACAAAGGAATCCAGCGAAAGTATTTAAAACCAAAAGAAGAACCTAAAGCAACATTCACTCTTTCTGACGAAAATCTTCTGGCAGCCTACGAATATTGTAACAAACACGGTCTTTGGAAGGCAGAAAAATAAACTATCATGCCGTGTCAAGAACAATCGTTATCACTTAGACACGGCAAATTTTTCTCTTCATTCTTCATCTATGACTGAAAGAATATCACCTTCCCATTTGAACAACAAACCATTTATAAATTGAATCCACACGCGCATTAAAAGAATCTATCATTTTGTCTTCAAGAACAGAAATTCGGGGATAATACGCCTGAACTATCAAATAAACAAGAAAATAATCACCTTCATCAACAACAACAAGATTTATTTTTACATTATGAGCTTTTGCGGCCGTAATAAAACCAAATTTTAGAGGTTCAAAATTATCAAAACAAACGCTCACTTCATTTTTTCTCTCTTTATAATTTAGTGAATAATAACATTTTCCAAACGAGTTATCATCCTGCATACAATAAAGAATTTTCCCATCCGCACTGCCTTCAGTATCATCAGAAACCTTATTTTTTTCATCCGGAGATTTTATAAGATAAGCGTCATGATAAAGAGTCTCCCATTTTTTGTGACGATTCGAATAATATTCAGTTCCTTTCATCGTTGAAATTGAACGGATAATTTTTGAGACCTTTTCAATATTTAAATCTGAAATATTATCGTTCAAAGACGATTTTTTAAGATAAAAAAGCTTTTCAGTAGTAAGACGAGGATTTTCTGAATTATCCCAATGACTTACTGCAAGCTTCGAAAGCTCTGAATTTGGAAGAAGTGAAAGCTCTACTTTTTGGTCATTTAAAAAAACATTTTGAAGCTCTCCAGCTTCCTTTACTTTTAAAAGAATTTCATCTGAGACCGAAGACGCAAACAAAAATCTAAAAGAGAAAAAAACAAAAATAAGAGATAAAAATTTCTGAGAGAATGACTTCATATTCTGTAAAACTTATGAATTCATTTTCAGTTACAAGCTACTCCGAGCTCATTGGCATAAGAATATGGAAGTAATCAGATGCAGGCTCTGGACGAAGAGTAACAGCACGCATTACATCACTGAATTCAAAAGCTATTCTTTCTGAATTCATAACCTTAAGAGGCATATCAATGTGCTTATAATTCATTGCAATCGAAATTTCTTCGCCTGCATACTCGCATGGAATTTCTTCTTTTGCATCACCCAATTCACTTGATTTTGAAGTTATTGTAAGAACTCCAGGAGTTAATGTAAGAATAATTCTGAGAGTCTTATCGAGCATAATTGAAATTCGTTTTAAGGCTTCAACAAATTCAGACTTCTGAACGATAAAAGTATTCGTTTGATTAGCAGGAATTACCCTCATATAGTTTGGGTACTGACCATCAAACAAAGTTCCAGAAAATTCATAATTTGAAAATTTAAAGAAAATCATTTTGTCGACGATTGCTACAGAAATCTGCCCCTCATCAGAAGCATGCTTAGCAACAATATTAAGAATTTTTGGAGGAACAATCGCCGCAGGAAAGTCCGGAACACCTGCTAAAAGATTTTTTTCCGCATAAGCCAATCTACGGCTATCAGTAGCAACAAGAGCAAGCTTGTCTTCTTTTTTTTCAAAATAAACTCCCATCATAAAGATACGAGTTTCATCATCACTTACGGCAAAGCTTGTCTGCGTAATCATTGATTTAAGTTCTTTGGCAGGAACCTCAAAGAATGAAACTTTTTCGGCAATGGCAATTTCTGGGAATTTATCCTGAGATGTACAGTTAAGCTGATATTTGATTTTTTTAGTTGTATGACGAATGACTGCAGAAACAAGGTTATCTCTTTCTTGTAAGAAAAATTCTATTTCGCCTTCTGGTAAGGCAGAAAGAATACTCATTAACTTGTCGCTAAGAACAGTCGTAGAACCTTCTTCTTCGATTTCAACAGGAATTTTTGTTTGGAAATTTACTTTTATATCTGTAGCTTTAATTGTCAAAGAATTGTCTTCGGCTATTAGAAGAACATTTGAAAGCACTGATAAGGCATTTTTTGTAGAAATAATTTCTTGTGCAATAGAAATTTCATTAATCATTGCGTTTCTATCAAATGTAAATTTCATAATTTCTCCTAAAAATTCCTATTTTTTTGATTACTTCTATTATAGAGAATTTATCTTTCTTTTTAAAGAGAATTCTCTTTGTTTTTAGAATTTTTCCGCTATTTTATTATTTTAAATTTTTAAATTTAATAATAATAATAATAAGGGCTGTGAATTTGTTAAAAACTTAGTTAAGTTCTTTTTTTGTAAAGAAATAGTGAGTTAAAAAGTGCATTTCAGTTTTCAACTACTTTTCCACTTTTCCACACATTTAAAAGTTTTCCACAGGCTCTTAACAGATTTTATTCATAGCTTTAACAATTTTAATTTTTTAGATAGAATTTTTTATTTGTTTAGTTAATGCGTTTATAATATCTGAAATAGCCATATCTCCAGTTTTTATGCGCTTATCGATATTGTCATAAGATGATAAAACTGTAGAATGATCGCGTCCTCCAAATTCTTCTCCAATTTCGCTTAAAGAATATTCAGTCAGCACGCGGCTAAGATAAATTGCTATGTGTCTTGGAACAGCTACAGTTTTTTTACGAGAAGAGCTTTTTAAATCGTCAATGGAAATATTGTAAAAATCACTGACAACCTTCTGAATTGTTTCCAAAGTAATTATAGAAAGTCCAGAAGAATTTATTGAAGAACCAAGTTGCTCCATAGCGATGTCTAAAGTAAGCTCTTTATTCATCAGCTCAGCGTATGAAATCATAGTTCCAAGGGCGCCTTCAATTTCACGGACATTTGACTGAAAACTTTTTGCAATAAATTCTTTTACTTCCTGACTTATTGATTTGCCTTGAATCTCAAGCTTTTTATCGATGATAGCGAGTCGTGTTTCGTAGTCAGGAATTTTAAGGTCAATATTTTGTCCTCGCGCGAATCGAGTTCTAAGCCTTTCGACTATTCCCTTTATTTCACTTACAGGGCGGTCACTTGTAAAAACAATCTGTCCCTTTCTATTATATATCTCGTCAAATGTATAGAATAATTCATCTTGAAGTTTTTCAGATTTTTCGAGGAACTGAATATCATCAAGAAGAAGAACATCTAGTTTTCGATATTTTTTTGTGAATTTTTCTGTAGTGTGCTGCCTGAGGGCGGCGGTAAATTCATTCATCAAAGATTCTGTCGTAATATAAGAAATTTTTGTGGATGGATTTTTTGAGTAAATGTAATTTCCTATAGAAACCATAAGGTGAGTTTTTCCTACTCCAGAAGGTCCATAAAGAAGAATTGGGTTGTAATTTTTATGACCTGGCGATTTTGCTGCGGCAAGACAAGCAGAGTAGGCATATTGTGAGTTATCGCCTGGAACGAAATTTTCAAATGTATAATCTTCAATAAGCTGGGGATGAGAATTAAACTGATTCTGTGAAGAAGAATTTAAAAAAATATCAGATGACTGATTTTCAGAATTTTCTGATTTTAAAACAGGTTTTTCAGATTCTGGAGAAGATGAAACGGACGAACTTACTTCTGTAGGCTTTAAATTAATAACCGGTGAAAGAGTTATGATTTGTCCTGTAAGCTCATTTATTTTAGATTCGATTTTTGAAATGTTTCCTTTTTGAATCATTCTGTCCCACATAAACTTTGAAGCTACATTTACTTTTATTTCAGAAATTGTGTCTTCAATGTAAGAAATATTAAAATTCAAAATGAATTCATTTTCCTTTCCAGAAGATTTTAGTTCTTCTCGAATTTGGTTCATTGCTTCTTCAAAAAAATCTTTATAATTCTGCTCTGCCATATAAAATATATTTTAGAATAAAATTTTATTTTTTTCTATGGATAAAAGGTAAAAACCGCGGAAATCACTTTTGTGTATGATGAGTAATTAGACAGTATCTCTTTCAGCAAAATATTATAGAGTAAAGTTCATAAGAATAATTTTTTTTGATTTAAAAAAAATAAACTAATGTTCGTATATAAAAACTTTATGATTTTTATGAGTAATTTTTTTCTAAAAATTTTATTTTTTATGCTGACAAAAGTTCGTTTGTAATATATACTGTTTTTGGGGATTTTTGGTAGTGAATCAGTCACCCTCCTTTTCGTTCATATTCTGTGACTGATTATAACCATCAGGCGACCTGGGAAGATTTCTTCCCAGGTTTTTTTTTATTTAAAAATGTTTTATGTGAAACATAACTTATCCACAATTTGTTTACATTCTGTGGAAAACTCACCAAGAAGTTTATTTCACAATTTTATGTCACTAATTATAAGTCTCTGTTTCACGGGAAACATTTATGGGTAGAAGTTCTAATTATTTTCAATGTTTTGTTCTTATTATTTTTCTTTTACTATAATTGAGCTAATAAAATTTTTAACTTTATATTGTCATTGATTATAGAAATTTGTTTTATGTGAAACTTTTCTATTTCATTTGAATTCATAAATTAATTAAAAACCAATGTTTCACGGGAAACATTTATGGGGTCGGGTTTTTGCAAAAAGTATGTCATTGCCGTGCTCAGGGGCATTACTTGTCGCCCTTGCCTGATAATGACATTAATCTTATTTTTTGCTATTTTTCAAAGTTTCTGAAGACTTTTAACGCAAATCTTTTATAAAGAATTGTTTCACATGAAACTTTTTTTTCAAACTGATTATGAAAATAAATTGTTTTTTTTAGAAATTTTTTAATTGGCACAGTTTTGTGTTTTCAAAATAAAACTTATTGTTTTGAAAAAAAAGTCTGTTTCTGGTGTAATACAATAATCTTTATATTGGTAATGATACTAGTTTTGTAAATTTCAACTTTTGTTCTGATGTATTTTGTTTCACGGGAAACAAAAATTTACATAACTTATCAACAGGTTTTAAACAATTTGTGGAAAACTTCTTGTATTATTGTTCCATGTGAAACTCTTGATATATTAACCATGTTTAATACTTTTATTTTTCAACAAATTGTGAACACTTTGTGGAAAAACAAAATAAATTATGTTTCATATGAAACACAATTCTATATTAGTTTTCAACAGTTTGTTAGAAAATTGTGGAAAACTTTTGCTCACTAGCGATAGTGCGGATTTTTAAAAGGGGTAGTTAAAAACTCTTTAAACTCACTTCCGTTAGATTGAATTTTTGATATTCGATTTTATATTTTCTCAAAAATGAACTAACGATATTTCTTTTTTAGCCATAATTTCGACTTTTTGAATTTGCCAAACATTAAATTGAACACTTGCATGGAAGCA
>CALGGS010000148.1 GCA_937915735.1 uncultured Treponema sp.
TTTAAAAAATTTCCGTAAATCGGGTCTCCCATAATCGGGCATCCCAAAAATTTCATGTGAACCCTGATTTGGTGAGTTCGTCCGGTTTTTATTCTGATTCTCATAAGCGAGAAGGGACCATAAGTCGCAAAGCATTTGTAAATCGTGACGGCTTTTTTCCCCTCTTCTGTACCGACAACAGCCTTAAACCTTTTTCTGTCCTTCGGGTCTCTTATTATCTGAGTTTCGAGCTTTCCTTCAAGGATTTTGGGCCTGCCACAGCAGATTGCGATGTATTCCTTCGTAATTCTTGAGTGATGTAAAAATTCTTCGTGTAAAAATTCTTCAGATTTTCGGTTTTTCGCAGTTATTATAACACCTGAAGTGTCCTTGTCGAGCCTGTGAATGATACCGGGTCTTCTTTTTGCCAAAATTTCAGCACTTACAGTCTCATTCGCGTCCTGGTGAATCGCCTCTCGCCCCCAGTGATACAAAAGAGCGTTCACGAGCGTTCCGTTCCAGTTTCCTGCCGCCGGATGAGTCACCATTCCCTGTTTTTTGTCCACGACGCAAACATTTTCATCCTCATAAATGATTTTAAGTTCTATATTTTCCGGCTCAATGTTTTCAGGAATATTTTCTTCCCACTGAATGAATATTTCGTCCCCTGCCTTTATTTTCGTGGCAACTTTAGCCCTTTTTCCATTCACTAAGATTTCACTAAGCCCACTTTTCAGCTTTGAGCGGTTCATATTAGTCCCGTCAAAGTTCTCAGCGGGTAAGGAAGCGATATATTTGTCGAGACGAAGAGATAAGTTAAAATCTTTTGGAACATTCGCAGTAAAAAAGGGCATTTATTTCTCTTCTCCAAGAGTTTTCGTGAGATAAAAAAAAGCATCCTCAAGAGTCTGAGTCTTTGTCTCGCTTAAAATTTGCCCGATAGAGCCAGAAGAAACGATTTTTCCCCCGTGAAGGATATAAACCTTGTCACACAAGGCCTCAGCCTCCTGCATTAAATGAGTTGAAAGCAAAATCGTGCGGCCGACTTTCAGCGCTTTTACAAGGGAGCGCATTTTTATGATTTGAGCCGGATCAAGGCCTGAGGCAGGCTCATCAAAAACCAAAACCTTTGGGTTATAAACCAAGCTTTTTGCAAAATTTACCCTCTGCCTTTGCCCCTTTGAAAGCGTCTTAATTTTCTTGCCGATAATATCAGAAATATCCGGCTCCTTCAGCCCTGTTCCTTCAAAATCAAATCCGTGCAAGCCTGCCGTCATCTTAAGATATTCGCAAACAGTGTACTCACCAGGCAAGGCCGGCTCTTCCTCTACAAAGCCGGTTATATTTCGTGCTTTTTCAAGATTTTCGCTTGCGTCAATGCCGTCAATCAGGACTTTTCCGCCTGTCGCTATGTGTCTTCCACAAATTGCCTTTAAAATCGTAGTTTTTCCGGCCCCGTTAAGTCCCAAAAGCCCTGTGATTTCACCGTCTTTACAAATCATATTTATATTTTTGACCGCGAAATCGTTTTTTGAGGAATAAGATTTTGAAAAGTCAACAAGTTCAATCATCTATTTTAATCTACATACGGAATGTCAAAAATCATTCTATCGTGAGTAAGCTCCGCTTTCGGATAAACTTCCTGCGCCTGTTTTAAAAGAAGCTCCAAATCCCTGTCCGTATATCTTGGAGAATAATGAATCATTGCCATCCGGCTGGAAGCTGAATCTTTTGCCACAGTTGCGGCCTGGCGGGCAGTCATGTGTTTTTTTTCTTTTGCCTGATCCTCGCAGTCATCGGCGAACATTCCCTCGCAAATCAAAAGGTCACTGCCCTTAACTTCATCGGCAATGCTGGGCAGATACTGGGTGTCGGTCACAAAAGAAAATTTTCGGCCACTTCTTTTTTCACCCATTACATCGCCTGGCTGAATAAGTTTTCCGTCGCTGTTCGTGACATTTTCGCCCCTCTGCAATTTTCCCCAAAGAGGTCCTGCCGGAAGCCCAAGAGCCCTTGCCTTATCAGGATTAAATTCACCTGGACGGTCGAGCTCTTCAAGCGTGTAGCCGACACAGGTTTTTGTATGAGAAAGAGGAAATGCCCTGATGTAAAAATCCTTTCCTTCGTGAACGACACACGGAGCCGTGATTTCCTTTATGATAATAGGATAATTTATGTACATATCGAGCACTTGCCTGCTAGTCTCAACATATTCCTTTACCTTTGGGGGACCGTAAATGTAAAGCGGCTCAGTCCTGTCAACTTGCGATGAAAGCATAAGAATGCCGGGAAGTCCCGTTACATGGTCTGCGTGGGTATGAGAAATAAAAATTGCGTCGATTTTTTTCCATTTGAGGTTGAGCCGTTTTAAAGAAACCTGAGTTCCCTCGCCACAGTCAAACAAAAACAAATCCCCGTCACGCCGAAGCAAAACAGATGTCAAATGTCTGTAGGGAAGAGGCATCATTCCCCCGCACCCCAAAACGAAAGCTTCTAGATTCATTATCGTCCCCTGATTTTTTTTAAGATTTTTTTGTGATAAAAGGCTCTCGCTTTTTCGGCCACGCTATAAAGGAAATAAAGCGGGCTTAGCGGAATGTCAAAGCTTCCGGGTCTGTGAACATGAGCGCCACCAAAGCCTGTTTTAAAAAGATAAAGACCGTGCATAGGATGATTTTCATCATCGGTGGGAGGCATGCCATAAAAATCATAAATTTTTGAGCCATAAGCCTTTGCGTCCTTTATCGCAGTCCACTGGACAAGATAGGCCGGCATTAAATTCCTTTTATTGTTCCCCGAGCAGCCGTAAAGATAAATTGCCTCAGCCTCGTTAAAAAGTGTTATTATAGCGGCCAAATCTTCGCCCTCGTGACTGGCAATATAAAGCGTTATTTTTGTTTTTCCATCTGAATCTTGAGATTTTTCACTTTCGACCCCGCGAATCATTAAATCCTTGTAATAAGAAAGAGGATGAAGCCCAATTCCGTCCCTTGAAGCCGTAGTTTTGTAAAGTGAGTAAAAAGAATTCAAATCATTTTCAAAATTCTGACTTGAAGCAGTAACGGCACGCACCTCGACGGAATGTTTTGCGGCATAGCGGACATTGTATCTCCATTTATTCTTCATTCCTGCCAAAAGCTCATCCTCAGATTTTGACAAGTCCAAAAATGTAGAGTCAGGCGGCTGAATGTCAACCTTATTTTTTAAGATTTTGACCTTAGTTTTTTTTGCAAGCTGCCTGAGCCGAAAGACATAAGAATCCCGCTCTTCTGGCGTCGAAAAATCCAGCGGCAGGTCGTAGCGAAGGCAAATCGTATTTTTAGGAAGCCTGGCCTTTATTTTTTGCGTAAATTCCCCGATCCGAAGGATATAAGACTCTTCTGACTCGTTTTCATTTTTTTCGGGAGCAAGAGGAATATAGGCAATCGAAAAAATATTTTTAAATGAACGGCAAAGAATATTTACGCCGTCAAAGCTTGTTTTTTGCCAGCCATGATTCACTTTAAAATCGCACCAAAAATCTGACTGCTGAAATCTTTTAGACATAATTTATTTTATCAAAAATCAGATTTTTTGGGTAGATTTAAAACGAGAAAGAGAAATTCCGTCGCCTTTTTTTAAGAATTCAGTTTCAAATTCATCGTTTGTCTTTAAGAATTCAATGAATTTCCGGATTTTTTTGACAAGTTTCTTCGTGCTGTAGTTGTTAGTAAGAGACAAATCCTCAACCATTCCGTGAAAGGACAGGTTATCACAGATTATGACTCCTTTTTCAGAAAGGTTTTTCTTGTACTTTTCAAAAAATTTCTGATACTGAGCCTTTGCCGCATCTATAAAAATCAAGTCAAACTGCTCGTTCAGCTCAGTCACAAGCGCATCACCAAAAATCAGATTTATCCTGCCAGAAAGATTTTTATCCTCAACATTTTTTTTCGCGGCCTTGTACCGCTCCTCGTCAATCTCAATCGTAGTAACCTTGATTTCTAGAGAAATTTCTGCAAATTTTACCGAAGAATAGCCGATTGCAGTCCCAATTTCAAGAATTTTTTTTACGGCGTGATTTTTTATGTATGAGCAGATAAAATCACTCCCCTCGTCCTGCATAATCGGGACTTCATTTTTCATCGCATAGTCTTTTACAAGGGAATCAGAATTTTCCTCAGAAAGAATATCGATGAATTTCTCGATTTCGCTCGCCACCGAAAAACAAAGGTCTGGTTTTTCCGAAAGCATTTTCTCTTTGTCGCCCATTCCGCCACGGCAACCCACAGTCTTACAGCCAAAATTCTTTCCCGCCTGAATGTCAACGGCACTGTCGCCAATCATTATGAAATTTTTGCAAGTATAGTCCTGCTGGAATTTTCTGTTCAGCTCCCGTAGCGCAAAATTCAGCCCCTCAGGAGAAGGCTTTAAATTAAGGGCATTTCCTTTTTCATCAGTTGTCTCAGGGCATATAATCAAGTCAAAATAATCAAAAATCTGAAGTTTTTTAAGTATAATTCTTGTCGTGCTTTCAGGCTTATTAGTCAGGAGCACGATTTTTTTGTTTTTTTGACGCAAAACCTTTAAAAGCTCTTTAATTCCCGCATAAAGTTTGGTCTTAACGACTGGATTTGAGTCGTAATAATCCATATAGGCTTTCAGGACTTCGTCGAGTTTTCTTTTGTTGTATTCGTTTTCTAAGCTGAAATGATTTTTTGTGGAAGCGTTTAATGAGCGCAAAATCAGTTTTCTTGCTCCGTCACCTATAAAAGCCTGGATTTGCTTTTCATCGAGAGTCCAATATCCAAATTTTTTTAGAGCTTCGTTTACGCTGCTTGCAATATCTGATGCAGAATTTATGATAGTTCCGTCGAGATCAAAGGTATAGACACAAATCATTGCATGCTCGCCTTTGCCGCAGCCCTCGTGTATTCGTCTGGAGCGCTTTGTGCAATAACTTCGAGCATTGCGTTTGCATAAAGAATATTTCCCCGGTTCGAAACTTTTTTTGAGAAAGCAATCAGATTGTCCCAAAAATGATTTTGCTCGCACCAAACATATATATCTTCATACTCAGAGATTTTTTTAAGGAAAGAAGAAAGGCTGGTAAACTCAAAACTTGCATCCCGTCCGGAAATTGAGTCTAAAATATGACTCAGGGCTTCAACAGTTCCAAGGGCCGACGCAAAGAGAGAATTTTCCTTTTCCCCCTCCTCTTCAAAGATTACGCTTATGTTGTAAAGTGCCTTCAGCGTTTTCGGAGATGAAACCCTGAACAAGTCAAAGAATCTGTCCACATTTGAAGGCTTGTTTGCGTCGATGATTTTTAACATCGCACGACGCAAGACCTTATCCTTGTAGTTCGGGTCCTTGTCAAGAATCAAAAGCAGGGCCTTTTTGTACTCCTCAGAGTTATTCTGAAGGCATATTAAATCTGCCATCTCATATAAGATTTCGTATTGCTGGTCGGGAATATCAAGATATTCGCTTTCTGAGCGAGCCTTCTCATAAAAATCTATAGCAGTCTTGTACTCGCCTTCAAGACGATAAATCTTACCGATTAAAAAATCCGCCTCAGGATAGACTCTTTTAGCTTCAACCCAGTCCTTCATTTCGCTAACTTGATATGAAAAAAACTTTTCACCGTAAAGTTCCAAATATCTTTTTATTATGGAAATGGCCTCAGACTGGTCCCTTTCCTCTAAAACCTTAAGCACAGCTCCGAAATCCTCTCCCGCACGGCGAACCGCAAGGGGAGAAAGGGCGACATCGAGAATATATACCTCATAATCACTCTCTGCGACTCGATTTGCCTTTGCCTTATTCGCAAGATTCATTGCATTCGAAAAATTTCCCTTGTCAAAGGCAAACTGAGCGTCCTGCAATATTCTCCATGAAAGTTCTGCTGTCTCAGGCTTTTTGGGCACAATCTGGCAAAAAAGAGAAAAAGAAACAAAAATCAAAAAAAGTGGCAGAATTATTTTTTTCATAAAAACAAAGTTTCCTTTAAGAAATGCCGGTTAAAGCTCATTCAACATTTCTTCAAATACATTATCGGCATCTTTTTCGTCAATCGTTCGTACAATTTCACCTTTTTTAAAGATTATCGCCTTCCCGCCGGCGCCAGCTATTCCGATGTCAGCGTGCTTTCCCTCTCCGGGGCCGTTTACCACGCAGCCCATAACCGCAACCGTGATATTTTTTTTGAGGGAGAGAAGCTTATTCTGCCATCTGTCCATAAATGAGTGAACATCAAAGCCCTGCCTGCCGCATCGGGGACAGCTAACCAAAGTAACTCCGCCGCTCCTTTTTCCACATTCACGCAAAATTTCAAGCCCCGTGATGACTTCATTTTCCGGACTTGAAGAAAGGGAAACCCGGATTGTAGAGCCAATGCCTTCGTTTAAAAGATGACTGAAAGCAAGGGTCGATTTTACGACTCCTGTAATAAGCGGTCCTGCTTCAGTGACTCCCACATGAAGGGGTATGTCGTATCTTGAGGCAAAATCCTCGTTTGCTTCGATTGTCTCAGACACGCTTGAAGCCTTCATGGAAACAAGGAACTGGTCAAAATTAAGCTGGTCAAAAACAGCACATTCACGGGATGCAGTCTCGCTCAATGCCACAGCCCTGCTCATATAGCCCTTCTCGACCTTTTCGCGCAAATCGTGTGGAAGAGAGCCAGAGTTAACGCCAATACGGATTGCGACTCCCTTCTCCCGACAGCCATTTACGACAGCCTCAACGCGTTCCCGAGAGCCAATGTTTCCCGGATTTATTCGGATAGCCGCGACAGGTCCTTCAAGGCACTTTAAGGCAAGCCTATAGTCGAAATGAATATCAGCGACTAGCGGCATACTGGTCGCCTTACAGATTTCGATGAAACTTTCAGCGCTTTCCATGTCGGGAACAGCGAAACGAATTATGTCGCAGCCAAGCATTTTGAGCGAAGCAATTTTATTTCGGATTTCTTCAAGTTTTTCGGGATTATCCTTAACGCCGACAATTCCCTCTTTCCACATCGTCTGAATCGTGACAGGATTTTTTCCCCCGACAATAATTTTATCTACATTCTGAAAACCGCCGACAGTCACCTCGCGCGGCGTGTAAAATTTCTTTTCCATAAAAAAATTATATAAAAAATAGAAAGAATAGGGAATCTCTAAATGGTTAGAAAAGGCCGGACCGATATGAGCTTATAATGGATTTTTTTTAATTCTCCAGTCTAACTTCCGTAGTTTCACCAGGATTTAGTGTTGTCCAGGAATCTATGAAGTCATAATAGCCTTTTGAAGTTGACCAGGCATAGGTTGAGATTGCTGTCTTTTCCAGGATTTCGTAGCTTATCCAATAATAGTCAAGGCTTTTTTTGATTTTTGAGTTTTCGCGGTATACTCGCCTTAAATATGGAGAGCCGTTTAAATTCTCTTTTAGTGGGAAAATAATTCCAGAATCATAGCCATCGGAAAGATTTTCTCTTTTTCCCCGAATTGACAAATCAGTCAAGCCGACTCCAAGATTCGCGTTATATAGTCCCTGATCATTTTTCGGTGCACAGAATTTTACGACGGTCTGGAAGATTCCCTCGATTTCTTTTTCAGAATCCTCAAAGCCCTCTTTTGTTCCGGTCGCAAAAACAAGGATTGTTCCTCCACGAGTATAATCTCCGTTTCCACCCGCAAAAACACCTTTGTAATCAAATTCTTCACTAAGTTCCTGGGCTTTTAATGAATCAAGAGATTTTTGATATTTTATGACCGCGTCCCTAGTCTCACAGTCGATTCTGAGGCGAACAAAGCCTGTCGGAGAAACACTGTCAGGCCAAATTCCTTTTAAATCCCCGCTGTCGCCCGCAATTTGTGAGGCTTTTTTCCCGTTTTTGTCGCTTTGATAAATTCCAAGCCCATAGCTATAACGGTCAAGTCGAACATAAGGCTTTGCAACCTTGTCAGAGAAAAATGACATTTTTTTATTTATATTCTGAATGACATTTTCGTTATTTTCTGAATCAAGATTTTGGTCAAAGGGATTTCCCAACATATCAAGAAAAGTGCCGTCCTCAAGAATAAGCTCCCATTCACGGCCATCCTCAAGGGGAAATTTTCCTGTCAGTCCGGCAGGGAAATACAGCGTAACCTTTGCGGGATTTTCTTCGTCAATTTCTATTAAGTTTTCAGAATCTGAAAGCTCAATAATCCTTTCGTGATAATGAGCACTCTCAAGCTGGGAGCGAATCTGGTTTGCCGTTCTCAGCACCGCATTTTTTTCAGAAAGTAAGTCAACCTTCATTTTGCTATTCTGAGATTCAAAGCCCCTGGCCTTATAATCTTCCTCGTCAGAGCCTGAAAAAGTCTTTCCGAAATAATGCTTTTCATCTGTTTCCCAAATATCAATGTCAAAATCAAGGACATATTTTTCAGTCAAATCGGGAATATATGAGCCAGTCTCTTCTGAAAAGACCAGCGATTGCACAGATTTTCTGTAAGGTCCGGAATACCGCCCTGTTCCATGATAGGTGTCGTTGGGATATTTTTTTGTTCCTTCTTTAAAAATAGCTTCGCTGTCAACAAGGGGAGAACCGTTCTTGTCCTGAAGCACAAAGGTATCCATTGAGAAAAAGCCAATTTTCCTGGAAATAGCCTCATATTCGCCTTTCGTCAGAACCGGCGGAATTGCCCAGCCCTTTGTCTGACGCAATTTTATTTTACCAGAGCCCTTTTGAACAGCCTCATCAAAAACAAGCTCAATCTTTTTACCATTTTTAAAGATATTGCTTCCTGCCTTAGTCTCGCCATCCGGAGTCATAGAAACAATTTTCGGCGAGGATATATCAATTTTTTTATCTGTCAAAAGAGTAAATTCTAGAGAATCGTCAGTTTTTTCACTATTTTGATAAAAATCGTTACCTGCTTCATCTGAAATTAAAGAAAAGTTTTGAATGCAATTTTCTGAGTCATAAAAAAGAAAGCCTGAAAGACGGCCGTCAGAAAGCTCTGTGATTTTTTTTGAGAAAACCAATGTTTTTGAATTTTTTCCGCCTCTGTCTTTCAGAGGAATTGAAAGGCAAGAAAAATCGCTTGACTTTTCATCTTCTTTCACAAAAAGAGTGAAACTCGGAATATTTTTTTCATTATCGTCAGAAGCAACAAAAATTTTCTCGCTGAAGGTCACGGAAAGAGAAAGAGTGTCCCCTGAAGCAACAAAATTCTTGTCAGAAGGCGAAAGCAACTCAAGGCTTTCAATTTCAGGAGAAATTCCGTCAAGTGCAAAATCACAAGAAAAATCAGAACTTTGATTTAAAGAAAAATGCGAAAGAATGACATCTTCAAGAAAAACATCCTCACTTCCGTCATCAGATAAAAAAAGAGCTGATTTATCAAGGGAAATGCTGTCAGCAATGTCACCATTCTGAACGATATACGAAAATTTTAAGCTATCGCTTTCAGAGCCAGAAATATATTTGGCTTTTTTTGTTATTTTCAGGCCCAAATCAGAGGAAAGGAGATAAAATTTTAAATAAGAGTCCTTTTGAATTTTTACATCTGAAGAAAATTCCGCCTCAAAAATGATTTCATCTCCGGTTTTTAGCGTAGAATCCTGAGAAACAGAAACAGTTTTTAAAATTGGCTGGCCTAAAAGCGAGAAATTCAGGATTTTTGAATTTTCGTTTCCAAGCAAATCTTTTGCAACAAGGCGATAGACCATGCTCTCACCATTTACGAGCATTTTTGAAAGAAGTTTTTTAGATATTGTCGTCTCAAAGCAGGAATTTTCAGGATTAAGTCCGACCTCTGAATATCCAGAAATATCATCAGTAATTAATGTCTCTTCTTCGCCAAGAATTCTGTAAATTGCATACGATGCCGTGTCCATTGAAAGATAATTTGATTTTTTTGCGTAAAAAGAAAGCAATAAGTCACTTGAAGGCTGTACAATAAGCTCATCACCTGTAGCGGACGGAGAAAGCAAAGAAATTTCAGGCAACTCTGTATCTTCAAGAAGCTTGTATTCAAGATAAGAAAAATTCGAATCTTCCCTGGTAAGTTTGAACAAAAATTGCTTAGAGGATTTTAAATCATCAGCGCTTTCATAGGAAAAATCTGACAGGTAATCGATTTTTAAACTGAAATTTTGCTTTAAATACTGGGAAGAAGAATCTTTTACAGGAACAGACAGCGGAACGCCCCAAATTTTGATAGAACTTTCATCGTCAATGGCAGGATTAAAAAGCAAGTTCTCGTGCTCTTCTTTGGTTTTGACAGAAGAGAGAAGTTTTTTTGCGCTTTCAATTCCATTTTCTGCCAAATCATTCGGAATATAAGCGACTTCAAGATATGAGCAGCCGAGCTTATCGATTGTCGTTCCAAAAATTTCAACGACCGCATTTTCACAGAAAACAGGTATTGAATTATTTTCAGGAGAGTCAATCTGAATTACCGGCGTGTTTTCGTCCACGATTGTGATTTTAATTTTTTTGAAGGAAGCATTGTGACCTGAGGCTTTGTCAAAAACAAGGGCTAAAAGGGTCATTTGCTGTTCACTACCCGGAGTCCTTAATTTTACGGACGCTTGCCGAACATTAGAGCCTGAAAAATTTATGTTCTGGGAAATTTTAGCTTTTGACAAAAGAAGCTTGGGATTTTCTTTTATTTCATCGTCGTCAAGGGAAGCAGCCTCCTCTTCTGAAAGGAGAGCAAAATAAGATTCTTCAAGAGAGTCATCATCTGAAATAGTGATTTCTAAATCTGCAGAAGCGCTTACGACAGATGGAGCTTGAATTCTAGGCTCATCCGCTTCTGGATACCAGATGAACCATGCAGAATTCGCTTCATTTTCCTCGGCCTCGTAATCAGAATTTAAGTCACCTTGAAGCGGAAAATAATAAAAAACGATTTTTAACAAATGTTTTTCTGAAGAAAGATTTTCATTTGCACAAACCAAGAGCTTTTCGTCTACGGTAAAAACAGGATTTTGGTCTTCAGAAACTGAATAAGGACAGTCGCAAAGCTCATCACCATTTTCATCAAATATTTTTGCAGAAAGGCCATATTTTTGCAAAAGTGAAGAGAGAATACCGGAATCAGATGAAATATTGAAGGAATCATTTTGAAAAGCATCAAGAGAGTCAGAAGAGTCCAAAGTTTTTGACTCCAACTCGGACTTTGAAAGCAGAGAATATTCCGTCTCCGAAGAAGTCCTTATAATCTTCCAAATCTGAGAATGCTGATAAAGATATGGGGAAGCAGACGAGTCGGAAGCATCCACAAAAAGAGAAATAAAAGTTTCAGATCCTTCGATAAGTTTTCTCGACTCATCCAGGGCCGAAAATTTAAAATAAACCAAATTCTGAGTTTCTGAGCCTAAAATTTCAGGAAAAGAAAGATTACAAGACCATTCGCATACTGTTGAAGAAGTGCTTTTAGTTTCAACTTCCTCTATTGCCGAATAAAGCTCTTCTTCTACGAGACGAGCTTGAATCAACACAAATTTTGCTTGTTTATTTTCGATTTTGCCTGAAAAAGTTGAATTTTCGCTGTTTATTTCAGTAACACAAAGTGCACGGGAAGATGACTCTTCAGAATCGGAATTCAGACTCTCAAAATCATTGCAGGAGAAAAGCAATAAAGAGATAAAAAAGAAAACTGTTGTTAAAACAAAACTTTTTTTCATAAAAATATCAGTCATTCTATAATATTTGATATTTCAATAAAATACAATAAGTTAAGGATTAGAAATCATTTATGACAGATAAAAAAAATTTGTGACATCTGTGTAATCTGTGGTTAAAACACATAATCCGCGTTCATCTGCGGACATCTGTGTCTAATAATTCATTAGAACAAAACGCTCCAGAGGTTGTAGTGAGCGAAAACTGAAACTGCAACGAGTGAGACCGTAGACATAATCTTGATGAAGATGTCCATACAAGGGCCTACAGTGTCTTTGAGCGGGTCACCAACTGTGTCGCCGACGACAGCCGCATCGTGAACTGCGTCATAGCCTTCTCCGCCTTTCTTGATTCCCTCAAGGCCGCCCTGCTCGATGTATTTTTTGCCGTTGTCCCATGCACCGCCTGAGTTTCCCGTGAACAAAGCAATCATAATCGCACAGATTGTCGAGCCAATCAAAATACCACCGACGAAGTTTGCTCCGAACAAAAGACCGCACACGACAGGAATGACTACTGCCATGAGGGCCGGAACCTTCATCTGGCCGATTGAGCCTTTTGTTGAGATTCCGATACAGGTCTTGTAGTCAGGGTCTTCAGTTCCGGCCAGGATTCCCGGTTTTTCCTTGAACTGTCGGCGGACTTCCTCAACCATTTTTCGGGCTGCGTTTGCAACAGCATCAATGAGCATTCCAGAGAACAAGAATGGGATTGCGCCGCCTACGATTGCACCAGCGAGAGTCATCGGCTCCATGATGTTGAGCTGAGGGACTCCGCCTGTGAGCTTTTCGCCAGGAATTGAATACATGTATGAGAGCATGAGTGAGAGGGCTGCAAGACCGCCAGAGCCGATTGCAAATCCCTTTCCGATTGCGGCAGTTGTGTTTCCCACAGCATCGAGGGTGTCGGTGATTTCGCGGACGCCCTCCGGAAGTTTTGACATCTCAGCGATACCGCCGGCATTGTCTGAAATCGGGCCGTAAGTATCTACAGAAACAGTGAGCGAGACGAATGAGAGCATACCCATTGCGCTCATGGCGACACCGTAAAGACCTGCAAGATAGTAAGCAAGGATGATTCCCAGCCCTAGAATGATACAGGGAAGCATACAAGAGTTCATGCCCAAAGCCAGTCCCGAAGTGATTGTAAGGGCAGAACCCTCGCGGCTTGCCTCTGCAAGGCGTTTTGTAGGATTGTAGTCAGAAGATGTGTAATATTCCGCAACGATACCGATTAAGATACCTGCCACGACACCCACTGCCCCGCCGATGAATGGAGAAGCCCAGCCGGCCTTAAAGCCGAGAGAAGCAAAATCAAGCCCCTTGTTGTTGAAAAGGAAGTATGAGAGAATGACGCCTGCGACGAGAGTGATTCCGGCACCAATCCATGTGGCCGCGTTAAGCTGCTGGTGAACTTTCTTTGACTTTGAGAGATTTTTAACCAAAAGTGAAGCCACGCCGATGATACAGGCCAAAAGACCTGCGGCAGCGAATGCCAGCGGGAATGTGTAAAGGGCGTTGAGTGAGTCAGACGGAACTCCGACCTTTACGATGAGGTTGTATGCCAGGGCAATTGCCGCGACGATTGAAGCAACATAGCTTTCAAGAAGATCTGAGCCGAGACCTGCAACATCACCTACATTGTCGCCAACATTGTCGGCGATTGTAGCCGGGTTTCGCGGATCGTCCTCAGGAATGTGAGCCTCTGTTTTTCCGACCAGGTCAGCACCCATGTCAGCGGCCTTTGTGTAGATTCCGCCGCCTACACGGTTAAACATAGCGACCATTGAGCAACCCAAAGCATAACCAGAAAGGATATTAGGGAATTTAATGATTTCGATTTTTGTGAGCCAGCATTTAGCCGTTTCAAGAGAGTCCAGCCAGCCTAAGCCCAGCCCGAATACGCAGAAAACGATTCCGAGACCCAAAAGGGCGAAACCGCCTACGCACAAGCCCATTACAGAACCGCCACGGAAAGCGACTTTTAAGGTCTGACCGATGTTCTCTGTCTTGCGGGCTTCGTTTGTGACACGGACATTCGCATAAGTCGCGATTTTCATGCCGATAAAGCCAGCGGATGCAGACATACAAGAGCCGAGCAAAAGGGCTACGGCAACATACCAGTCCAAAGCCAGCCATACGATGACCGCTACGATAAGAACGACCCAAACCAACACCTTGTATTCATATTCGATGAATGTGTTGGCACCAATACGGATTGCAGAGGCGATTTTTGCCATCTGTTCCGTTCCTTCTTCCAGCTTTTTAACCTTAAAAAAGTTAAAAGCCGCATAAGCCAAGGCAGCAAGAGCTGCCAAAATCAATAAACCGATGAAGTTCATTAAAGACCCCTTGCAAAAACATTTTGAAATCTTTTGCAAGGCTATATTAGCACATTAGGGAATTCAAATTTTGATTAGTTTATGGATTTTTCTGATATTTTAAATTGATTTTCAATCCACAAAAAAATCAAAAAATATCCCTTTCTTTTTTGCAGTAAACCTCAAAGGTGTCTCCAAGGCCAAAAAAGTGACTTGCACCAGAATAGAGGGCAAATTTCAAGCTAGTAGATTTCTGTCCCTTAAGATTTGGAAATCTCTCAGGATGATGACCTGTCGAAACAATCTTGCAGACCCTAAATCCGTATCTTTTAAGAATCTGTGCCGCCCTTCCCGGCTCCCAGAGAGTAAAATGGTCAGTCGGGGAATTTTGGAAGAAAGACTGGGTGTTGAATCTTCCAGAAACACCGCTGGCCGAAGGAGTTGAAAAAGCGAAGACACCGCCCTTTTTAAGTATTTTGGAAACACCTTTTAAAACGCCGTCCAAATCCTGAAAATGCTCGATTACATACCACATAGTAACAGAGTCAAAATTCTTGACACCGAACTCGCTCACTGGGTCAAAGTTCGGGAAAGCGGCGACAGTCGCAGGATAATGAAGCGTATTCTGAACATAATCGACGGCCTCTTTGGAGATGTCAGTTCCGAAAACTTGCCAGCCGGCGTCATTTGCGGCATCAAGGTACGGCCCGAAGGCGCAGCCTATATCCAAGCAAGACGGAGTAACTTCCTTGTGATTTCCACGGTAAAGCATATCGACTATGCTCGTTCTTCTGACGCACTGCTTTTTAATCGAAGCAAAATCGTCAAGATAAGTCTTTCCGTACTGTTTTTTGTAATCCTCAAAAAAATAAGAGGAATTGTAATTCTTGCTAGTCGCATGAGTCCAGCTCATATAAAGCATACCGCAACTTCTGCACCGGCGGAATGTATGAAGCGTTGTCCGTGCAACAATGGGGTTTTCAGAAGAGGCGTTTTCATCACGGCAAATTGGGCATGAGACTCTTTTTCCGTTTGCAAGAAGTTTCAAGAATTGGCCAAGAGACTTATTTTCACTCTTTTCCCTCGTAAAAATTGAATCAGGATAAAGAGTCTCCAGATTTTTTAGGATTGAGAGAATATTTTCCGCATTTATTTGAGCACTTGAAAGGCAGGCAAAGCCGTATTTCTGAGCAAGATTTACATGAAGGCTGGTCGTTCCAAGCAGGATAACGCCACAGCCGGCCGCAAGACTCTCAAAGGCCGTAAAGCCATAATGCGTGACAACAAGGTCATACTCAAAAAGCTTTTCTTTTAAATTATGAACCGGGCGAATAAAATTGATTTTTTTTAGAAGCTCTTCATTAGTCACCCGAAGGGCAGTCTCTTCCGGATTCTGAACAATAGCAGTAATTTTTACTGACTGAGATTTTTTATTTTCTAAAGAAGAGAACAGCTCAGCCAGAGCAAGCGATGTCGGGAAAACCAAATCACCGGGGTCTTCCCCTCCGACAGTCACGAGAACGGATTTTATATTTTCAAGCTTTTCAGGTCTTTTTTCAGTCCTTCTTTTTTCTGGAAGAGATATGAAAGAAGGATCCGAAATGTTATTAGGCCTCTCAAGCCCATAAGAAGGGATAATGTCCAAAAGACAGTCGCAGAGGTCAGCGTTCAGGGAGCCTTCGTCAATTGCCACGAGTGGAGCGGCTTTTGAAAGCGAAAGAGCTAACTCCCTCTCCAGCGTGAATGCATCTGTCACGATTAAATCATATTCATTTTTTTCAGGAAGGCGACTTACAAGCTGTGAATCCTTCAGGCCATTCTTTTTCGCCTCATCAATCAGCTCGTCTTTTTCTTCAAGGTCTGCATCACCAGGAATGTAAATATTCGCACCGGTTTCAAGCGCAATCGAAATACAGCGCCGAAGATGCCCGGTTCCCCTTCCTTTTTTAACACACGGAACGCACAGAATAGGCTTATAAAGCAGAGGGCTTTCAAGGGCAGTCAGAATTTCTTCTGTGGTATAGGGCTCTTTAACAGGCTTTTTCTCACTCACCTTCTCGCCCGAAACGATTCTCACAATCGATTCAGCACGCAAGAAATCTGTCTCAGTGTCGATTGTAGTCCTAAGAGACGGATAATTCCACTTTTCAGGGCTGGGAAGAAAAAGCGCCTTAAATTTATCAGGATGATTATAGAGCGCAGGTCCAACATGCTCATGGTCATAGGGAAGATTTGTCAAGGCTCTGGCTTTTAACAGAGACTCACCTTTAAAAATTTCAATTCCGCTCCCGTGGGGAAGCCCCGTATATGTAATATAGTCAAAATTCTCGTTCTTTAAGCGATTTTCAGCCTCATCAACAAGGCTCTGGGCTGCCTCATAAAACAAAAACGGATTGTCAGCCGTTGCACGCAAAACTAAATCTGCCTTAGTCTCTTCAATAAGATTACAATACCGCGCCAAAACATCTTCAAGAGGTCCTTTAAAAATCTTAAAGCCGTTTCGCTCACAAACCGGCTTAAGCTCTTCGTATGAAGCTTCGTCAGTGGCAACATAATAATCGTCCACCCTGACCTTTTTCATAGCAGAAAGAGTCCAGTCGAGGACAGTCTTTCCGCCCAAAATTTTCAAAGCTTTCCCCGGCAATCGAGTTGATGAAAGTCTGCATTGACAAGCAATAATCGTCATTTTATCCCCCTTCTGAACATTGATAAATCCCTAGACAACCTTTCAATCGCACTGGCAGGAGAAATATTATATACGGTGACGGAATTGTAACATTCACGAGTTATCTCAACAGCCCTTGCGCAAATTTCATTTTTTGCAGGTGAATTTGAAGCATCTCTCACTGCCTCCAAGACTCCGACAAGGAAAATTTTTAAAAGAAAGCGAGGCTCAAATCCGCTGCATTCCTTTACGATTGTGTCAGAAAGAGGAATCTGACCATTCATAAGATAATTAAAATAATCAGAGGCGGCTTTTTTGATTTCTGAAGGCTTAACCGGCAAAAACAGCTGCAAATAATCGTTTATCAAAAGATTCTCTTCCCCGCCCCGCGCATGAAAAACCCGCTCAACGACTTCCTTCTGTTGAACAGAGCTTCGCTCGACAAAGTTATAGGTTCGCACCCTCGAAAGAATTGTCGGCATAACAGCCCCCCTATTTGAGGTTGTGAGAATAAAAACCATATCTTCAGGAGGCTCTTCAAGAATCTTTAAAAGAGCGTTCCTTACGCTTTCCAGCATTCTCTCCGCATTTTCGATAATGAAGATTTTTTTTCCTGAAACAGATTTTAAATGTGCCCAGACAGAAACACGACGAATCTGGTTTATAGGCAGAGAATCGTACATAAAAGAGCTTTCAAGCTTTTGTGCATCCTTTATGATTGAATCGCAAATTTTTTCGAGTTTTTCCGTATCTGGAAGACTTTTTTCCGGGTTCAGCTTTTCCAGCTCCTCATCAATATTTGCTATAATCTGCGCAAATTTTGGAAGTTTATCATCCCCCTCCCACAAAACCTGTGAAAATCTCAAGGTCAGCTTACGGACAGAGCGGATAAAAAGATAACGAACCGCTCCTAAAAAGCTTGAGTTATCAAAGGCCGCCTGCAAGAAGGCCTTTTTGGCTGCCAGAATTTCCAGAGAGCAGTCACGAGGACCTGCCAGAAGCACATTCGTATTCGTAAGCTCCTTGTTTCTCTTGCAGGAAGGACAGTCACAAAGCCAGTGCCCGCGCTGATTATATTGATTTACGCCCGAACAAGAAAGAATCCTTGCAATCTCAAGCGCGCAGGTAAGCTTTCCGCTTGCGGCAGGACCTGAAAGCAAAATTGCACCGGGAAGACGGTTATTTAAAATATCAGCTTTTAGAAGAGAAGAAGCATTTTGATAAAGAAGATTTTCAAACATTAAGAGAGCATCCCCCGGATATAAGAGATTGGGAATTCAAGAGTCGGACTTAAAATTTTGTAGATAGTACTCGAATCTGTAAGAGAATTCAAATCGAACCAAATTTGAGCGCGAAGAAGAATGATAATGCAGGAGACGACAAGAATACCTTCAAAGGCACCAAAAAAAGCCCCCAGAACCTTATCAAGGCTTTTTAAGATTTCTCCGCTGAAAATATTCTGCAGGATAATCTGAATGATTTTTACAATCAAAAAGGCCGTCATAAAAATCAATAAGAAAGCAAGCACTATATCGACGACAGGAATTTTTATGATTTTTTCGATATGAGGAGCAAGAAGTCCGCAAAAATAAAAGCCCGCAACGATACCGGCAATAACAGCAAGCTTTCCCAAAATTTCCTTGATAAGTCCGTGAATCATCGCCATAAAAGCAAAAGAGATGATTATAATCAAAAAAACGATATCTATGAATGTAAAAGTCATTTTTTTATTCCACCTGTCTTTTCGCCCATAGTCTAAAAATCCCTCTTCCAGACAATTTCTGCAATTTTCTTTGCAGGTCTTTTTCCCTCAGAAAGAGATAATGACGCAGAGGCTGCCTTTTCCCGAGTTTCTTTGTCCAGCATACGCTCAAGGCTTGATTTTAAGTAATCGCTTTCGGCATATTCTCCAAGCAAAACGCTGGCGGCACCCTTTTCCTCAAAATAATGTGCATTGTCAACCTGATCCCCCCTGGTCCCGCTTCCACAAAGAGGAATCAGAATCATCGGCTTTCCAAGAACGCTGCACTCCCAGATTGAATTCGCACCGGCACGGCTTAAGACGACATCCGCACAGGAAATAACATCACTCATTTCCTTATAAATGAACGGATACAAAAAATAGCCTTTTTTTTCTTTCGGCATTATATCGGCATCCTTCGCCCCGCACTGATGAACTACATTAAATCGCTCTGTAAGCCAGTCAAGATTACCGGCAATAAGAGAGTTTATCTGATGCGCGCCAAGACTTCCTCCCAAAACCAGAAGAACCGGTTTATTTTCGTCATAGTCGCTTCGATTTTCAAAAAGGAATTTTTTTCCGTTTTCAGGATTTGTTCCGTAAAAGACAGGACGCACAGGATTTCCAGTGACAATCACATTTTCCCGCTTTTCCTTAGGAAGATAAGCCTTAGTCTCTTCATAACTCACAAGAATTTTAGAAGCAAATTTTGAATTCAGTCTCGTAGCAAGCCCCGGAGTAAAATCACATTCGTGCGTAAGAACAGGAATTCCTAAAATTTTAGCAGCAAAACACGGAGGAACGCTGACAAAACCTCCCTTAGAAAAAAGAACTGCCGGCTTTAACTTTAAAAGAGTAAAAAACGCTTTTACACAACCCGCAAAAATCTTAAAGAAGTCAGTGAAATTTTTAAAGGAAAAATATCTTCTTAGCTTTCCGCTAGGAAGACCGACAAAGGCATCAACGCTCCCTGACTTTTCGACTAAATCTTTGTCCATTCCAAGTGAATTTCCCAGCCAGACAATTTTTATCTCTTCATTATTCTGCGTGGCAATAGAACGAAGCTCATCGGCAACAGCAAGCCCCGGATAAATATGTCCGCCAGTGCCTCCACCCGCAAAAACAAACGTATTTTTATTTTTTTTCATTTTTTTTGTTTCTCCAGCTTTTTATTTTTCGAGCTTTCGCTTAAAAATCAGCCCCTTTATTTTATTTTTCAGGTGCTTTAACGGGCTTTCACCAAAGGTTCTTAAAAAAGGAGTCGCAATGTCATCGAGAGTCATTCCCTCCCCGAATTTCTGCTTCAGCTCGTCCCAATATTTTATCATCCAGACATACAGATCACTTTTCGTTCGATGTCGAAAATATTTCATAATCTTATATTTGTCAATCACCTTAATTACGGGAAGATAGACATAATAAAGCCAGGATTGCATCGCCAAATCCAAGCCTATTTCGTCAGATTTGTTCATATTGATGTAATATTTATGAGTCAGAATATGGTTGTAAATAACATCATACTGACCTGGTACAGAAAAATCTAATGACCAAAAATCCGTCACATCCCCAAAGCCCGTCTCGCCATAAAAAACCCTTTTTTCGTAATTTATGACTTGCTTCGTCATTTTTTTCAGATTATCTGTCGGCTTCAATTTGATTTCGCTCTGCAGGCTTACGACTTCCGCATCTATGAATTCAATACCCTTAGCCTTGGCTACAGACACACGGTGATTACCGTCTCGAACAAAATAAAGCCCGCCCAGCTCATAAAGAGAAATGGGAGGCAAAGGAATATCCTGAATGTGTGCCATATCGATATGCTCCCAGCGGGCTTTTAAATGCATAGCTTTTGGAAAAAAACGGTTGTCAAAGTCACGGTAGCGTGCCTCACTTCCGACAATCAATTTAACAGGAACCGTCATCATTCCCTTGTAAACCTCATTATCAGGCTTTAAAAGCTTTTTTATGTCAGAAAGAGAAATGAGAGTCGCTTCATCAGGATTTAAAAAGTGCTGAACCTCGTTAAAAAGCGCCTTGTGCCTAGCCTTTGAGAAATCCTCGTCTGTTTCCGCAGTCATCATAATCTCGCTCATTGTTCCGTCCTGTCATTACCGGTCTTTAATCGATAATCTAACTCCAAAATCGTGTGACTAAATGCGTTCACAACCGTAGTATTTCCGACTTCTGTTTTTCTTGGCGTATTCATATCATAAAGATGAATGTGACCATGCACCAGATATGTCGGCTGAAACTTTTTAATAAACCAGTTAAAGCACTCAAAGCCCTTGTGACAGGGATCTTCCTTATCGTGAATATGGCGGGGAGATGCGTGCGTCAAAAAAATATCCAGAAAAGTGCCATACCGAATTTTATTCCAAAAAAGACTTGGAACAAGTGCCAAAAGCTTAAAAAACATCTGCCTGTCAGTATACTGATTTAAGCCGTTATTATATCTGATGGAACCAGAAACTCCACCTATCAGAAGAGGCCTTTTTTTGCCATTTTGCCCTTCAAGCGACAAGCTTTTATCCTTTAAGATTTTAAATCCCGCATACACACCACCAAAGCTTCCTTTCATATCATAGATTGGATTTTCACGCTGCAAAGTCGGATGCGCTCCCGTATGCTTTTTTTGCTTATGATAGTAGCCGAATTCTGTAAGATTATGATTCCCGAAAATAAAATATGTCGGCTTATTGAGCGTAGAAACAATAAAATCGATGTAATCAGATGGTAAATCCCCTGCACAGAGAACTAAATCAATGTCAGAAAACCGTTCTTTTGCCTGAGTGCTGTAGACAAGCGGATCAATTTGGTCAGAGACGCAGAGAATTTTCATTTTGCTTTTTCCCGTCCCGCCTTAAACGCCTGCCTTAGCCAAAATCTGTTCAAGCCGCTCCTTCGGGACAAGCTCAATCGGACGGTTTTCGGCAAATCGGATTGCAGATGTCGTAAATTCAGAAGATGTACAGGCATAAGCCTTCGCACAGTTTTTAGATTTTGAAAAATCAAGCGTGCGTCTGATTTCAGAATCTTCGATAGGGTCAGTAATTCGGTAGAAATTCAAGAGATACATCTGCTTTCGGACATTCATCCAGTCATCCTTCTTTTGCTCCGTAGCAATAATCTGACAGCCCCACTTTGTTTCCTCGGAAGTCTGTGCAACCATATTAAAGCCAGCCAAAGCCGCCTTCTTACAGATTTCAACAAATTCAGAATTGGAGCAAGTCAGGAATTCTTTTAAGCTGTCATTTGACTGCAAATCCTTGTATTCTGAGAGTTTAGAAGGAACATCACGGAAATTTCTGTTAATTTTAGAGATAATCTGCCATTGCTCAATCGCTTTGTCGATTTTTCGATTTTTTTCATAGCAAGAAGCAAGAAAGTATCGTGCATAGAGCGTTTCCTGTGACCGCTCATCTTTTCCCGCTTTTATGGCCTTGTCAAATTCCAGCTGGGCATTATCGGTTGCGCCTGCCATCATATAGCAAGAACCCCGTTCAAGCAAAGCGCGCTGTTTAAATTCAGGGTCACGGCAGGCCTTTTCAAAGGATTTTACCGCGGCAGAATATTCTTTATTTTCTTTTTGGATTTTTCCAAGATAGTAGTATGTAGAGAAGGTTTCAGGACTCAGCCTTAATGCATAATCAATGGCCTTTTTAGCCTCGTTAAACTGTTTCGCACGGAATAAAATCATTCCCATACCAGCCCAGGCCTTTACATGCTTTTTGTTAAATTTTATGGCCTTCTGATAAAAGCCCAGGGCACTTTCAGCGTTGTTCTGTAATTCAACAATTCGCCCACACTGATAAAAATGCTCTGCATTTGTAGGCTCAAGTTTTGTAAGAAGCAAAAATTCTTTCAGGGCGTCATCAAGCTGATTAAATTTTAAATAAAGCCCTGAAAGTTCCTTTCTGAATGCAGCCTCTGGCAACCGAGCGTCAAAAAGTGCGTTTTGCGCGACAGTCTTGTATTCCATAAGGGCAAGTTCGTTTTTACGGTCAGCAAGATAAGCCTTTCCGAGATAGTAATGAGCGTGATAGTCACGGGGATCCTTAGCGATAAGGGATTTTGCCATTTTCTGGGCGGCCGCATATTTTTGCTGCTTTATAAGTTTATTGATTGTGTCGATTTTTTTTGGTGCCGCTAAAGATTTTATTACAAATACACCGAGGAAACCAATAAGAACAAGAAGTATTAAACTTACTGCAATTACTACCATAAAGATGATTATATCGCAAATTAAAGTATGTTTCAATAAAAAGAGTTATAAAAATAAAAAGCCCGCTATAAGTAGCGGGCAAATTCAATGCAATATTAAAGACTACCAGTCATCATTCATATCATCTTCATCGCGGTTCTCAAGATCGTAAAGGTCTGTAACAGCGCGAAGATCATCGAGATACAAATAGTATGTACCACGAGCAAGCATTGGGTTACAATCTACACGGAAGCCTACGATACGAAGTCCAGGTTTAATTCCGTTGTATGCAGAAGACTGGATAATTCCGTGCTCTCCATCTGGAGTTGGCGGAACGGCAACTGACATTTTTTTCCAGCCTGAGAAGCCGAGTGAGCCCAAGTAAAGCTCAAAGTTGTTGCCATTATAGTCTTGTACGAGAACATACATCTCGTGATTCATATTTCGACCTGCGGCCCAAATCGAGATTGTCTTTGTGACTCCTTCGATTGGAATTGGACGAGCCGCCTTGATAAAGAATGAGTTTACACCACGATGGAAGAACTCAACCTTTACACCGAGAACCCGTGAATCCTCTGCGTCTTCTTCACCTTTAAGAGGCTCTTTTGCCAACGGGCTGCCCTCAAAAAGACGAACATTAATAACACCATTGTCTGGTGAGATATGTGCATTCCAGCTTCCTTCGAGCTCGTAACGATCAACTGAGATTTCGCGGAGAGCCTGACGAGCAGAATCATTACCGATTACAGTTGGGTCTGGAGTTGCAAGACTTTCGTTGTCATTCTGACGATTGTTATCCTGAGCAAAAACTGCTGCAGAAAGTGTAAGAGCTATAGCGAGTGAAATAAACTTTTTCATTATTTTGCATCTCCCTGTGATGATGATGAAGTACTAGAACTTCCGTTTGAAGAACTTGAATCACCAAAATCAACATTTTTGAGTTCGTATCCATCGAAAACATTGCTCAAAGCGTTTGTAGAGAATTTGAGCTGGTCGAAGAAGATATTGAAATCATCAACATATTCATCTGGATCTGTGCGGACACGGAAGCCTACGAATGTCATAGTTGTAGGACCAGAGCGCAAGCGTGAGTGCTGACGAATATATGAAGGAATAGAAACAATTACATTGCGCCAACCGTTAAATGCAAGGTTGCCTGCCGGGAGAGTGTAAACACGACCGTCTGCATCACGGACCAAAAGATCAATGAAGTAAAGGTAGTTAGCACCCCAAACCCAGAAATCAATCTGAGTTACTGTTCCTACAAATGGAATTTCATAAGGTTTTCCGTCGTTTTCCGGATATACTTCAAACCAGTTCTCGCCTTTGCGAAGGAAGCTAGTTTTTACGCCGAGTACCTTTGGCTGATCACCTTCTTTATTGAACAATTTGAGAGAATTTGGCTGTCCGTCAAAATAGTCCATTTTTGGGAAGCCTTCTGCCGTATAATGGCTAGCCTGGATATTCCATGTCCAGTTATGTGTTTCTGTGCTGTTGACAGTTTTGCCCGGCACCTGATAATCCTGTGAACCAACATTATCAAAATTGTCGATAATTCTTGTTTCTACAGCCTTTGAGCTTGGTTGAGCTACTGCAGGAACTGTAAATGCAAGCATGAATGCAAAACTAGTAAAGACTACTACGCCCTTTTTCATTCAAAACTCCTTTTTATTTTGTTGTGTGTTTTAAAAACTCAACGATATTTTTTTTATCGGCAGAATTTGTTGAAAATCACACAAAATCTTTTTTTATTATATTTCTATAACGATTCTTTGTCAAATAATTTTGATTAAATTTTAACTTAAAAAAAATAATATAAACCTTGATTTTCTGATATTTTCGACATAAGATTATATTCAGTATTTTAGAATCAATTTTAAGAGGAGAAATATATGACTTCTTACAAAGAAATCGGTCTTGTAAACACAAAAGATATGTTTGCAAAAGCTATGAAAGGCGGATACGCGATTCCTGCATTCAACTTCAATAATATGGAACAAATGCAGGCTATCATTATGGCTTGTGTCGAAGCTAAATCACCTGTAATCCTTCAGGTTTCAAAGGGTGCCAGACAATACGCAAACCCAAACATTTTGAGAAATATGGCCAGAGGCGCAGTTGAGTACGCCCACGAGCTTGGCTGTGACATTCCTATCGTACTTCACCTTGATCACGGCCCGAATTTTGAGGTCTGCAAAGACTGCATTGACAACGGTTTTTCTTCAGTAATGATTGACGGCTCAGCCCTCCCTTACGACGAGAATGTTGAGGTAACACGAAAAGTCGTTGAATATGCCCACAAGTACGATGTAACTGTAGAAGCAGAGCTTGGAGTTCTTGGCGGAGTTGAGGACGATGTAAGCGCAGAAGAATCAAAATACACAAAACCTGAGGAAGTCATCGACTTTACGTCAAAAACCGGCTGTGACTCGCTGGCAATCTCTATCGGAACAAGCCATGGCCGCTGCAAATTCACTCCGGAACAGTGTACCCGCACCCCTGACGGAGTTCTCATTCCACCGCCACTCGCCTTCGATGTTCTTGAGGCAATCGAAAAGAAGCTTCCCGGATTCCCAATCGTTCTCCACGGCTCGTCATCAGTTCCTGTAGAATATGTAAAAACCATTGAGAAGTACGGCGGAAAAATTCCTGATTCTGTTGGAATTCCAGAGGAACAGCTTAGAAAAGCCGCAAAATCAGCTGTCTGCAAAATCAACATCGACTCAGACGGCCGACTTGCAATGACAGCCGCAATCCGAAAGCATTTCGCAGAGCATCCCGGTGATTTTGACCCACGGCAGTATCTTTCACCTGCACGGGACGAGCTCAAAAAAATGTATATGCACAAGTGCGTAGATGTTTTGGGTTCAGCAGGACACGCTCTTGATTAATGCATATTTTTTAATATGTAACTCATAATTTCTTGATAATTTTCAGACGAAATCTCGCCTTGCCTGATTTCGTCTTTTTTTTTATTTTTCGACATAGACTCTAGGAACTCTCTTTGAGATTCCGCAGGTAATTTCGTAGGAAATAGTATTAGTGCTTCTGGCGATTTCCTCTGCCGTCTGCAAGGCACCGCTGTTTTCAGGACCAAAAATCACGGCCTCGTCCCAGCGGTTCACGCCACTCTGTTTTCCTAAATCAACCATACACTGATCCATACAGATTCTACCCCTAATTGGATAAGGCTTCCCGCCAATCGCAACCTTCAGGCCGCCGCCCTCGTGTCCGTCATTAGTCTGGTTAAATCTTCTGAACAGCCCGTCATCGTACCCGATTGGAAGAACGCCTATGTCCGTTTCCCTTGAAGAAGTCCAGGTTCTGCCGTAGGAAACCGACTGTCCGATTCCGAATTTCCTTATTGCGACAACCTTTGAAACGAGAGCCATAACGGGCTTTAATTCGATTTTTTCGTTTTTTTGAGAAAAATACTCTTTCGTTAAGTCTCCAGGATAGTATCCGTAGCAGATAATTCCAGGACGGCACATATCCAAGTGCATTTCGGGATTGTTAAGAGTTAAAGCAGAGTTTGCGCAATGACGGATTCCAGGCTCTATTCCGAGTTTTTTTACTTGCTCTGTCGCAAAGCAAAATCGCTCGAACTGTTTTTTCGTGTACTCGACATCGTCGGCATCCAATGAGTCCCCGACAGAAAAATGAGTGCACATGCCCCCGAGCTTTAAAACCTTTGTATCGGAAATCATTTTGGCGAAGAAAGGAGCTTCTTCCGGAAGACAGCCGACACGCCCCATTCCAGTGTCAACCGCAAGATGAACCGGAAAATCTTTTTTTTCCAGGCGAAGACATGAAACTGCAATGCCCGTAATATATTCTTCATCGAAAACAAGGGGTGTCAAATCATTTTGAACCAAATCGTCCATCTCGTCAGGAGAGCAGAGACTTAAGACCAAAATAGGACATTTTATTCCTGCCTCACGGAGCTGGATTCCCTCGCTGATAGCGGCAACGGCAAAAAAATCAGAGCCACATTCAAGGGCAACTTTCGCGCACTCCACCGCCCCGTGCCCATAAGCGTCTGCCTTGATTGCGACGCACATTTTTGCGGAAGGATTTATTTTGGAGCGGATAGTTTTCAGGTTATGTCGAAGGTTATCAAGATAGATTTTAGCAATTGTCGGTCTCATAGGGGGATATTTTAGTCACAAGAGATTTTTTCTGCAACAGAGAAGCCGTAAAATTACTATTGAATTTTAGAAATGAAATCATTATTCTATCTAAACTATATGACAGAAAACAGAAGGTACAAAATGGCAGTTGAAGAAAAACTTCAGATTGTGCGTCACTCTTGCGCGCATGTTATGGCAGAAGCCGTCAAACATCTTTTCCCAGGAACCAAAATTGCAATTGGCCCTGCTATCGAAAACGGATTTTATTATGATTTCGATTTTACCACCGCCACTACCAAACTGACCGAAGAAGATTTCCCCGCCGTCGAAAAGGAAATGCGAAAGATTCTCGCAACGGGCGCGGAATTTGTGCGAAAAGAGGTATCCAAAGAAGAAGCTCTCAAACTTTTCGCTGACGAGCCGTACAAAATCGAACTGATTAAGGACTTGCCTGAGGGCGAGGTTATCTCTACTTACGAGCAGGACGGTTACCTTGACTTGTGCCGCGGCCCCCATGTTGAGACCACAAAAGAAATCAACGCCCAGTCTTTCAAGCTGGACAAAATTGCGGGCGCTTACTGGCGGGGAGACTCTAACAGGCCCATGCTCACACGAGTTTACGCCCTTTGTTTTGCAAAGCCGAACGACCTCAAGGATTATCTGGCAATGCTCGCCGAGGCTGAGAAGCGCGACCACCGAAAGCTGGGAACTGAGATGGACTTGTTCCATGTAGACCCAGAAAACCCAGGACAGGTTTACTGGCATCCGAACGGCTGGACAATCTACACCACAATGCAGGATTATATGCGAAAAATGGTTCGCCGTGACGGCTACCAGGAAGTAAACACTCCTGCAATCATGCCGCGAACACTCTGGGAGCGAAGCGGTCACTGGGGTCACTACCAGCGCAACATGTTCATCACCGAAAGCGAAAAGCGATTGTTCGCAATCAAGCCGATGAACTGTCCTGGCGCACTTGAGATTTTTAAAAGCCGCCAGCGCTCATACAAGGATTTGCCGATGCGCCTTGCTGAATTCGGTCACGATGTCCGAAACGAAGCAAGCGGCACCTTGCACGGCGTTATGAGAGTCCGGGGCTTTGTTCAGGACGACGCCCACATTCTTTGTACGGAAGAGCAGGTTTCTTCAGAAGTCGCGAAATTCTGCAAGCTTTTAAAACGAGTTTACCACGACTTTGGCTTTGATGATTTGGTCGTAAAATTCTCTACAATGCCGGAAGATCATGTCGGTGACCTTGCAACCTGGGAGCGCGCCGAAAAAGCTTTGGCAGACGCTTGCCATAAAGCAGGACTTACCTACGAAATCCAGCCAGGCGAAGGCGCTTTCTACGGTCCGAAGCTCGAATTCAAGCTTTATGACTGTATTGGCCGTGAATGGCAGTGCGGCACGATTCAGGCGGACTTCCAGCTTCCAAGCGCAGAGCGACTTGACGCAACTTACATAGGCTCTGACAACCAAAAGCACCACCCGGTTATGCTCCACCGAGCAATTTTGGGAAGTTTCGAGCGATTCCTCGGTATCTTGATTGAAAACTTTGCGGGTGCCTTCCCAACCTGGCTCGCATTTGAGCAGGCTGCAATCGTTCCTGTCACAAACGACTTTGATGACTATGCGCGCGAGGTAAACGACGCGCTCTTGGCAGCCGATATTCGCTCAAACGCTTATCTTTCAACCGACAATATGCGAAATAAAATCAAAGTGATTACGAAAGAGCACAAAACTCCTTACATTTTGATTGTTGGCGAAAACGAAGCTAAAGAAAAAACAGTCACAGTCCGCTTCCGACAGTCAAGCGGTCTTGAACAGAAGACAATGAAAATCGAAGAATTTGTGGCCTATGTTCAGGACAAGGTTAATACGCACTTTGTTGGTATTTAAAGATACCCTACAAGCATAGTTAAAAGCCGCACGGATTTAATCTTCAAATCCGTGCGGCTTATTTTTTTTAATTGACTGAGTCTTAGATTTCTGATATAGTAACGGCATATTTCGGGCTATAGCGCAGCTGGTTAGCGTGCTTGTCTGGGGGGCAAGAGGTCTCGGATTCGAATTCCGATAGCCCGATTTTTTCTCTCTCTATTTTTTTACTATCCAGTTTTTAAATCCACAATTTTCGCCCAATACGGCGACAATCTCACCCTTTTCGCCTATTTCTTCTACGACAGGGATTTTTCCCCGAAGATTTTTCGGAACCTTCCAGTCAGTAAAAACATCTGAAAGAGCCTTGTATTTTCCGTCAGAAGTCTTAATTTCATCTCCGCTCAAAAGGCTGCGCACAAGAACAGGCAGTTTCACATCCAAAATCTTTCGTCCGCCAGCAAGCAGCTCCCCGAAACCTTCGTCAACCTGACCGAATTCTCCGCTACTGACCTCAGCTTCAAAATCCGCAGTCACAGCCTTATCCCCAGGTTTCTTAAGGACAAAGGAAAACCCGCTCTCAATCCCCTCATCATCCTCATCAATCTGCGTACAGCTTCGTCCAATTCCTTTTTCCCCCACAAAAAGGCACAAGGTCCCTTCATCAAGGGAAACCTTAACATTCTCAAAGGAAAGCTCCCGTTTTTTTTCATTTTTCCATAAAAGAATCTCATCAAGTAAATAAAAAGGAAACCTTTCCCCGAAGCCCGCTTCATTCAAAGCCGAAACAAAAACTCGCCTAGAAAGCGCCTTGTGAAGCGAATAAAATTCATCTCTCTTAAAAGAAATCTCCTTTTTATCTGCGTCAATCTGCGTGCATCTGCGTCTAATATCCGTGTGGCAGTCTTTAGCTTTTAATTGAAAAAATTCTTCGTCCCACCGGGCCTTTTTCGCCCCATTCAACAATGCCTTTCCAAAACCCGGGAAATTCTCCCTCAAAAATGGAATCAGAAGATTTCTCACCTTGTTCCGAAGGTATTTCGTCTCAAAATTAGTTTCGTCCGTCCTCCATTCCTGATTTTTTTTTATCAGATAGGATTCAATTTCATCTCGGGAAATATCAAGAAGAGGACGGATATATTTTCCCCTCACACGAGAAATTCCCGCCAAGCCCTCAGTTCCGCTTCCCTGCAAAAAACGCATCAAAACAGTTTCAAGCTGGTCATTTTGATTGTGGGCCAATGCCAAAAAAGAAAGGCCTTCTTCTTTTATAAAGGCCTCAAAGGCCTCGTAGCGGATTTTCCTGGCCAAGTCCTCAATGCTTTTTTTCTGCCTGCGAGCCAATTTTTCGATTAAGCCGCCTTCAATTTTAACGATTTTGCATTTTACGCCCTTAGCCTCGCACAAATTCCGGACAAAGTGCGCGTCTCCCCCGCTCTCCTCGCCGCTTCTGATTCCATGGTCAACAGTTATCACCCGGATTTTTTCAGAGCCAAAAATAGAAGATAGCGAAAGCAAAAGAGAAAGAGAGTCCGCGCCACCGGAGACGGCAATACCAAGAGAATGACACTCTGAACCACAGCCACATTGTGAGAGGCCTTTTAAAACTTTTTTTTCAAAATCTGACAAATTACGCAGGGGATGCATAGCGGAGCGGCTTTTACCCTAAATAAAAAAAATCCCCCAGAATTTGGGGGACTTACTCACAAAATTTTCGCTTAGCGAGCAGGAGCTACGCTTACGAGAGAATCTTCTGCGTTTGTAAGGACAGTAACTTTGTCACCAAGCTGCATGTCTTTTACACGGAAAACATCGCCGATGTTGATTGGAGAAACATCGATAACGACGCGAACAGGAAGGTCTTTTGGAAGAGCCTTAACCTTTACTTCCGGAACATGCTTTACCATAAAGCCACCCTTCAATACACCGGCCGGAGTTCCTGTATACTGAACCTTGTACTTTCGTACGACAGGCTTTTTGTTAGAAACTGCGAAGAAATCAGCGTGAAGGACCTCGTCCTTGATGATGTTGTATTCTGTGTCGCTGATGAAAGCGTCGTATTTTTTGCCCTCAACATCGAGAGTAACGAGCTGAGTTGAAGTGATTGAACGCCAAGCCTTGTTGAATTCTACTGAGTCAACAGAGATTGGTGTTGATTTTCCTGCTTCGTCGTAAACAACTGCCGGAATTCTGCCTTCTGCACGAACCAATCGAGCAGCCTTTTTTCCTGTCTCGGCACGAACTTTTGCCTGAATGACCATCTGTTCCATTTGGAAACTCCTAATAATTTTTTTTTGGAAAACTTAAGGCAACTGAAAAATGTGCCAGAATCAAGATTAATTAAGATAATTAAACTCAAACCCCATCGTTCGTCACGCCAGAGTTTTCCATTTAAATTTAAAATAAAAACTGGGCCGACAGGATTCGAACCTGTGGAATGATGGCACCAAAAGCCATTGTCTTA
>CALGGS010000149.1 GCA_937915735.1 uncultured Treponema sp.
CTATCGTTGCATTTTTGAACAGATATTTTACGATTATGTGCACGATTATAAAAAAACACGGCGGAACCATCGATAAATTCATCGGGGATGCGATTATGGCTTTGTTCGGAGCACCCATAAGCTACGAGGATAATTGCCGCAGGGCAGTCGCTGCCGCGTACGAAATGAGAGAGGCCCTTGAAAGCGTTCCTCTCGAGGATTTGATTCTTCCTGAAGGAATGAAATTTGACATCGGAATCGGAATCCACTACGGAGATGTAATTGTCGGCTCAATCGGTTCTGACGACAAAACTGATTATTCTGTTATCGGGGATAATGTAAACCTGGCCTCAAGACTTGAGGGCCTTACAAAAACTTACGGCTCAAAAATCCTTGTCAGTGAAGCGGTAAAAGACGACATAAAAGAAATTTCATTCCTGTTCCGCCATCTTGACGATGTGAAGGTCAAGGGAAAGGCAAAGGCCGTTGGAATTTATGCCGTTGATGTGAGCGGAGAGGATTTTTCAGATGAATACAGGGATTCCTATGAAAAGGGCTTTGCGCTTTATAAAAAGGGCGTCTGGAATCTTGCGAAGGAATATTTTGAGAAAGCCTGTGAATGTCACCCGAATGACAAGGCCAGCCTTTTGATGCTAAGCCGCTGTGAGGAATTCATAAAAGCACCTCCCGAAAACTGGGACGGTGCCATTTCGTTCTTAACGAAGTGATATTTCCGTGCTATAATCATTTTATGTCTGACTTTATTATCAGTGCCGAACATCTTACAAAAAAATTTACTCTGGACGCGGGCTTTTTTGCCAGGAAGGACAAATTTGTCTATGCCGTAAACGATGTCTCCTTTGGAATAGAGCGGGGAAAAACTTACGGCCTTGTCGGAGAAAGTGGCTGCGGAAAAACTACGACGGCACGAATGCTTGTCAGGATGTACAAGGCTGACGGTGGTACCGTCTGGTATAATCCGCTTCGGTCAGGCAAAGCGAATGGAGAAAGCCTTCCTCAGAACATTCTTCTTTTCAACCGAAAGCTTCTCCGCCAATATCGCGAAAAAATCAAATATGTTTTTCAGGACCCGTCTCGCTCTCTGAACCCAAGAATGTCTGTCTTTGACATTCTTACAGCCAGCTACAAATATTCGTCGCTTTGGCCTGGAAAAAAGACTGCCTATGAAGAGGCTGGTAAGATTATGGAGGAAGTGGGGCTGGATCCCCTTGACCTGGAAAAAAGGCCGGGCGAATTTTCCGGCGGGCAGCGCCAGCGAATCTCAATCGCCCGTGCCCTCATTATGAGGCCTGAGGTTATGTTTTGTGATGAAGTTGTCAGCGCTCTCGATGTATCTGTGCAAAGTCAGATTTTAAATCTTCTTCAGGAAATCCGTGAAAAGCGGGAGCTTTCATTTTTGTTCATAGCACATGACTTAAGAGTTTCCTGTTATTTTTGCGACACAATCGGCGTTATGTACAGGGGACTCTTGGTAGAAGAGGCTCCCGCCCGCGATTTATACAAAACGGCAAGCCATCCATACACAAAATTGCTTTTTTCGGAAAACAACGATTCTTTTGGCGAAGTAAAAACAGCTCTTGAAACTCTTTCTGCCTGTCCTTTTGCGCATCGTTGTCAATATGCAAGGGAAAAATGCCATAAAGAAATCCCCGAATGGAAGGAAATAGAGAATGGCCACAAGGTTCGCTGCCATCTATAGTGTCATTCTCTGAAGACGCCCTAAATTTCTTCAATGTGATAAATATAATCTAAGGTTGAAAGTGCCTCTATGATTTCCTTGTGAGTCTTGTATTTTTTCAGTTCCTCACTTGAAATGGAAATTGCGATTGAATAGACGCTTAGTCCTGAGTTTGCGTATGCTCCGTTCATTTCGATTGCGTCAATCGTAAGGCCTAATTTTCTGATTGTTGTGACGAAATTCTGTAAATTAAGGCTGTTTTTCAGCTCAAGATGAATTTCAAAATGATTCGAGCGGTTTTTAAGGAAAAATTCGAGGTAGGGGAGCTTTGAAAGACATAGCAAAAGAACTAAAAATGTTATTGCCGTGATTGTGTACAGACCCGCGCCAATGGCCAGGCCTAAAATGCAGCTGCCCCAAAGTGAAACGGCTGTCGTAAGCCCCATAATCTGGTTTCGTGAAGTAAAATAAAGCGTTCTTGTCGCAATGCGGGCCGCCGAAACAATCGAGAGGGCAGAGAGAATAAAAAATTGACCTCCGAAAGTGCTGTTTAAGTAAAGGTCAATCAGCATAACGACCGTTCCTGAGAGGGTGACAATCATAAAGGTCCTGAATCCTGCCGAATGTCTTTTGCTGGAGCGTTCCCAGCCGATAAGAGAAGACAAAAGAACAGAGAGAACGATTCTAAAAAAAACTGAGTAAGCGTTTAAGGTCACTGCCCATGAGCCAAGAAAAGTTGCGATTGGATCCGAAATCATAAAGAGCCTCCGATTTTATTTAATAGAGATTTTACCACGGCTATCAAATAAAAAGAACCGGTGACAAGAAGAATGGAGTGGTTTTTATCTGCATATTCCAGGGATTTTTTTATTTGCATTTCAAAATCTTCGTTTAAGTCGTAGGAAAGACCGGCTTCATCAAATGCTTTTTGAAGAAGAGCCAAATCCGCTTGCTTTACATTGCCTGGTTTTGTCAAAAATATTTTATCAAAATAATTTTTAAAAAGCGGCGCAATGTCTTTGGCATCCTTATCTGCCGCACAGGCAAAAAGAAGCGTAAAGTTCTTGTCATTGCAGGGGTCTGCCCGGCAATCTTTTCTAGAAAAAACAGCGTCCAGCGTTTCCAGCGTGAAGCGGACACTGTTTACTGTGTGAGCGCCATCCAAGATTAAAAACGGAATGTTTTTGCAGCCCTTTAGATTCTTTATGATTTCAAATCTGGCAGGAAGTTTTGCCTTTGAAAGGCCTTTTTCTATAATTTCTTCAGAAATCTCCGGAATGGCTGTCTTAACGGCAAGCGAGGCCAGGACCGCGTTTTCTGCCTGAAAAGAACCGAACATTTTTAAATGGGCTTTTATCGGACGGCTGAAAATTTTTGAGGAAAATGAAATCCTGAATTGTTTTTCCGCCTGATTTTCTTTCGGGCAATTTTCATCTGTATAAAAATCACATTTTAAATCCTGAATATAGTCTTCTAGAAAAATCGCCCTTGCTTTTTTTTCTTCTGCGATTTTTTCAAAAACTCTTCGCACTGATGGATTTTGCTTTGATATTACGACGGGCGTATTTTCTTTTATGATTCCGCCTTTTTCAAAAGCAATTTTTTCAAGCGTGTCGCCTAAGAATTCCGTATGTTCCTTTTCGATGGGGGTGATAACTGAGCAAATCGGAGAAACAACATTAGTTGAGTCAAGCCTTCCTCCCAGTCCGACTTCAAAAACAGAGTAGTCGACCTTGGCCTGCCTGAAAACCAAAAAACTGAAAAGTGTGACCAGCTCAAACCAAGTAACTGGTCTTTCGCCGGGAAGCTCCTCTTTTTTTATTGCTTTTACTCCCGCCATAATTTCGGCAACAGCCTTGTCATAGGCTTCATCCTCAAAAGGTCCGTTAGTTCGTGAAATGCGCTCAATGAAGTCCAGGATATGCGGAGAAGTGTAGAGACCTGTCTTAAAGCCCGCCTCTTCTAAAATAGAGGCTATAAACATTGAGACCGACCCCTTTCCCTTTGAGCCTGCCACATGAAAGCAAGGGGCCGCTTTTTCAGGAAAATTAAACTTTTCGCAGAAAAAGCGCATTGTGTCGAGCCAAAAAATATTTTTTTTCGGAGTTTTTTCAAAATTAAGATATGAGTCAACCCAAGATTCAAATTTTTGGACAGAAGCAATTTGTGACATAAATATCCTCACAAAATAAAAAAAACGAATTACACTGATTTACACTAATTTTATGTTCGCGTAATTCGTATAATTCGTGTTGATTTGTCCTTAGTAAAAGTTGTTAAGCCGTCTGTTGTGTGAGCAAAAGCTGGCTTAAGTCTGGTTTTTCTTTTCCAAGAACAATTTCTTTTGTGACCGTAAGATGCTTTTTGCCCTTAATGCTTGGAGCTTCGAACATCAAATCCATCAAAAGCTTTTCTACGATTGAGCGGAGCCCACGCGCACCGGTCTTTTGCTTGATGGCCGTCTCGGCTATTTCGTCAAGGGCATCGGCAGTGAAGTCCAAATCCAAATCGTCCATTTGAAAGGAAGCCTTGAACTGCTTTGTGATTGCGTTCTTCGGCTCAGTTAAGATTCTGGTTAAATCTGCCTTTGTCAGCTCTTTTAAGGCCACGGAAATTGGCATACGACCGATAAGCTCTGGTATGATTCCGAATTTTACCAAGTCGTCTGGCGTGCACTGATTCAAAAGCTCCATTCGCTCTGCCTCGTCCATTGTCCCCACATTTGAGCCGAAGCCCAAAGAGTGGGCGGCGATTCTCTGCTCAATGATTTTGTCAAGACCGACGAAGGCTCCTCCAAGAATAAAGAGGATGTTCGATGTGTCAATCTGAAGCATTTCCTGATTCGGGTGCTTTCGCCCGCCCTGAGGAGGAACTGAGGCCTGAGTTCCTTCGATAATTTTAAGGAGCGCCTGCTGAACTCCCTCGCCAGAAACATCGCGGGTTATGGATGTGTTCTCGCTTTTTCTGCCGATTTTGTCAATTTCGTCAATGAAGATGATTCCTCGCTCTGCCTGAGCTATGTTTCCGTCAGCCGCATTGATGAGCTTTAAAAGGACATTCTCGACATCTTCACCGACATAGCCGGCTTCCGTGAGGGTGGTGGCATCTGCGATTGCAAAAGGAACTTTAAGCTTTTCAGCCAAAGTGCGCGCAAGAAGGGTTTTTCCGCTTCCAGTCGGGCCAATCAAAAGAACATTTGATTTTTCGATTTTCACATCATCACCTGTCTGGATAGAGTCGAGCTTTGACATTCTTTTGTAGTGGTTGTAAACGGCAACAGACAAGGCTTTTTTTGCGTAATCCTGACCGATTACATATTCATCGAGATATTCCTTGAATTCTTTTGGAGTAGGAACCTCCGACATATCGATTTGATCGACAGCCTTTTCCTTTTGCTCCAGCATTCCCTCGCAGACGGCGATACATTTGTCGCAGATAAAAATTCCGTTTGAAGGTGCTGCGATTAAATGCCGCTTGTCGTCAGCCGGCTTACCACAGAATGAGCAGTATTGTGTGTCACTTCTGAATCCACGCATTTTTTATTTTACCTCCGATGAGCGAGAAGGCATTACTTTGTCAACGATTCCGTAAGCTAAGGCATCCTCTGCGCTCATGAAAAAGTCTCGCTCCATATCTTTTGCAATCTCGTCTTCCGATTTTCCGCATTTTTCGGCAAGATATTTGATAGAGAGCTTTTTAAGACGAATGATTTCTTTTGCCTGAACTGCGATGTCACTTTCCTGTCCCTGAACGCCGCCACGAGGTTGATGAATCATAACGCGGCAAGAAGGAAGTGCGAATCGCTTGCCTTTTGTGCCTCCGGCAAGCAAAATTGCTCCCATTGAGGCTGCCTGACCGATACAGATTGTCTGAATGTCGCATTTTACATACTGCATTGCGTCATAGATTGCCAAGCCTGCCGTTACGCTTCCGCCAGGAGAGTTGATGTAAATGCTGATGTCCTTGTCCGGATTTTCTGATTCCAAAAAAAGAATTTGAGCCACAACTAAATCTGCATTTAAATCATTTATTTCACCGTCAACGAAAATGATTCTGTCTTTTAAAAGCCTGGAATAAATGTCGTAGAATCGCTCACCGTTTCCGCTTCGTTCGATTACGCTTGGCATGTAATTGTTCATCTGTTCGTTCATTTTAACCTCGCTGAATGTGCAAAAAGTAGACACATTATTTTATAGAATTTTACTCTATAAATATAGTGAATTTTCCAAAATTATCCAAAAAAAAACGGAATGTTTCCTGAATTTTTGGGAACATTCCGCCTTTTACAGGAGAAGTAAGCTTATTTCAAGTTAAACAATTCTTTGAAACTTGTTTTGTCGCCCTTTGAAACCTTTGCTTCTGCGAAAATTTCTTTGTAGAGCTTCTGCTCCTTTGCTTCGTCAATGAGATATTCCTTTGAGCGAGGATCCTTGTAGTGATCCTTTACTTCCTCTACGGTGATTCCGTTTGCATCAGCGATTTTCTGATATTCTGACTCGATTTCTTCCGGAGTGACAGAAATATTTCGTTCCTTCATAAGGTTGTCAACGATGATACGGCTTTTGAGCATTTTTTCAGCGTCTCCGGTCCATTCCTTGAGCATATCCTCTTTTTTCTGACCGCTTGCGGCAATCATTTTGTCAAGCTCCTCGACACTTGTCTGGAACTGCTGTGCCATCATTCTCCAGCGGCCGTCAAGCTCTGCGTTAAGCATGCTGGCTGGAATTTCAAAGGGATTTTTTTCAACGAGCTGTTCAAGAAGAGCGTTTGTTTTGATTTCGTTGATTTTGTTTGTCTTTGCGTTCTCAAGGTTTCTCATAATGTCCTTTTTGAGGTCATCGAGAGTCTTGAATTTTTCGTTGACATCCTGAGCAAGCTCGTCGTCGAGGGCTGGAAGGTTTCGGACTTTAATCTGTTTTACTGTGACAGAGTATTTTTTTGTCTGACCTTTCAAAGATTCGTCTTTTTCGTCTTTTCCGTATTTTTTAGTGATTTCTTTTGAGTCACCTTTTTTGAGACCGATAAGCTCGTCGTCGATTTTGTAGACATTTTCAGCTGTTCCGAGTGTGAAAGTGAATTCCTCGCGCTTTGTGGAAGCAATTTCTGCTCCCTTTTCATCTTTTTCTACGATAGAAATCGTGATGATATTGTCTTTTTCTGCCTTTTCATCATCCTTTTTGTCGATAACTACGGCGTTTCGCTCCTGAATGCCTTTGAGCTCTTCGTTAAGCTCTTCGTCACCGATTGAAACCTGAGGCTCTTTAATTGTGATTGATTTGAAATCGAAGCCCTTGAGGTCTACTTTTGGGAAAACATCGTAAGTGACTGTGTAGACGAAATCCTTTGAAGTGTCGAATTCCGGCATTTTTTCGAGAACTGGCTGTGCGTAAGGAAGAGGGCGGTTCTCTGCTTCTTTTTCGTCCTGAAAGATTTCGTTGAGAGATTTGTCTATAAGGTCGCTTGCGGCTTCCATTTTAATCTGCTCGCCATATTTGCGCTCAAGAACGCTTGCAGGAACATGACCTTTTCTGAAACCAGGAATCTGAACCTGTTTTACATATCTACCGATAGTTTCGTTGTAGCTGTCAGCAACATCTTTTTTTGCGATTGTAACTGTGAGTTTTGCTGCCGAATGTTCAAGTTTTTCGATTTCTTTTGTGACTTTCACTTGAGTCCCCTTAAAATGTTGTAATAAAAAAAGCGATTCAGATGAAATCCAAATCGCCTCTCGTTAGAGCGGAAAACGGGATTCGAACCCGCGACATCCACCTTGGCAAGGTGACGCGCT
>CALGGS010000150.1 GCA_937915735.1 uncultured Treponema sp.
AAATCGTAGACACCGGCACCCCTGAGGAAGTGGCCTCCCGCTGGCAGAAAACCGGCAGCTACACAGGAAAGTTCATCGAACAGACCCTGGCACACGCTCATAGAGAATGAATAATAGACGCGGATTAACGCAGATGAACACAGATGTTATGTTTTGTGTGAGAAAGATTTTAGTTAAAGACGAAATACTTTTGCAAAACAAATATATATAATCTGCGTCTATCTGTGTGTATCTGCGTCTGAAAATATAAATGAAAAAAAGTTTTTTTGTGCTTGTTTTTTTGATTTTCTCTCTTTTTTCTCTTCCGCTTTTCGGGGCGGAGGGGGAAAAGTCCGTGATTTCCATTGATCAGGCTCAGAAAGTTGAGAATACAAAGGACGCCGTGAGCGGGGAAGACTGCATTGTCCTGACAGGAAATGTCAAAATCTCCGTGAGCAGGGGAAGCACGAAAACGACGATTAACGCCGAGCGGATAAATTACAACCGTGCCACCGAAATGCTTTATGCCGAGGGCAGCGTTTCCCTCACCCAGTCAGGAGGAAGCGCGGGTGGCGAGACAATCACGGCCTCAAGCCTTCTTTTCAACACGGCCACCCTTGAAGGCGTTTTCGATAATGGCCGGGCTGTGCAGACTTCAAGCGATGCAATCAACCTGCCCTCAGGCTCAACCCTTATCGTAGCTTCAGAAGTGTTCGGCCGGGACTCTGGCGGCACAATCGCCTTTAAATCAGGCGAACTCACTTTTTGTGATGATGAGAATCCCCACTGGCGCATCAAGGCGACCAGAATATGGCTTTTACCTGGCGGAGAATTCGCTTTCTTGAACGCGATTTTGTATGTCGGGCGGGTTCCGCTTTTATATCTTCCAGCCTTTTATTATCCTAAGGACGAGCTTATTTTTAATCCTACATTCGGCTACAGACCCAGGGAAGGCTACTATATCAATACGACGACATATCTTTACGGGCGGAAGGGGAGCGATGCTGTAAGCTCGGCTGACATAAATGCATCTTCCAGCTCTTCTTCTGATGACGATGACGACAAAATTGATTTTTTCAGTTTTATGAACACGAGCTCTATGAAGGAGCAGAGGCGGGAAGGGCTTGTCCTTCACAATCTTGACGAGGATTTTACGGGCGATACCTCAAAATATTTTAAAGTGATGGCGGACTATTATGCGAATATGGGAGCAATGGTCGGCTTTGACGGAGTTTTTGCCCCGAATTCAGTCCTTACAAGCCTTACTACGAATCTTGAGCTTGGTTTTTCAAACACGATTTTCAGAAATAACTCAGTTTATCTTCCCAAAAATTCAAGTGGCGAAATCATAAATGATAAGTCAAATTTTATGGGAGTGAGTATGCCCTTCCGTTATCAGGCGAATTTAAAATTTACGATTGCAAAGCCTCTCTCGCTCACTTTCTCAATGCCGATTTATTCAGACCCCTATTTTAACTATGATTTTAACACCCGCGCAGAAACTATGGACTGGATTGACTACCTTATGAGCGGAACTGATACTTCCTCAACGGATGAGGTTACCGTTTCAGAAATCTCATCCTTCACTTGGAATTTAAGCGGCTCATATACATTCAAAATCCCGGAATTCTTTAATCCCTTTATCACTTCGGCGTCAATTTCAAGTTTTTCTTCTTCAATCGTATATTCTTCCAAGACGAATACAAAACTTTCAGAAGATGACCGGTATTCTTCGGATTCGGCATGGTCGTCTTACACTCCGGAGAGAAAATTCTACTATCCGTCTCAAATTACGCCATTTAAAATAAGCGGAAAAATCGCAGGAACATTGGTGCAGGTTCCGGCTAAAACTGCGGCAAAAAAAACTTCGAATGTCGTGAGCATAAATCCTCCCGCTGACTTGGATACTTCCGAGAAAAAAGACGAAAAAGACTCTGAATCTGATGATAAAAGCGCAAAAGACAGGGAAAATTCAGAGAACGCCGCTGCAGAAGAAACTGAGGAAGAAACTCCTGCCCTTGCGGAAAGCTATCTTCCGAGCCTTACGACTCCTTCCTTTTCGACGACGGCAATCAACGGAATCTCTTACAGCCTTGGCTACACAATTTCGCCTGATTTTACCTCCCAGTTTTCTTATTCTTCGACAGTTTTAAACACGCCTGAGGATTTTGAATGGAGCGACATGCAGTCGACCTATGTTCAGATGAAGTCTCCGACGGTTTTGACGAGCAAACTTGGCTACCGTGACAGCTTTATAACCCTTACTGACACCTTCACCTTTAGCCCGATTTATCAGTCTCACCCATATTTAAAGATTACTGATTCTACGAGTGACGGCGGATACACAGAAAGCTCCGCAAAATCTGTCAAAAAAACTGACTATTCTGCCCGAAAACTTGACTTGACTGATGTGAACGCCCTTACATTTAAGCCCTTTTATTATACAGAGCATTTTTCAGAAACATCCCTTACATGGAACACGACGATAAAAATGATTCGCACCGAATTCGTAGGAGATGCGGACGAGGCCGAATACGATTATCTTACTCCGGATTTGACAGATGAAGACTGCTTTACCGTTCATAACCTGAATTTTGTCCTGGGAATGAGCGAATTCAACAAAAAAGTCACTCAGACCTTGTCACTGACGACGACTCTTCCTCCGCAGGTTGACTCCTACAAGGGAACCCTTACTTTAGGTTTTCCGTATGTCTCCCTTTCGGCAGGAAGTGGAATCCACGAAAAAAGCTCAACTGACTCGACTTGGGTAAAGGATGATTTCGTTCAGTCTCTTACCGTAAATATGTTCAACAGCAAGCTTAAATTTAGCCAGAGCTACACTTATGATTTAGAGGAATGGGAGCACGAATCCTTAAAATTTTCTCTTTCAGGCTTTAATCTTACGGCTTCTTACACAGCCTCTTATACTACGGGATATACATTCGTAACGGAAAAATTATCTGACGATACAACAATCAGCAAGGGCTGGACCGCAAACAGCGAGAAGAGCTTTCAGCCATATCAGCTCAGTTTTGCTTATTCAAGCGGAACTAAGACTTTTAAATATCTTAATGAAAGGCTGACTTGGTCTCCGTCTCTTTCAACAAGCGTAGTTTATGATTTCGTCCGCCCGACAAACAGTTATTTTAAATTTACGCCGGCACTGACTTTTAAGGCAAACAATTTCCTTGACATAACCTTCAGCCTTGACACTAAAAACAGCGTTATTTACAGATATTTCTGTTCAGACGCTGAATACCAGGAAAAATATCTTGGAAAGGGCGAGAGAAACATCTTGCAGGATTTAATCGATTCCTTCAGGTTTGATGACGAGGAAAAACGAAAATCAAGCGCATTTAAATTGCAGTCTGTAAAGGTTTCCGTGACTCACGACCTGGACGACTGGGATTTGAACTGCTCATTCTCGATTACGCCCCGTCTTCTTACATCTTCTTCTACAGGCTTCGATTCTTCAAAAAACAACGGAAAATCTTACTACGACTTTAGTCCCTACATTTCAATTAGTGTCGCCTGGAGACCTCTGGCCAGCATGAAGACCCAGATTGTGGATGAGTATGGCGAATGGGAATTGAACCCATAATGGCTTTCGGCGGTAAAAATCATTTTAAATGATAGCGAAGAATTTATAACTTTCAGTCTTACTGAGTTTCGTATTAGCAAAAAGTTTGAAAAGTTTAAATTTTCTTATTTTTGGATTATAACGACTTGTTATTTCTTTAATTATGTCTTAATAAATCCGAATATAAAAATGCGGCCTTTTGGCTCAAGATTCAAAAAGTTGGAGAAAAATCGTGTGTTTTGTTTGTTCTGGAAAAAATGAGCAAATTTTTAAAAGGCTGTACGAGGAGATTTCTGAAGAAAATGACCGGTTTTATTTTTATGAAAGCGCCCTTGATTTGATAAAAGATGTGACATTAAAAAATATCGCGGCAGATTTGATTCTTCTGGAGTACAAAATTTTCACGGGCTTTAGCGAAATGCTTTATATGATTTTAAAAGGCCAGTCAATAAAGCTTCCTGTCATTTTGCTGGACTTCAGAAGGGCAATTCAGAACTCAGTCGTAAAATGGGTCTCAGAAAATGAGTTTGTTCTTGAAATGCAAGTCTCCGACAAAATAATCGAAATACTGAAAAAAATTGAAGCCTTTATATTGGCTGAGAATATTTTTGATGATTTTTCTGACAATGAGCAAAAAAATCCCCCGAAAGAAAAACAGATTCCCCTAAAAACTTTTGACCTTCCCCCAGCGACAAATAACCTTCTTTCATATTTTTACCAGAACCGTTCACGGGAAATTTCACTTGAAGAAATCGAAAATTTTCTTAACATAAAGACAAAATCAAAGCTGATGCGAAGAAATGTTGCCTATTCCTATATCTCAAGACTCCGGAAAAACTGTGACTCAGGCTGCCAGAAAATGAAAATCATTCGCCCTAGAAAAGGCTTTTACCAGCTTTTGATTTTGAAAAATCCTGAACGGAAGGAGGGGGATGACCAATAAGTTCAAAAAGTGTCATTTAATTGCAATACAAGAGATTGCCCGGTCAAGCCGGGCAATGACAGCGTGGCAAGCCGGACAATGACAAACTGTCGAGCACGGCAATGACTTATACTTATTGGACAGCCCTTTCTTACTTTTCATTTTTTCCTATATCTGATATATTTTTCCGCATATAAAAACAGATGTTACGGTTTTGATGACTGATGACAGAAAATCACTGTCTAACGAGTTCACGAACGCTCCTAGGTCTACATCAATATGTACTCAATGAAAATCAATTTTTTCTCTTCTAGGAGTTCATTATGAACAAGTATGTAAAGCGTTATTTTATCGACGCTCTCGGTGGAATGGCTCAGGGACTTTTCGCTTCCCTCTTGATTGGAACAATCATCAAGACAATCGGCCAGCAGCTTCTTCGTCTCGGAACAAATCCGGTTTTCCAGTTTTTAGTTGATTCAGGCAATTTTGCGACTGACTCGCATGTCGTGGGAGCGGCAATGGCCGTGGGAATCGGCTTTGCAATGCAGCTTCCTCTTTTGGTTCTTCTGTCTCTCGTTGCTGTCGGAAGTGCGGCGAATGTGACGGGTGGGGCGGGCGGTCCTCTCGCTGTCCTTATTATTGCGGTAATTGCGGCCGAGCTTGGAAATTTAGTAAGCAAAAAAACTAAGGTTGACATTATTGTAACGCCGCTGGTCACGATTCTCGCAGGTTCTCTTCTGACTGTTCTTTTTGCAAAATACATAGGTCTTGGCGCAAGCTCTGTCGGAAATATCATCGTCTGGGCGACAAAGCTTCATCCCTTCGTAATGGGAATTATTATTTCCGTTGTAGTTGGAATTGTCCTTACTTTGCCAATCTCTTCTGCCGCAATCTGCGCGGCCCTTGGCCTTGTAGGTCTTGCCGGAGGTGCTGCGGTCGCAGGCTGTTCTGCACAGATGGTGGGCTTTGCAATTCTTTCGTTCAGGGAAAATCGCTGGAGCGGACTTTTGTCCCAGGGCTTGGGAACTAGCATGCTTCAGATGCCAAACATCGTCAAAAATCCTAAAATCTGGATTCCGCCGACTCTCGCTTCGGCAATCACAGGGCCTGTTGCAACCTGTCTTTTCAAAATGGAAATGAACGGGGCTGCCGTTAGCTCTGGTATGGGAACTTGTGGCCTCGTAGGTCAGATTGGCGTAATTTCAGGCTGGTATTCTCCTTCAGAAGCCGCCCTTGCTCACGGAGCCGTCGCAATTTCTCCAAGCGCATTTGACTGGCTCGGACTCGTTTTAATCTGCTTTATTTTGCCAGGCCTTTTAAGCTGGGCCTTCGGCCTTCTCCTGCGAAAAATCGGCTGGATAAAAGAGGGTGACCTTCTTTTGGAAAGCTAGGCGCTAAAGCCTGTCGTTGTCGGCTCTTATGCCGGCGGCGGCAAAATCAAGTTGTCGCGTAAGGCTTAAATCGCCCGGACTTTTTTAGTCATACGAATCATCTTCAGTTAAAATTTCTTCCACTATATCTACAAGGGCTTTTATCGGAATCAGTGCGTCCTTGAGCTTTAACTTATAGAAAATCTGAGTTCCTTTTTTGATTGGCTCGACAATTTGCGCGTCCTTTAAAACCTTCAGATGATGAGAAATTGCAGGTCGGGAAAGAATCGTTTTTCCCGATAAATCCGCTACATTAATTCCTTCAAGGCCTGCCGCGGCTAAATCCATGCAGATTTTTTGCCTTGTCGTGTCGCCGAGAGCAAGAAAAATCGCAGAGCAATCCTTAAATTGAGATAGTGCTTTTTCAATTTTCTGTTCGTCTATCATAATTCGTCCTGTTTAAGAAAAATCTTAAAATCCTCTTGACAATTAATTTTGATGTCATTATATTTGGTTTATTCGTTTAATTATTTGAACCAACCTTACAATTTTGTTTAAGATTATTCAAGATATAAAACCGCTGATTTCACGGATTTTCACGAATTAAAAATAAAAAAAATATAATTTGTGTGATTTGTGAAATTCGCATGGCTCTCTCTGAAAATTGCGATTTTTAGAGATGCCTCACTTCAATCTTAGGAGTTTTTATGATAAAAAAAATGCTTAAATGCTCTTGGCTCGTAATCGGCCTTTGTCTTGCCGTTACGCTTTTTTTTGGCTGGCAGCTTCGTACTATAAAAATCGAGAACACCAGCCGGACCTTCATGCCGAAGGATGACGACTCTTATCAGCTTATGCTCAAAACTGAGGATACCTTCGGCTCAATGCTCATGCTCGGCATTTCTCTCGAAACCAAGGGAGAGACTATCTTAAAACCTGAATATGTCGAGCTTGTCAGAAAAATCACCGACAGGGTAGAAAGTGTCGATTATGTCGAAAATATCGACTCTCTTACTAACATTGACTTTATTCACGGAGAGGCTAACGAGGCTGGCGAGGGCACTTTAAAAGCGTCAAGCCTTCTCGGTGAGGACGATGTTTATACTGGAAGCAAGGCAGACATGCGCCTTATACGGCAAAAAATCATCGACTGGCAGGAAATGTACAATCGTGTAATCGTAAACGATGAATTTAAGGCTACTCAGATGATGATTACAATCACAGCCTCTGACGAAAACGGTGAGGAGCTTCCCTCAAAAATTCAGACAAAAATTCTGGCGGATATTCAGGGAATTTGTAATGAAGAGCTTGAAAATGCAGGTCTTGCTAATGAGCTTGAAATTCGTTATTTTGGCGACCCTGTAATGTCTCACGATGCCCGTGACTTTTTGATGAGTGACCTTGTAAACCTCATTCCTTTTGTCGCTATCATTGTTCTTATCTCTCTCTATTTTTCTTTCCACACCTGGAGCGGCACTCTCTTCCCCTTGATTACGGTTTTGGTGAGCACTGTCTGGTCAGTGGGACTTTTGTGTCTTCTGAATTTCTCTTTTACAATCATCGGAAGTATGATTCCTGTCTGCCTTATCGCCTGTGGTTCTGCCTACGGAATCCATGTAATGACGCACTATTACATCGGGCTTGACAAGATTGAAGGTGAAATAACAAAGGAAAATCACGCAGAAGCCATAGAATTCGCCTTAAAAGATGTCTGGATTGCTGTTCTTCTGGCGGCAATCACGACAATTGCGGGCTTTATCTCGAATGTCTCAAGTCCTCTCAGACCATTGCGCTCATTCTCAATCTTTGCGGCATCAGGCGTTGCTTTTTCTCTTATTCTTTCCGTAACTTTGATTCCGGCAATGCTTTATGTGACTCCGATTAAGACTGTCGGAAAGCACTGGCGGAACAAAAATCGTCTTACTACAAAGCTCAAGCTTAAATTGGAGCACGAACTTGCCCGCCGTGGCGGAAAAAGCTCTGCCGAGGCAAACGCAAACACCCTTTACTCAATTTATCACTTTTTTGCGGGAACAAAGCCTCGCCTTATTGTTTTCGTGCTCGCAATCGTAGTTCTTTCGGCAGTTGGCGTAAAAAAAATGATTGTAGACACCGCAATGGTGAATTACTTCCCGTCAGACAGCAAATTCAGGCAGGATTTGGCTTATGTTGACGAAACTCTCTCAGGCTCAAACAGCATTTATATAGTAGTAAAAGGCCTTGAAAAGGAAGAAACTGAAAATCCTGAAAATCCTGATTCTGATTTCGGAGACTTTGATTTTTCTGGCTTTGACACTCCTTCCGTTGGCGAAAATCTTGAAGAAAGTGTCGATGATTTTGGGGATTTTGACTTTAGCTCCTTTGACAGTCCTGAGGCTGGAAACTCTGAAAACGCTGAGTCTTCATCTGAAAAAATCAAGCAGTATTATTCTCTTACAGACCCTGAGATTTTAAAGGCTGTGGATGATTTGCAGAACTATCTTGAGCGGAAACATCCTGAAATCGGAAAGATTGTTTCATTCACCACATTCATCAAGCGAATGAATCAGGTAATGCATGTTCCTGTCCTTGGCGGAGAAGGTGTTGAATCTCGCTATGCCGATGTCTTGAACTCAAATGTCACCATTCAGAATGTGCTTGATATGCTCTCTAATGCCTATGCTTCGGCAGGAGGCGAGAAAGCGAGCGTTTATGCTGTTGTCCGTGAGCTTGAAAAAGACCTGAATTATCAGGGAACGGAATATTACGAAATTCCTTATGAAATCGAAAAATATCCGGTCGAGCGCCGTGAAGAATTGGCAGACCTTGTAACCCAGTATCTCTACCTTCTTTCAAGTGACGCAATCACCCGTTTTGCAGACGATATGACGAATCCTAAGGCAATCAGAACTCAAATTCAGCTCAGGACTCACTCCACTGTTGATACTGGAAAGCTTATTGACGACATTAATGACTATGTTTCAAAATATTTCCCGACAGATCGCTACACTGTCGAAACTACTGGAAGCGCTGCCCTTGAAAACACTATGAGTCACCTTGTCATCAACAGTCAGATGGTCTCAATCGTATTCTCTCTGGTTATGGTGTTTATTATCATTGCGCTTTCATTTAAGAGCCCCTGGGCAGGCCTTATCGGTGCAATTCCTTTGGGACTTGTAATCGTCCTTAATTTTATGGTGATGGGCTTTGCCGGAATCAGGCTGGATCTCTGCACTAGTATCGTCTCTTCTATCGCAATCGGTGTCGGAATTGACTACACGATTCATTTTATGGAAACCTACAAGGCTGAGCGCGAAAAATCTAAGGAAAGCGAGGAGGTCGCAAAACAGACCTTCAATACGAGCGGAAAGGGAATCATCACGAACGCCCTTGCAGTCGGCTTAGGCTTTTTGGTGCTTGTTTTCTCAAAATTCATCATCCTGCGCTACATCGGAATCCTTGTCGCAGTCGTAATGTTCACAAGCTCAATGCTGGCAATGACAATCATTCCGGGCCTCTTGAACGCCTTCGACCCGCGCTTTATGTGGTCAAAGGACGAAAAAGAAGCTTATAAGGCAAAAATCGCAGCTGAAAAAAAATAAAAGTCGTAACCTGAATAAGGTTTAACGGTTTAATTATTTGAACCGATATTAAATAAAATGTCTTTCTGACAGAGGAGATTATTATGAAACTTACAAAAAAACTGACAAGCCTGGCTCTTACTTTCATAATGGGAGTATCTGCATTCGCAATCGACGGAACTGAGATTATGCAGAAAGTCTATGATCGCCAGAAACCTGACACAACACAGGCTGCCGTCCAGCTTACGCTCACAAAAGACGGTAAGGTTGAGGAAGTGCGCAATGTCGGCGAATACGGCCGCTGTAAGAACAATCTCACTGATATTACTATGGTCTTTCTTTCGCCAGCTACAGTAAAAGGAACTCGCTTTCTCGTAAAAGAGAACGAGGGTAAGGATGACGACAAATGGATTTATCTTCCATCCTTAAAATCAACTCGCCGAATTGCCGCAAGTGACGGAGAAAAATCCTTCGTTGGAACTGACTTTTCTTACGATGACATGAGCAGCCGAAAAGTGGAGGAGGACACTCATAAGCTCCTTAAAGAGAGCGAGGACAAGGGAAACTTCAAGGATTTGTATGTGGTTGAGTCAATCCCGAAAGACCCGAAATCTAGCCAGTATTCAAAAAGAATTTCTTGGGTAACAAAAGATTCATGGATTCCGACTTACATCGAGCTTTACGACAAAAAGGGCAGCTTGCTCAAAGTCAACGAAATCAAATCGATTACGCAGATGACTGGCAACGGCGGACATGTTTACAACATCCCGACAGAAAATGTCATGACCAATGTGCAGAAAAAACACTCTTCAATCATGAAACTCGGTAACTTGAAGATTGACCAGGGACTTTCAGACCGCTTCTTTACGACGGACTTCCTCTCAGCAGGCAAGTAATAAAGCATAATGCTGTTTTTTAGGCGCGGATAAAGGCGGACAGGCAGGGATATTGTTTTTTACGGTATCTGTGTTTATCTGTGTGCCTTCCGCGTCTTTTTTTTGATTGTTACTGAGAGCTTCCATTTGTAAAAATCTTTAATATATGCTATCATCTTCTTCATAAAGTTTTAAATTCCAGCTTAAATTTTCCGATAATATAACAAAATAGTTTGGCTTATTCGCGGGGGGGCGTATGGCTGATATTCTACAGAACGGTATTTCCATGTATCACAAGGGCGATTTTAACGGCGCCCTGGCTTTTTTCCTTTCTCTGCCGGAAGATTCCGAAATTGACAGCATGAATCTCGCTTACTACATCGGGCTTTGTTATGCAAAACTTGACCGGTACGACGACGCTCTTTTGTATCTGGAGCAGGTCGTAACAGGAGGAAGCGAGCTTGACCGAGTCTTGCAGTGCAGGTATGTGCTTGCCGTAATTTATGCGAACAGCGGTCGAAAGCGTCTTGCTGAATTCGAGCTGAACAAGCTGCTTGAGTCTGGCTACAAGGTGGCTTCAGTGTATTCTTCTTTGGCCTATGTCGCATGGAAGCAGGACGATGTTGAGCGTTCTCTTGATTTTTACAAAAAGGCTATCGAAATTGACCCCGAAAATCCGACTGCCTTAAACGGAATGGGTTATGTTTTGGCATGCGAAAACCGTGATTTAACAAAGGCACTTTCTTACTGCAAAAAAGCGCTGAACAAAAGCCCGAAATCAGCCGCCTGTCTTGACAGCGTAGGTTGGATTTACTTAAAACTGGGGCTTATGGACGACGCATTTAAATATCTCAATCAGGCAAAGGAATTGCTCCCCGACAACGAGGAAATTGCCGAGCATCTGAGAATCGCGAAAGAGGAGTGAGAAGAGCGGACTATAGGAATGAGAATCTTGAAAAGGGGGAAGTCTCCCCCTGCGCGCCCACGCTGTTGGTCGCTACCCTCTCTGCGGGCTCAAACGCCGCCCGCAACGCCCGCTTTGGAATAAAAAGGTTTTACTATGAAAAAAAATTTAACAATACAAATCTTTAAGTTTTGTCTCATTTTCACTTGCTTTTCTGCCTTTTCGCAGCAGAGTGGAGCTTTTAAAAGTGACGAGGCTAATGAGCGCTCTTCAATCGGAGCCAGAAAGGCTTCTTCTGGACTTGCCGAGCAGGAATTCAGGCGGGGAGTGCAGGCTTACTACCGTGGCTCCTTCAACGACGCAATCCTTCAGTTTGAAAAAGCCCTTTCTTATCTTCCCAGCGAAAATATAATCCTTGACTGGCTGGGAAAAGCATATTACCGCTCTGGTGTGGAGGGGGCTGCCCTTGAGCATTGGCAGTATGCCGCTGAAAACAATTACGGCGGGCTTCTCCTGCAGAACAGAATCGAAATCGTTCGCGACAGGCGCTTGCTTGCGGGCGGGGCAATTGACAAGCCCGTGCGATACACTGAGTCCGGAAGCTATTCTGGTAAAAACGATGAGGGCAACCTTGTTTTCTCACATCCGATTTCAGTTTTACCGAACAATGACGGCACCATGTGGCTCTTGTCATACACAATGAACGAACTTTTAAAAATCGACATGAACGGCCTTATAATCGAGCGGAACGGAGGAAACTTCAACGGCTTTGACCGCCCGATGGACATTATCCGCCTTCACAACGGAAATCTTCTCGTCTCAGAATTTGCCGGTGACCGTCTTTCTCTTTTTAACTCAAAGGGTGGCTTTATAAAATCTTTCGGTGAAAAGGGCCGTCAACTTGGGCAAATGGTAGGACCTCAATATCTTGCTGAGGATTCTGACGGAAATATTTATGTAACTGATTTCGGAAATTCCCGTGTCGATGTTTTTGACCACGATGGAAAGGCTCTTTTCTTTTTTGGCGGAAAAACAGACGGATTTTCCGGCCTGAAAGGACCGACAGGAATAGCCATCTACGAAAATATCGTCTATGTCGCTGACTGTCTTACGGGAGCCGTTCACAGGTTCGATGTATCTGGAAACTATCTCGGACTTTTGTGCAAAAACAAGACATTCAAAAAACCTGAATCAATGAAGAGATGGGGACGATACCTTGTCATTTCTGACAAAAACAAGGTCTACTCAATCGACAGCGACACAGGAAGCTTATTTGAAAATCTTTCTTCTGGAAACGCACCTTCCAGGCTTACGAGCGCCGTTCCAGATGTAAACGGAAATATTCTGGTCACGGACTTTACTTCAAACGAAGTGTTCATAATGTCGAAGCTTTCGGAGGTTGTCGGCGGACTTTTCGTTCAGATTGAGCGGGTTTCCTCTGACTCTTTCCCAAAGGTTACTCTCGAAGTCAAGGTCGAAAACCGAAGCCGTCAGAGCGTAGTCGGCCTAAAAGAAAATAACTTCCTTATCACGGAAAATAAAGCACCTGTCAAAAATTACAAACTTGAAGGCTCTGCTTATGCGGATGATTTTTCTGACATCACTCTCTTAATTGACCGCTCTCGCTCTTCTTCACAATACGAAGAGAGTCTCGAAGCTGCCGTAAAAGAAATTGCAGTCGCAATGGAAGGAAAGGGCACTTTAAGAATCGTGAGCGCAGGCTCTGTTCCTTTAATCGAGTATGAGGGAAGACCGAGTGGAGCGTCAAATTTTAAGGCAAAAAATCTCAAAAATCCAGCTTCATCTACGGTTTCATTTGATGTTGCCCTCAGAATGTGCGCAAATAACCTTATAAACGCAACGAAAAAAAGTGCAATTCTGTATATTGGAGACGGAAAGGTCACGCAAAACGCGTTTGACAAGTACGGTCTTACAGATTTAACGACTTATCTGAACAATAATTCAATTGCCTTTGCGACTCTCCTTCTTGAGCAAGGCTCATCTTGCGAGGAAATCAGCTTTATAAGTGAGCACACTGAAGGAAAGGATTACTATGTCTACAGAGACGAGGGCTTGTCAGGAATTGTAGATGACATAATCGACATACCTTCGGGAATTTATGTTCTTTCGTATGAGTCAAGCCTTCAGACTGATTTTGGTCAGAAATATCTTCCTGTAGAGCTTGAAGCCTTCATTATGAACAGAAGCGGACGCGACGAAACGGGATATTTCGCTCCCTTGCAGTAAGACTCGGTTTTAAGTCGCAGTTTATTTTCGGCTCCAGGTTGAGCTCATCGTGCCTTTTTCTGTTCCTGAGTTCGTTGCGATGACCGTATTTTTTATGCCTTCCAAAGTGTCCGCCGATGTGAGCGAGAAATTCCAGGTAATCGGACTCGCCGTTTGGGCGCAGGCTAAAGCCTGTTCACGGGGAAGTTCCGGGAAAAACGAGGCATTTGATTTTCCAACCTGAGTTACCTCCAGGTTTGTGCTTATTCCGTCAACTGTCGCTTTCTTGACGGAAATCTTTATGTTCATTGTGGCCCCATTTTTGAAAATAACGAAGCCTCGTCCGCCGCGAAGAATTATGATTTTATCTGCATAAGGTTCACCGCTCCAGGTTCCGGCTAAGGATTCAATGTCAACCCCTGTTTTAAAATCCGCCGCAATATTTTCCTTGTCGGCATTTGCGAATTCCGGGGCAGGGGATTTTAAATCCTGCAGAACCTTTTCGATTGCAGTTTTTGCTCCGACTAAGATTTTGTAGTAGGATTCGTAATTTTCTGTAGTTGAGTGGGTGATTCCGTCCGACTGGGTGACTGCATTAAAACGGCAGTTCCAGACCGTCTGGCCGCCAGCTCCCTTTTCGTCAGAAATTTCGGCGTAAAAGGCGACCTTTATGTTTGACGGCGCGAATGTCGGAAGAACAGAGGAGGCCTTTGAAATGTCAGGGCGTTTGTCATCAACAGAAATTCCATCGATGGACTTTAGCTGGGTGTAAAAGACATCCTGTGCCATTTTGAGCATATTGGTATCGGAAGAAACGGAGACAACGCCATAATAATCGACCAAGAGGTCTTCGGCATTGAGTGCCGCAAAAGAAGAGAGAATCAGAATTGTGAGGCGGAAAATAACCGCTTTTACCGTAAGATTCTGCAAACTTTTTAACTCCGATTTGATAAGACTTTTATTTAAAGTCCTTTCTGAAATCCCGCTGCATTTCCCTGTCTAAGTCACGCTGCTTGATAGTTTCACGCTTGTCGTAAAGCTTTTTACCCTTGCAGACACCGAGCGTCAGCTTGACCCGACCCTTTTTTAAGTAAAAGTCGAGAGGAACTAGGGTGTATCCCTTTTCGTCGACCTTTCTCTGTAATCTTTTAATTTCTTCCTTGTGAAGAAGAAGACGCTTTTTTCTGTCAGGATTGTGATTGAAGACAGAAGAATATTTGTATTCTGAAATGTGAAAATTCCGCATCCAGACTTCGCCATTTATAATTTCGGCAAAAGAATCAGCGAAGGACACATTTCCAGCCTTTACGGATTTTACCTCTGTGCCTTCAAGCTCTAAGCCACATTCGTAAGATTCTTCCACAAAGTAATTGAAACGAGCCTTTTTGTTCTGTGCGATAATTTTTACACTTTCTGCCATATCTTCTTATTATATCATAACAACCGAGATTTTCAACTGTTTCAGAAAAAGCTAAAGATTAACTAAAGAAAACGGTAGTTGTTACTTCTTACAAAAAAAAATATAATAAACTTATGTTTGCACGAGTTTTTTTGAATAAAAAGGAAGAAGATGAAATCAAGCAGGGCTTTCCCTGGGTTTTTGACAATGAGATTTCTCACATCAAATATGATTCTGCTGATGGCGTAAAGCAGGTGTCTTTGGCAGAATGTAGCGCTTGTGACGATGTAAAAGACGGAAGCGTCGTTGAAGTCTTTGCCAAGGGCGGAGCTTTTTTGGGAAGCGGCGTAATCAACAAAAAATCAAAAATCACCGTCCGACTGATTGGAAGCGAGCACGCTGACCAGATTATGGCGGACGCACAGGCTTTCTATGACGAGAAGATTCAGGCCGCCTGCGATTTGCGAAAACTCCACTATTCAATCAAGGATTCTTACCGCCTTGTTTACGGAGAGGCAGACTTTATCCCAGGCCTTATCGTCGAGCGATTCTATGACGTGAACAAAAATGTCTATCTGGTCGTTCAGTTCTCCACATTGAGCTGTGAGGTCTTCCGAAAGGAAATCATGCATGCCCTGCGAAAAATCATAAAGCCCTACGGAGTCTACGAAAAAAGCGATGCCCCCAGCCGCGAAAAGGAAGGACTTAAATTGAGATGTTGCTGGGACGGCGAAGTTCGGGAAGAAAAAATCACTATCTGTGAGAACGATGTTTTAATCGAGGTGGACTTGGCAAACGGTCAGAAAACCGGCTACTTCCTTGACCAGAAAGACAACCGCCGCGTGGTGGGAAGCCTTTCTCAGGGAAAGCGGGTTCTGGACACCTTCACCCATACAGGTGCCTTCGGACTCAATGCCGTTAAGGGCGGGGCAAAGGAAGTGATTTCCGTCGACATCTCGCCTGAGGCCGTGGAGCTTGTGAACAAAAATATCGAATTGAATCAGGCTGGCAAAAAAATGAAGGCCGTCTGTGCCGATGTCTTTGATTTGCTAAAAGAATACGAAAAATCTGGCGAAAAATTCGATTTGATTATCCTCGATCCGCCGGCTTTTACCAAAAGCGCCAAGAATATCGAAAAGGCTTATGGAGGCTACAAGGAAATCAACCTCCGTGCCATGCGCCTCTTGAATCCAAAGGGGATCCTCGTCACCTGCTCATGCTCATATTTCTTCGATGCGGAGCATTTCTACGGAATGCTCATGAAAGCCGCCGAAGACTCAAAAAAACGGGTGCAGATTCTCGCAAAATACGGAGCCGGCCCCGACCATCCTGTTTTGTTGGGCTACCCGAAGTCTGAATACTTAAAGTGTGCGGTCTGCCGGGTAGTGTAAACTCATACTTATGCCCACACGCCACTGGCGTGCTTGTGTTACAAGAAAAAATCCCAAACAAATATTTCTCCGACAAAAAAAAAACACTTGCAAATAGTCTGCAAGTGTTTAAGCCACTTGCTTTTTTTATAATGTACGCTATAATGTACATAAACGGAGGTTCTTATGAATGCAATAAACGCAACAAAAGCCCGTGCAAATCTTTTCAAAATCATGGCTTTTGTAAATGAAAATTCACAACCTTTGACCCTCACTAACTCAAAAGGAAAGAATGCTGTTCTTATAGGTGAAGATGATTGGAATGCAATTCAGGAAACTCTATATTTGAATTCTGTTCCTGGCATGGTTGAATCTTTAATAAAGGGCAAAAATACTCCTCTGGAAGACTGTCTTTCCGAAGATGAGGTTGAATGGTAATAGATGTATCTTATTAAATATGAGAAACAGGCTGTAAAAGATATAAAGAATCTCAAATCGGCAAAACTTGACGGAAAAGCAAAAGCTCTTATTGAAATCTTAAGACAAAATCCTCTTGAACCGCCTTGTGAAGAACTGGTAGGAAACCTGTCAGGTTTGCATTCACGAAGAATAAATATTCAACACAGATTAGTTTACGAAATATTCAATGAAGAAGTTACAGTTAATGATATAAAGTATGAAGGAACTGTAAAAATTATTCGTATGTGGACGCATTATGATAAAGTGTAATAATAACGCCTAGCAAGAAGTTCAAAGCCGACAGCGGGTCGAGATGGCTGCGGTACAACTAATTGTTATGTGGACGCCCGCAACTTGAGGTGCTGGAGTTTTATGAAAAGAAACTTTTTTCTTTTATCCATGAGTTTTATTTTTGCAATTGCCTTATATGCCCATGGAAATACTTTAACAGACCATTCACAAATAAAAGAATTATCATCTTTCAGGATAATGGGCAAAATAGATTTACGAACAGAAAAAGATTATTCGTCAGCGGTAAAATACAGAACCTTAAATCATGAAGGCGGAATGAAGGTAATATGCTTGGAAGTTTTGAAAAATGATATACTGGATAATGAAGCTGGAAAATGGTTTTATGTCTTATTGACATCTCCTATGTGGGTAGATAGCGGAGAATGGATTGAAAAGTACCAAAAATTCTTGATTTTTTTACCTGATGATATGCCCGTTTTCGATTTTGAGGAATAAGGAAATAAACTCTTCTGTTTTATATTATTCCGATTTCAATACAGGTTTATCATTTTTTTATAGATGGGATACATATCGGCAAGTTTGTTGATAGTTTACAAAATTATTTTTCCAGCTTCTAAAATTTTAAGCTGTTAAGTTAAATATTAAAGTATTGGCTTTTTATAAAACAGTAGTCATATTTTAATCAAGGGGCAAGAGTGCTGCCTTTAAGTGGTGCGTCGAGGTTTCTCTCTTGGCTCTCTTTTTTTGTCTTGGAAGTTTTTATGTACCTTTTGTATGCAGATGACTCAGGAGTTTCATCAGAAATTATCCCAGACAGTTTATCTTGTTTGGTGCTGTAATCAATAATTCAGCGGGTTGCGCTTTAATTTTTAGTTAAAGGTGAAAACAAATTTATTTGTCTTCAAAATTTATGATGACAATATCATAGTCGGGATAATTTTTATAAGACAGACTTGCTTTGATTTTGCCATCATATTCCTCGACAAGGGCAACTGCTCCTGGAATTGATTCCAAGGCACTGTCCAAAGTGTTATTCAAAAGGTGCCCTTGCTTTTGGGCTTGACTACGAGCGAAATAAACTCGACTTTAGGGAAATAGAATCTCATATTTCTTTCATTTTTCTTATTTTTTTTCAAATTTTTGTGTTATAATATCTGATATGTGCTGTAATTCACGCAGAAAAAAGCAAATTTTCTCACAACCACTTGACAATAATTTAGCATTGCCGCAAAATTCACAGCACAGCACAGCACAGCACAGCACAGCACAGCACTAGCTATAACTCTGCCCGAAACAATTTTTCGGGCTACACGCATTTTAAATCAGACATTACAACTTTCTCACACAGGAAAACCGCCCATGATGTAGGACAAATTATGCCCTGCGCATGGGCTTTTCATTGCAGGTGGATAATTTTTTTCCACCTGCAAAACGGCTGAGTCAAGGCTTTAAGTTAGCCGTAGGCGTACGTGCCTTGACCAGACGTATATTTTAAACATTTTAGGAGGCATTTATGCAGAAATTTCCAAAAGTTTTCACATTAATGAGTGCAATTCTTGCGCTCTTTTTTTGTGCCGTCGCCTGTAAGACAGACGATGACGATGAGCCGACCATGTACACGGTCACGGTTTCATCTTCCATTGAGCATGGCAAAGTGACCGCTGACAAGACATCGGCAGAAGCGGGAGCGACAGTAAAACTGACCGCAACAGCGGATGAAGACTATGAGCTGGACTCTTACAGTGTAAAAGACACAAGTGCAAATGAGCTTACGGTTATGGACGGCACTTTCACCATGCCGAAGAGCAATGTCACCGTGAGCGCCACATTCAAGGAAACTGCTGTTACACCACAAAAGACCGCAGGCAGCATCAGCTATGCAACCACAACCGTAGAAAAGACAACAGCCGCCGAGGCTTTCACCAACACACTTACCAATACAGGCGACGGCACGGTAAGCTACGCTTCAAGCAAAGAAACTGTAGCCACCGTAAACGCAACGACTGGCGAAGTAACCATCGCGGGAGCGGGCAAGACCACCATTACGGCAACCGTAGCAGACAGCGACACATACACCTACGAGACAAAGACTGCAAGCTACACGCTTACGGTGACACAGGCTTCTCCCCTCAACCTCAACCTCAAAACGGGCGGTGCTATCAATTCAATACTTGTGCAGTTGTGTGCAGGCTCTGCATGTACAAAATTTGCAAGGAGTGATACAAACAACGAAGAAGCCACCCTGTATCTTGACACAGAGGAAAAATACATCCCTGTATGGTCAGTGGGCACAGAGGTTTATTACTATGTCCCAGACGGATGCACGCCCGTGATGAACGAAGACAGCTCAGGAATGTTTGTGTCCTGCTCTGAACTCACCAGCCTTGATGTGACTGGCTTTGACACGAGCAAAGTCACAAATATGTCAAGTATGTTCTCTGGCTGCGAAGGACTCACCAGCCTTGATGTGGACGGCTTTGACACGAGCAATGTCACAAATATGTCATTCATGTTTGCCGATTGTTCTGGTCTTACAAGCCTTGATGTGACTGGCTTTGACACGAGCAAAGTCACAAATATGTTATTCATGTTCGCCGATTGTTCTGGTCTTACAAGCCTTGATGTGACTGGCTTTGACACGAGCAAAGTCACAAATATGTTATTCATGTTCGCCGATTGTTCTGGTCTTACAAGCCTTGATGTGACTGGCTTTGACACGAGCAAAGTCACAAATATGTTATTCATGTTCGCCGATTGTTCTGGTCTTACAAGCCTTGATGTGACTGGCTTTGACACGAGCAAAGTCACAAATATGTTATTCATGTTCGCCGATTGTTCTGGTCTTACAAGCCTTGATGTGACTGGCTTTGACACGAGCAAAG
>CALGGS010000151.1 GCA_937915735.1 uncultured Treponema sp.
CCTGATGGACTTATCTATCTTAGCATGATAAACCTGGGGCCTTAATGATTTTCAATGCTGCAAAGCGGATGTCGCGGTCAAGCCCGCCTTTTTTATTGAGAAATAATTGCCCATTTAGTCTAAATATAGTACAATAAAAAGACTGGAGATAAATATGATTACAAATGTCCAAGAATGCATAAAACCTATTTCCTATATTAAAACAAATGCGGCCGATATGATGAATTTTGTTAATGACAGGAAAGAACCCCTTATCATAACGCAAAATGGAGAATCTCGGGCTGTACTAATAGATGTGGAATCCTATCAAGAAATGAAAAATGCTTTCAACTTATTAAAGATTATTCAATTTTCTGAAAGAGATGTAAAAAACGGAAAGTACAAGCCTGCCTCCGAAGTCTTTTCAAATTTAAGAAGGAAATATAACTGTGGAGAATGAAATTAACGAAGTTATAGTATCTCAATTTGCAGAAGACGATTTGAATGAAATAGTCGAATATTATTTTTCATTGTCACAAAATTATGTTGAAAAAGTAATCTCCGAATTTGAAGAAAATGTAATGTCTTTAAAGAAACATCCTAGAAGTGGCAGAGTTGTACCTGAATTAGAAAAACAGGGGATTTTACAGTATAGAGAACTTATTCAAGGATATTATAGAATTATATATGAAATATCAGACGATAAAGTAATTGTTCATACAATCATTGATGGGCGAAAAAATTTTGAAGATGTTATAATTTCAAAATTATCTCGCTATTATGGAAATTGAACCTAACAAGGTTTTCAAAAGCGATAAAAACTAAGGCATCAAAAGTTGCTTTTCGTGACTTTGCGCCGCCCCACCCCTGTGATAAATTTATTCTATTTCCTATTCTTCCTTTCTTTTATTTTTTTTCTGAATTCATTGATTTTTGAGATTGCCTCGTCAATCGGTAGAACTATGTCATAGGCTGTGACATTATATTTTGCCAGGGCGCGGATTGCGTGGGGGCCGATTCTTGCGACCAGAACATAGTCCACATCGGAGAGGGCTTTCGCAATCTCATCCATGGGAGAAGAAGCCTCGCCTGCCCCGTTGTGACCGCCGCAGCCCGCACCGCTCCCGCAATCAGAAGAAGCCTTGCTTTCAGAAATTGCTCCCGCGCAAGTTCCGCCTGAGCAGGCAGCCGTAACATCCCTCTCTTCCACATCCTCGAATTTGCCAGACTCTTCATCTACCTCAAAAATCAGGAAAGATGAGACATGGCCGAAGTGAGAATCCACTGTTTTTCCGTCGCTGGTGGCGACCGCTACTTTGTATTTATCAGCCATGGGAAAAAGTCTCCTTCGTGTTCACACGACCCATGTAGATTTCACTTCCGATATCGTATTCCCCCGGAACTCCGATTGCGTCTGCCCGGCAGTGGGCGCAGTGAGTAAAAATGTTGATGTAGGGATAAGCCGCTTTCCGAGCATTATCCAGTTCCGTGAATGAGGGTGCGTGAAGGTCGCGCAATTCGTTTTGCGGAATCAGAGGAATGATATTGTAAATATGCGCCCCGGCATCCTTTACGGTGTAGGCAATTTCTTCAATATGAGCGTCGTTGATTCCCGGACAAAGGACAGTGTTTACTTTAATCAACATTCCAGAATCAGCGACTTTTTTAATTCCTTCAATCTGGTTATGAATGAGGATTTTTGCCGCCTCTACTCCCGTGTAAATCTTTCCGTGATAAATGATTTTATTGTTAAGTTGGGCTTCAATCTCTGGCTGAACGGCATTTACCGTAACCGTAAGCGTGTCGATTCCAACTTCAATCAGCTCATCGGCTTTTTCGGGCAAAAGGAGTCCGTTGGTGCTCATACAGCGGATAAGCTGGGGAAATTCTTTTTTGACAAGCCGGAATGTCTCAAGGGCATAGGGAGTTGCCAGCGTGTCGCCAGGGCCTGCAATTCCAACCACGGTAAGTTCAGGACAGCGTTCAAGAGCACGGCGGATATACTCCAGGGACTCTTCCGGCTTGATGACCGTGCTGGTAACTCCAGGACGGTTTTCATTTTCATTGATTTTACGGTCACAAAAGCGGCACTCGATGTTACAGCCCGGCGCCACCGGCAGGTGAATCCGCCCCTTGTTATGCTTGTGCGGCCCGAAGCAGGGATGCTCGCGGTAAATAGTCTCTTCGTCCAATGCCATACAGTACCTCTTGAAATTTGGCGTTAGATTTTAATAACCTATTTACTTGGTAGGTTATAAGCATAGTGTAAATTCTTTTACCTACTTAGTCAATAGGAAATAAGCATTTCCGAAAAATATTTTGCACCTAATTCGATTGATTTTGGATTTGCGGTAAATTTAGGATTATGAAGGGGCTTTGTCTTTCCTACTCCCAGCCAGACCATGATTCCGCGGAATTTTTCCTGATAAAAAGCAAAATCTTCCCCAACCATTGTGATTTCAGGGCGGACTGGCTTTAAGCCAAGACTTTCCGCTGTTTTCCATGCGAAGTCGGCGAGTTCTTTGTCATTGTTTGTGCAGGGCGGGGCATTTTCGATTTCTACGCTAGCTTCTTCTTCAAAGGCGGCGGCCGTGTTTTTGGCAATCTCTGATAGGCGACAGCTTACAAAGGCACGGGTTTCTGGATTTGTAGTGCGAATTGTTCCTTCAAGAAGCACTTCTTCGGGGATGATGTTCCAGTTTGAGCCGCCCTGTATGTGGGTTACACTGACTAAGGCCTGGTCGGTCGGGCTTACATTGCGTGAAACGATTGTCTGCAAGGCTGAAATGACCGCCGCACTGGCAGCTATGGGGTCGCGGCCCTTTTGCGGTTCTGCTCCGTGAGAGCCTTTTCCTTTGATTATGATTTTAAAAAGGTCTACGGCAGCTGTGATTGCGCCTTCTTTGATTCCGACTTGTCCGACTTCAAGAAGCGGGCTTGAATGAAGGGAAAAAATTGCCCGAGCTCCGTCTAAAACGCCTGTTTTAAGGATTTCCAGGGCTCCCTTTCCGTTTTCTTCGGAGGGCTGAAAGACAAAAAGCACTTGGCCTGAAAGCTCTGATTTTTTCTGATTCAGAATTTTCGCGGTCTCAATCCCGACTGTCATGTGAATGTCGTGTCCGCAGGCATGCATCTTTCCCGGATTTTTTGATTTATACGGAAGATTTGTCTTTTCTTCGATTGGTAGGGCATCAATGTCAACACGGAAAGCAATCTTTGCCCCCGGCTTGTTTCCTTTTTGGGGTGCAGTTCCCTTTATGCGAGCGACAAGGCCTGTTTTAAGCGGAAGGTCTAAGATTTCAATTCCTTCTTCTGTGAGAATCTTTTTTATGAAAGCCGTCGTCTCAAATTCTTCAAGAGAAAGCTCTGGATTCTGATGAAGGTGTTCAAAAATTTCTGTACAGGTCATATTTTCTTCCGAATATCACTCAGCCGACTCAGAGCCTCGTTTAAAGTTTCGTCTTTTTTAGCAAAATGCAGGCGGACATAGCGGTTTTCCTTCTCCTTAAAGAAACTGGAGCCTGGAACTGAACCCACGCCCACTTTTTGCGCCAGAACTTCCGCAAATTCAAGGTCTGACTCAAAGCCGAACTCAGAAATATCAATCAGAATGTAGTAGGCTCCCTCAGGGACTGTGTGGCTAAGGCCGATTGAGTCTAGTCCGCGGAGGA
>CALGGS010000152.1 GCA_937915735.1 uncultured Treponema sp.
TTTTCGATTTTAAACACAATTTTCTTGTGAGTGACGAAAGTCGACATTTGGGGTAGGATAAATAATTTGTCCACAGCCTAAAAGCATTTTTCCACATTTTTTGCACAAATTGTTACTATCCTGTGGAAAAATCAGTGGGTTTTCCACATTTTAAACATATTTTTCCACACTTATCATCAACTTTTCAACATTCCAGAATATTTTTTCCACAACTAAGAATGTTGATTCCACATAATTCCCCGACTTTTCAACAAGTTTTACACAAAATTCGCAAGTTTTCCACAATTTTCGTTAAGTTATTTTAAGCAAAAAAAACGGGCACCGATTTCTCGATGCCCGCCATATAGGGTTAGATTAAAGCCTAAGACTCAAACTATTTGATAAGGCGAAGTTCTGTAGCAGTTTTTACACCTGCGTCGTTCCAAGCCTTTCCACCAATTGAATTGAATTCGTCAACCCATTTTTTCCATTCAGTTGGGTTAAGAGCGCGTTTTCCGCTCATGAATTCCTGAACTCCCTGTTCATAGAATCGTTTAACATCTGCATCTGGCTGTGGCATTTTGTTCTGACCGATACAAGCTGTCCAAGCCTTTGACTGCATTTCACGGAGAGCTTTGAGAGCTGACATTTCTTTGTGTGAATTAGCAGTAATGTAAGTTGGGTAGCGAGCAGCCAACTCAATGTCACCATTGTAGTAAACCATATTGCGGAGCTGTGTGAGTGGAATCATAGCAGATTCTGTGTAAGCCTTTGATGGATCAGCAAGACCTTCTACAGTTGGAACGCCTTTAGCGTCGAATTTGTAGTTAACATCTTTCTCACCCCATCCGATGAGGTAGTAACCTTCGTCAGAAGACATCCATTCAAGAAGCTCAGCGATTTTGTCCATTTTTCCAGCTTTTGCAGCTTTTGTAGAAACTACATAAGTTCGGTAAGCCTGTGTGTAAGTACCGCAAGAAGATTTTCCTTTTGGTCCTACTGGAGGATCGATAACAATCCATTCACCGTTAGGGAAGTTGTTGTCAAATGGAGCGTAGTTAGCCTGTGAAGCATAAGCAGCGTTCTGTTCGCGCATAATTCCGAAGCGTCCCTGTTTCCAAGCAGCACGGAAGTCATCCTTTTTGTAAGCCAACCAGTTTGGATCGATTACACCGGCATCAACGAGCTTTTTAACATAGACCATTGCGTCATAGTATTCTGGTTTGTTGATGTTAAGACCAGCAGTTTTCTTAGAAGAAAGATCCCATGTACCAGCAACGCCGAAAGCTCCGAAGAGTGGGTCAAGTCGTTTTCCAAGACCTTCGTTTGTTGCAGAAACTTCAAGGAATGCACCGTATCCGTAAGTGTCGTTCTTTCCGTTTCCGTCTGGGTCTTTTTCTGTGAATGCTTTCATAACATTGAAGAATTCATCAGTTGTCTTTGGTACTTTGAGACCGAGTTTGTCGAGCCAGTCTTTTCGGATAAGAACACCTTCGTTTCGAACGATTGAACCTGGCTGAGCCAAGCCGTATGATTTTTTGTTAACAGTTGTAAATGCACGAGAGTCTTTGTCGTACAATTTTGCTGTACGGTTTGGCATTTTCTTGTACATATCATCAACTGGAGCAATCAATTTCTGCTGAACGAGTTTCTGGAAAACTGCATCAGAAACCATACACAAATCTGGAAGTGCATTAGCGGCAGCAGCAGCGTTGATTTTTGTATCCTGGTCACCTTCTGATGAAGGAAGAGCGGTAAGCTTAAGATTGATTCCGAGCTTATCTTTTACGATTTTGTATCCAACCCAGTTGCTAGGAATTGGACCTGCTTCAGATGCTGCAGCACCATACCAAATTTCGATGTCGACAGGACCTTTTGCTTTTGCTGAGAAAGCCGGAACAGCCATTGACAAAACAAGTGCTGAAGCGACAATACCCTTCAATAACTTTTTCATTTTTTCCTCCTTAATGAAAATAAATGAAATCAATTGTTAATTTATACGAACTTTTTTTTAGATTCGTATTTTTATATACAACTGAACTGACGATATAAAAACTACCGTCAGTCCGAATTGTTACAGATTTTAAAACTTAGCCCTTAACAGAACCAAGCATTGTACCCTTTGTAAAGTATTTCTGAATGAATGGATAAGCAATCATCATAGGAATAGCAGAAAGGAATACACAAGCAGCTTTAATAGCCTGAACAGACGCATTACCGAACGCATTGACATCAAGGGTTTCGTTCATAGAAGAACCAAGCAAGATGTTTCGTGTAAGGATTGGGAGTGGCTGCAAACTAGCTTCCGTCAAGTAAAGAAGAGCGTGCATGAAGTCATTCCAATAAGTAACTGCGTAGTACAAACCGATTGTCATGATAATTGGCTTTGAAAGCGGAAGAATGATAGAAATAAGAACATACCATTCAGCGGCGCCGTCAATTCGGGCAGATTCCTTAAGTGACTCAGGAATACCTTCGAAGAAGCCTCGCATAATCAAACAGTTGTAAGTAGCAATAGCACCAGGCATAAAGATAGAAGCCAAGTGATTGTTAAGATGAAGGCCAGTAACAACCAAGTATGTTGGGATTACGCCAATGTTGAAAACATAAGGGATAAGAACGAAGTAGTTCAAGATTTTGCGACCTGGCAAATCAGGAACAGACATACAATAAGCCATTGGAACCGTGAGAGCCAATGATGTGACAACACCAAAAGCCATGATTTTGAGCGAGTTCCAGAAAGCCATAATGAAGCCGTTGTTACCAAGCAAAGCCTTGTAAGCCGAAGCGTCCCACTTCCATGGCATAAGAATAAATTTGTCGAGAGTTGAAACAATCGCACCGTTAGCCGTGAGCGATGTAGAAATAGTACTGATGATAGGTACAGCAATTACAACACCGATGAAAACGAGGAAAGCGTTTACACCGATATAAAATGCTCTGTCACCTGAAGTTAGTTTTACTGTCTTTGGTTTTTCCATTTTAAACCCCGATTTATAATTAAGATTACAAGAGTGATGAATCAGTCAATTTGCTAACAACTTTGTTAGAAACCCAAACAAGAAGCATACCGATTACACCTTTGAAAATACCAACGGCCGTAGCAAGAGCATACTTCATTTCGAGAAGACCTTGACGATAAACCCAAGTATCGATGATGTCCGAAACTGCATATACAGATGGAGAATACAACATGAACATCTGGTTGAAACCAGCATCAAGAACTTTACCAAGTTTAAGAAGAACTACAGTAACGATAACAGGTTTGATTGAAGGAATTGTGATGTACCAAACTCGCTGAACAGCAGAAGCACCCTCTACCATAGCTGCCTCAAACAAAGAAGGGTCAATACCCATAAGAGCGGCAATAAAGATGATAGCGGCCCAACCCATTTCCTTCCAGGCATCTGAAAGAATAACGATTACAGGGAAAACATCTGAGTTAGTAAGGAAGTCAATTGGCTTTCCTCCGGCAGCCTTGATAATGTCGTTTACAAGACCATCACCAGGAGCGAGCAAAGCAAGCAAAATACCGTACATAATGACCCAAGAAAGGAAGTGCGGTAAATATGCCAATGTCTGAACGACACGACGAAGCACATTGTGAGTACACTCGTACAAAGCAACAGACAAAATGATTGAAAGCGGAACCGAAACAATGAGTTTTACCAAACTATAAAGAATGGTGTTTCTCATAAGCTCGCCGAAGTAGTAAGCATGGAAGAATGTAGAGAAATTCTCTAAACCAACCCATACACTACCCCAGACTCCATCAAGCGACCTGAAGTCTTTAAATGCAATCTGACCATTTAGAACCGGCCCGTACTTCAAAATTGCATAGTACACAACCGGAATGATAAGAAGCGCGTAAACCGAAAAATGTCTCTTAACATTCTTCCAGAGATCCTTTTTCGGAGTGTTTAGAACATTTGTTTGTTGTGCGTTCATACCTAACCTCAATATGTTATTTTACCGTATTTGCGGTATATTATACCTTAAAAATCCATATTTCTTATTGTACTTTTCCGTACTTTATTAGAAATTTCTTGTGCAAAAATCTGCAAAAAACGAATTTTTGCAATCCTTTGCGGAATTTTAATGTATCATTACCATTTTATTGTTTCATTCGGATTTCGTCAAATTCTATTTTCAGCTATTTTAATTTTTTTCTTATTATGCTATTTATTTCGAATTTTTCCTGGCGGAACCCCGTAAATCTTCTTGAAAACACGGCAGAAATAAGCCTGATCCTGAAAGCCGGTTTTTTCTGCGATTTCATAAATTGTGTCGTTAGTTTCGAGAAGCATTTTCGTCGCAATGTTAATTCTATAGCGATTTAAATATTCCCATAGGCTAAGGCCAATTTCTTTGTGGAAAATTCGAGTCAGGTAGTCTTCGCTTACATGAACAGTATCTGCAAGCTTCCAGCGAACGATTTGCTTCTCGGCATTCTGATTAAGATACAAAATCGCCTTTTTGACGATTGCGCCCGTATGCGGCGGCAGAATCTCGTCGCCGGCAAGAATCGCCTTTATGCGGGCGTCAAACTGCTCTGAATCTGCAGAACCGCGGTTACAAAGAATTATGCGTGGATATGAGCAAATTCTGTCTACATCCTCATCTGAATAAATGTGTTCAGGCAAAATGATTATAGGGACATGAACCGTTTTTGGGTTCTGACGGATTTTTCGGATGCTTTCAACCTCGATTGTCTCAAAAACAATGAGCGAAGGCGTTATTTCTGAAAGGATTTCGTCGAATTCCGTTCCTTCCATTGAAGTAATGCTGACGGTATTTGAATCTGTTGCCCATGAACCATAACGGCTTTTATGCGCATTAACAAAGAGTACAGGGGCCGTTCGCTGGGTTTTAATTTTTTGTTCAAGCAAATCAACGAAATTGTGACCAATCATATTGTGGCTGTAACAAATGATTGGCGCACGGAAAAGAGCCTCGTTTCGTCTAAGACCAAAAACCTTTATCCATTCATCGATAGGTGCTGAATCCGGCTCCCAGAACAAAATTGCTTTTTCGGCAGAAATTTGCTCGCCCTCTTTGAAAAGATAAGCAAGAGATAAGCTGAATTTTTCTGCACAGGAAGCGGCACTTGTATTTTCTTCTGCGATATAACAAAGAATTGAGCGCTCCGCCATATCCTGAAGAGAATTTTCGGGAGGAAGCCCCGCAAGATTTGGCCATGGAAGAGTTATTTCAACATAGCTCGGTGATTTTTCGACAGAACCAAACTGCAACAGAATGATTTTTTCCGCAAGAAGAAGCTCCGGTTTTTCCCAATCGAAGCGATTTGAATAGAATTCAAGATGAATTCCGTCTGATTTTTCGTATATGTAAGGATTTTTTTCTGAAAAATCGAAAATCGTCTGTAAAGAGCGTTTGAGCCTTTCTGAATCTCCGTACAGAAGCGGAAAATCCTGTGTAAGGGACGCCGTAACAACCCCCGGAAGAGCCTGCCGAATATCGAAAAGTTTTTTGTCCATTGGGAGGTCATCAACCTGAGAGCGGGTCAAATCTACCAAAGTCTCGGTTTTTTCAAGCTGAGCACTTACCTGAGAGCGCAAAAAAAGCAGCTGCTCAGAAAGAATATCCGAATCGAGCACGCCCTTTTCTATGTTAGACTCCATCTGCTGCAGCTTTGCGGCAATATTTTTTAGAGGGTCACACAAATCACTTCCGACATTTGCGAAAAACTCAGTTTTTGCAAATTCCGCCTGTTCTGCGATTCGTTTTGCTTCGTTTGTCTGCTCAAAAAGAAAAATACTCTGCAATGCGGCACTGACAGAAGAGCGCAAATCCTCGTAAACAATTCCCTTGCAGCCCGAATAGTTGCAGATTATGTAGCCATAAGAGCGCTCTTCGACAAAAAGAGGCTGAACAATAAACACGCCTTTTGAAAAATCTGAAGAAAATTTTTCAGGAATAAGATACTCACAAGAAAAGCGAACCTCATCCGTATTTATCTGGAATTCATCTTTTTTGCCGGAAGAAACCGGACTAAATCCGCCAATGTAATTTGAATAGACATCATCTTCAAAAAGAACTATTGCAACCCTGTTTACGCCGATTTTTCCGAGATGTTCATTCAAAACTGAGATGAGCCGCGGCCTGTCAAAAACCGAAAGCAAATCATTTTTTAGGGCAGAAATGACGGCGTTAACCTTGTCACCCTCGTACTGTTTTTCGATGAGAACCCGCTCTTGAATGCGCGGAATTCGTACAGTAACATGCCGGATGATTTTTTCGATGTATTCAGGAGCGAGACATGTGACATTCCGGAAAAGGGCAAGAGCCGTAAAAAGCGAAATTGAGTCGCCATCTTTCTGGAAATAGTCGGTGATTTTTTGCTTGAAAAGCTCGTAAAACTTATTTTTGTCTCCGACGAAAAGGGCATTAAAAAGATTGTCGAGGCCAGAATTTTGAGGGTCAAGCCTGAAAACCTTGCAAACCTCGTTAATGAACTGCTCTTTGCTGCGAATACGGATTCGGGAATCGGAAGAATTCCAGATTTTTGTATGATTACAGCCACAACTTTCACGAATGACAGGGTAAGAATGAAGAACTGAGTCAGAAACGCCAAGCATGCCGCCGAGAATGTCTTTCAGCTTTTCGTATGCGGCAATTCCAAGCTCCGCATGTGGCATGTGTACCGTTGAAAATGCAGGAATTGAAATTCGGCTTTCTTCGGTGTCGTTAAAACCACCGACAAGAACATCCTTTGGAATACGAACACCACGAGCTTTTAAATAGTCAACCGCAGCGAAGGCCATTAAATCGCTTGAAGCAATGACAGCCTCAAAATCAACTCCTGGGACAAGCCCCCGCTCCTCACAAAGCTGCGCAAGAGCCCGCTCACCGTCGTACCAGCTGAGAGGGTCAGTAATAAGACGCTGGTTTTCAGGAAGATTTATGTCGATTCCTGACTCAGCAAGAGCCTCGCTGAAGCCCCGAAAACGCGCCCCAGCCGAAGTATGAGCCAAAGGGGCACGCAGAAAAGCAAGCTTTCGGACGCCGTGAACTTGAATAAAATGACGGACAAGCTCCTTCATACCAGTGTATGCGTCAAATTCGACTGAAGGATGATTTTGAATTTTCTGACCAATTGTGACGAATGGAATATTCTTGAGTTTTTTGTGAAAATCTTCGACCTCGGAAACAGGAACCGAGCCACTGATACTGGAAGCCCAGCTGATAAGGCCGTCGATGTTTGAAGAATTTACAAGTTTATAGATACTGTTGCGGAAGGGCTCGCCAAGCTTTCCGCCTGGGAAAATAAAAAACGCTTCGTCGCCCTTTTGCGCACGGGCAGCCAAATTATGCCAAAGCTTTAACGCAGAACCTGCATGAAGCGTTGAGAGTACAAAACCTAATTTTCGTTCTTCGCGAAATTTTTCCATCGTCATTATTGTACAACGATGTCGTTTTTTTTACAAGTTATATATTTATTTTACAAATTTTTATAAATTTTTAAAATATTTTAAGTTTATTTACAGAAAAGAAAGCTCCATATCGGAATTTTGCCGCTGATTTAGCACAGAATATCTTGTTTTGTGAATTTCTGCACTAAGAGCGGAAAATTAAATCAGCTCTACCCGCACAAAAAAAGCCCTTGCACTCCATTGAGTACAAGGGCTTTTAGAAATTATTTAGCGTCTTTTACGCGATTTACATAGTTGTAATCAGCACCGACATTTGAAGGAACTTTGTCCGTAAGTTTGAACAAGTCGCCAAGGTCGAATATGCCTTTTTCGTTTCGTGGGATTCGGTTGAAGGTTTTTCCATCTTCCTGAATACCCATATCGATTTTACTGAAATCAACACTTACGAAAGCGTCTTTTCCGAGCTTGCTTCCGGACTTGTTTACAGCCTCAGCTCCGTCAAAGAAGAAGTTAGAGTCATCTGCAAGTCGTTTTCGCATGTCAGGGTCTTTCGTGTCATCAAATTGGTCTCGCCCGTTTCCAGCAACAGAAAGAACACCCTTTGAGCTTGCCGTTCTTGGATATTTAGCAGCGTCGCCCTTTCCGTAAAGGTTAAGGTTAGTTGCCTTATTTCCATAGAGCGTACAATTTTCAACGATAAGAGCCGGGTTAGAGTTAGTCGTGATACCGTTCAAGTCGTTGTTGAAAGAAACTGAGTTTCTGATGATGTGTTTGACAGCGATACCGTCACCACCAAGCTTAAATCCGTTTCCGTCACCCTTACCAGTGTTGTCGATTTTTCGTCCGTTGTTGTAAGCGATACAGTTTTCAAGGATTACTGCGCCGATTGGACCAGTCTCGATTTTAGCATACAAGTCCCAGCCGTCATCAACATTGTGATGTGCCACACAATTTCGGAAGATATTTCCTTCGCCAGAAGTGAGCTTTGAAGCAAAACCGTCTGCATTGTTCTGGGCAGGGTCAGCGTTTCCGAATGATTCACAGCCGTAGATAAGGTTGTGATGCGGCCATTTTGAAGGAGCTTCTTTCGAGCGTCCGGAAATCTGAATACCAGTGTCGTGGTTCAAATATGTGTCAACCATGCGGATTTCGTTGTAGCTTCCGCCAATCTGCAAGCCTTTAACATCATCCGGAGTACCTGTGATGTCGAGATTTTCGAGCGTCCAGTAATTTCCGTAGAGGTTGAATGCGGCTACTTTTGCACCAGATGTGCTGAAGTCAAGAATAGCCCGATTTTTTGGGTCTTCAGATTTGAGAACCTTTCGAGCCTTTGCCGTACCGTCATTTCCGCGTTCAATCCACAAGCTTCCGACAGGATAGTATTTTCCAGGAGCCAGGAGAATTGTCTGACCTGGTTTTGCGTACTGAATTGCAGATTTAAGGTCGATCGGGCTGTCTTTTGTACCAGTACCGAAGATATCTCCGTTCTGAGCAACATGAAGCTCTTTTCCGTCGAATCCAACTACAGTAACAGAATGCATATATGTTACAGGCTTGTAGTTTTCTTCGTAATCATTGACATCAAGATTGCTGTTGAACTGAGCGATAACCTGTTTTTTACCAGGTCGCCAGCCGTCCTCAGGGTCAAATGTTACGATAAAGTCAGTAAGTCCACGGCCTTTCTCGAGCTTAAGTTTGAGGATTTTTTTGTAATCTTCGTTAGCTTTAACTTTGTCGTTCTTAACATAGACTTTTCCGTCTTTATCTTCGATGTGAATTGTACCATTACAGTTTGCCGTGAATACGAACGGATATTTATTGTCGTACCAAGTTACAGGACAGTCAATCAAAGTATCGAGAGGAATTAACTCAGGAGGCTCAGGAATTGCCGGCGGGTCTTTTTTTGGGTCAGTTACATTGAAAACGACATCGCTGAAAGTAGCGTTACAGCCTCGGGCAACGGCAAAACCGACATAAATGTGGTCTTTGTCGAGCTGAGTGAGCTTTTCGTTTTCATTGTCGTACATAATGTATTCTTCGACTGTGTCTTCAGATTTGATTGCACGCTTGTAAATCGTGTGATAACCAGTGTTGTCTTTTTTAAGAGTTACACGATAAACATCGCCGGTTTTGATAGCGTCTGAGCTCTGGTCATAGCTAAAGGCACGGCCAAGGCTAGTACATTTCTGAGAGATTGCGGCGTCGCCTTCGTCGATGATGGCATCTGTAATGCCATAAACGAATCGAGAACCGAGACCGTCTTTGATTTCTTTTTTGACGCCGTTTACATGAGTCGTGAATTTTCGGGAAATAACGCCAGCCGAGTTGTTGTAAGCGATAACCATTGCCTCGCCGTCAATGCCAAGCCGGTCGATTGCGAGAAGACCAAATCCTTCCTGGCCGTCAGCCATCGGGTTGTGATAGTCAACAGTTACAGTTGCCGTAAGCTCGAAGTTTTCTTTGTATGGGTCAATTTCGGTGTAGTAGAATGAAATTCCGTCAAAGAATGTCTCGAATTTACCGCCCTTGTCGATGATGTTTCCTGATTTTGGGTCGAAGGTACAAGAATTAAGCTTAACCTTGAGATTGTCTGAATCCAAAAGCTGGAAATTGTTTCGTTTTGGGCTTGTAGATGTACCAAACTCAGTGAATTCCCAAACTCGCTCCGCTTCTTTTCGTGATGTCTTTTTGATTGTGTCAGATGGAGTTTTGTCGTTTCCACGAACAGCAGTTACGACAAAGTCAGAAATTGTTCCGACAGGAAGAGTAACTTCCGCAGAAAAAGCCTTTGTCTGCTCCAATGTGACAGTCTTTTTTGAAGCGTCGGTATAGGAAAGAACATAACCTTCTGCCTCTGGAACACCAGACCATTCAACCTTCATTTTTCCGTCGCCCAAGTTTCGTACCATAACGGCACTTTTTACGAGAGGAAGAGTATATTTAAAAGTAGCAGGCTCTGACTGTTTTTTTGTTTTTTCGCCGTTTCGTTCAGAGTAAACCGTGAAAGTGTAGTTACCTGATTTTGAAAGCGTAAAAACGACATTTTTAGCTTCTTTTCGGGTTTTTCCGTAAGCCTCGCTGCCAGAAGCGCCGGTGTCAGATTTGTAAGAAACTGAACCTTTGTCAGCTCCGTCGTTGTTTGTAAGACTGTTGAAGGAAACCTTTATTTCGTTCGGACCAGTCTGCTCAACTTTTGTGATTGTTGGAGCAGCAACCTCTGCCCAAGGCTTTTTGTCAGCAAATGCACCGCTGAGTGCAAAAACTGAAATTGCCGAAACACACAAAAGCTTCAAGAGTGATTTTTTCATTCTTTAGACTCCTTTTTATTTTATTCTATCAAATTTTTTACAAAAAAGGCAGACTTAGCTTTAAGTCTGCCTGCCGAAATTTTAAGATATAACAAAAATTTTATTTGTTGATTTCGATTTTGTAGATGTACATACCACCAGAAGTGCTGTAAACGCCATAAGTTCCAGCGACATCGATTTTTGTTGAGTCGATATGAACATCGCCTTCTTTGTAGCTGCCTGCAGCGATTACTTTAACTTCCTCGCCTGTGTCAGCATTGTAAAGGTGAAGTGGTCGTGAGCCGCTTCCTGAGTTGTTGCAGAGGATTTTTACAGTTTCGCCAGCTTTAACCGGGAAAGTGATAAGTCGCTCGTTCTTTTTTGGGCTTCCAGAACCCTTTGTAGAAATACACTGAGTGAAAGTGTCGTCTCCGACAGTGCGTGTATCGCATTTTTTGACTTCCATAGCTTTTTCTACAGAACCAACGAGAACGAAGCCGTCCTCTTCCTGTTTTTCTTCTGTGATTTGACCTTTTTCGAGATCGTTACCACAGATATAGCCTTCTGCGAAAGAGAAAGCGGTGAGCATAAATGTTGCGGCAATTGCAGCAAGAATTTTTTTCATAGGAATACCTCCGTAAGAGTTCTTTTATAAATTAGAACCTTTTTAAAATGCTTGTGTTACAAAAATTCAAAAGAATTTTCTTTATATATTAGTATAATTCTTCGCTTAAAGAAAAAACATACTTTTATTTGAAAAATTCAGATGTAATTTTGAAAATTTTTGATAATTTTAGCAGATTTTATACAAAATGATTAAATTCTGCTTATTTGAACATTGCCTCAAGAGCCTCTTTTGAAACAAAGCCGATTGATTTTTGAGCTTCCTCGCCGTTCTTGAAAAGAATTACGGTTGGGATGCTGACAATGCCATATTTTTGAGCAAGCTCGCCCTCGTCATCGACATTGACTTTGCCGACTTTGATTTTGTCAGCATTTTCTTCGGCAATTTGAGCGATTGTCGGGCTAAGCATTTTGCAAGGACCACACCATTCTGCCCAAAAGTCAACGAGGACGGGCTTGTCTGATTTTAAAACTTCTGACTCAAAATTTGCTTCTGTAAGAGTAATTTCCATGTTTGCGTCTCCTATTTTTGGAAGATAAGGGGATTGAAAGGGGAAAAGAAACCGGGCATCTCTAGAAATTCGCTAAAGCGACTTTCTAGAGAGTGCCTAACGAGTTTTAAGTCGTTGTAATATCACGACTTAAAACATCGCATTTTCAAAGTTATCTCTAAAAATTGCAATTTTTAGAGATTTCCAACCTTTTTGAAAAGGTTGCGTTGCCCCTTTCTTTATATTAAAGATAATAAATAAAATCAAGAAAGAAAAGAAAAAAGGGCAACGAGTGAGGGTCATTAGATTAGCTTGGCATTGCCATTGGTTCTGTTGAAGTTTTTGGGTCTACGCTAGGCTTTTCTGAGCTTTCAGCTGCCGGAGTGCTTGACTCTGAAGCTGAGTCTTTTGCAAGCTCTTCAGAAATTTCGACAAGATGAGGGAGAATGTCGGCAGCAGCCGGTGTGTCCTTCTGCTTGTAAACGCCAGTCAAATCTTTGAAATATGCGCTGAGTTTTTTTCCGTTGGTTCTGTCAGAAATGTTTTTGTCAAAATCCGGGATAGTGAGCTTCATTCCGGGAGTGATTAGCTCTGGGTCACTGACGACATTTCGAGATGCGAGCATGATGAGAGGGAAATAATATCCGTTTTCGTCCTTGCCTGCATAGAATTTCTTTGTGATAGCAGTGAGAGTATCACCTTTTTTGACAGTGTAGGTCTGCGCTCCGTCCAAAATGAGGGAAGATGCGTGCGCACCATAAACCTTGTCAAAAGACTGATTAATAGCAGCCTGTTTTGCAGCCCCTTCGTCCATCGTGCTTGGTGTCGAAGAACAAGAAATCATAGCGAATGTAGTTGCCAATGCCAAAAGAGCAATTACAATTTTTTTCATTTTGAAATAACCTCCAAAAAATATTGGGAAAAAGTATAACGCAAATAGAGAAAAATTCAAGGTTATTTTTGGGTAAAGTAAATCAAGCTCGCCGGGTGCAAAATCACAATATAAGGTGTCAATGAGCGGCACTGTAGTTTAAATTTTTGATTTTTTTTGCTATGCTTGGATTATGGCAGAAATGAAAGTCCGTGAATCACATGTAAAGTCACTCCGGCTCCTGCAGCTGGAAAAGGCAATTCAGACCATCGCCTACCCCAGCGTGGAACGGCTGATGAAAGAACTTGAAGTCTCCCGCAGGACAATCCTCCGGGACATCGACGAGCTGAGGCTTTACTACAACGCACCCATCGAATACGACCGGGCCAACAAAGGCTACTATTACAGCGACCAGACATTTTTCGTGAAGAATGTTCTTGTGAGCGAGGGAGAAGTGGTGGCCCTTGCAGGAATCCTGCCTTTGCTTGAACGATACGACAACACGCCCCTGAAAGCGACAATTACCAAGGTCTACGACACTATCGCCCAGATGCTGCCGAATCAGGTGCAGGTTCAGACCTCCCTTTTGAACGATGTGCAGTTCATCTCAGACCCTCTCCCCAATATCGACCCGGAAATCTTCACGGCCCTCTTTGAGGCAATCCGCAGTCACCGAACAATCAGCTTCGGCTACCGCTCAATCAGCGCCACCGAATACAGCCCGCACGAACTTGATCCATATAAAATCTACTGCCAGAAAGGCGACTGGTACGCCGTAGGCTACTGCCACAAACGAAAAGACTTCGCCACCTACAGCCTCTCCCGCATGAAAAACCTAACCCTCTGCCAAGAATTCACCCCCGATACCGCCTACGAAGAGAAAATCCGCATCGACCCCAACTATGGCATCTGGAGCAACGACACCCCCGCAAGAAAAATCGAACTTCTCTTTGAAAAATCCGTGAACACCTACATACTCGAACGCACCTGGCACAAAAACCAAAACTGCCACCAAAACCAAGACGGCACCGTCCTCCTGACCTTCGAATCCAACCAGCTGCAAGAGGCCCTCCACTGGATTCTAAGTTTCGGTTCCGCCGTACAAGTCCTTAATCCACCTGAGCTAAAGGACATGTACCGTCAGGAAGTCCAGAAGATGATGGGGAGAGTGCGGGAATGCTTTGGAAATTAGGGGCGTTCCCCGCCTTCGGCGGTGCTACAATCCTTAACGCAGAAACAAAACAACGCCCATCACAAGGATAGTGTACAATAAAGTTCGCAAATCACCATATAGATTTGAATATAGACAAAAGAATTGCCGTTATTAAATTTCTCTGATTATGATATGATTACTGAAAAATTGAAGTTAGAAAAATCCTTCAATAAGCATCTTGAATTTATTAAGCTTGCTTATGATATAAGCATTATTCAGAAATTCATAAAAATCAAATGCTTTTATTTGATGTTACTAAAAGACTGGTAGATTATCCTGCCTCTGACAGAAATAAGCTTTTTTTTATCAGATTTTCTTCTCTACTGCCAGATGCCTAGCGTTTTATTTTTTCTTCTAGCATCTTGATAACTTCATCTGATTTTCCTTCTTTAAGCATTTTTACAATTTCTTCCAACAAAACTTTGAATTCCTTACTGCTGATGTATGCCATAAAATTATCCTCCTGATTTGGCAAGACTTTATAATTTGATTGTATAACAGAATTTTACTTTTGGTTTATTTTTCATTCCACTTTCCTTTCCCCTTCCACATCATTTAAAATGTATGTGTCAAAAAGCGTTCCTTCCTCCAAGTCCTTCTCCGTCTTAAAATCACAAATCCAAAGTGGCAGACCGCAATATTTATAAAATGTGTCGGCTGCATCATCAAGCTTCCAGCCTCCATCCAGTAAATCTTCCAGCAGCTGATATTCAGCCTTGTTGGTGGCGGCAATGATTTTAGTTGAATGAAAAAAGGGTACGATATATTCTGCTGCTTCTGCGAGTATTTGCCCCAGGCCTTTTTGGATATGCTCTGAATCCTCGGTTTCTATGAATTCACCCCAGTTGCTTTTGGGCTGATTATGGAAGGTATCCCTAATGTGTAATTCCAGGGATTTTTCCTTCATAAAAATAAACCATTGCCTGAAATGCCCGTCAACAAGACGCTCAAAACGGATGTCCAGATTATATTTAAATGAAGATTTATAGTCGTCATAACAGTACAATCTCCAGCCGTCATGAATCCATTTGTCCTCGAATTTCACATGGCGGCCTTTTATTTGCTGAATAACCGTAATTTCGCCAGGTTTTGCGCGTTTTTCAATTTCATTAAGGAATTGTGCGGCATTTTTAATCGGAATGTCGTGGTCAAAATAATAAACGACCTGCCCTGAAAGATATTCATCTCTGTCTCGTGTTTCTAAAAGCATAGCTTCTCCTATAAAAAGTTAAAAATCCATCTGGTCGATTAAGTCTTCATTATCCGCAAGAAAAAGCTCGCCGTCCCCATAAGGAAGTCCGCCATAAAGGGGGCTGTCATAACTGCCGGATTCATAACCCTCAGCCTCGTCAAAGCGGGCGGGGCTGTAATCTTCATCGTAATCATCAATTTCATCGTAGTAATAACAGCGTTTTTGTCGTGGCGGCTGGTGATTAAACCATTCATCTCCCTTTAGTCCGAGAACGATAGCAATGATAAGCAGTGGAATAAGAACTGGCGAACATAAAACTAAAACTATTAATCCCATAAAAACCTCCTGAATAATTTCTAGGCGAAGCGGTCTTGCAGGCTACACAAGGCCGTTTTTTAGCTTTCTGGAATTAAGTATATCAGTTAGAGGTGCCAAAGAATGACACTGTAGTTTAAATTTTTGATTTTTTTTGAGGGGGCGTTCCTCCAAGCCTTCGTTTGATTTATTAATAAAGCTTGCCTATGCTTTAGAAGTAGAGCCATGCGATTTATTTTTGAGAAATTCAAGTAATGCACAAAAAGAAATATGCGATTTTTTACGAATGGAACTTCCACAGTATATAAAAGAAATTACCGATAAAAAATTTCCAATTCAAGAAACTGATAATAATTAAAATATAATTCTGACAAAAAACACCGTTAAAATTAATCAAGAACAGTAGGAAAACACAGTGCGTTTTTCTATATTTACACGAGTTTTCATTTTCCTATAAAAACAAAAACGCCCCCCAGCAAGGAAAAATCTCCTCTCAAGGGGCGTTCGCATTTTCTGTCATCATCGGGCAACTACCGCCGCCCGACAATTTGTTTGCTTATTTGTACAACTCCACCAGCTTCTGCAAGTGAACGAATCTGTCCTTAGCAGCCTGTTCGTTTGTCGTTCGCTACGCTCACTAACGAGTTTTCGTGCCGAAAACTC
>CALGGS010000153.1 GCA_937915735.1 uncultured Treponema sp.
AACTTTTCTCAATACCGCTTTCTTAAATGTTGTTGTATACTTCATATAGATGCCCTCCATCAGGCGACATCTATCTTGGCATAGAGGGAGGACTTTTGAATGATTTCACTATTAAAAAGCAAGAATTTCGTAACTTCAAATTAGGTTATTCTATATAAAATTTTTATTCATTATATTTTTAAATCTTACTAGTTCAGAATCCTGCGTTTCAAGCAAAGCGACATCCAAACAATCAAGTAAAACCGGAGCTGTACGCAATTTTCCATACACAGCAAGCTTTCTCTTTTTACCATCAATTCGTTTTTCAAAGAAATGCTTCAACAATATGGCAACAACCGCAGAAGGTTTTGAAATATCTTCTATATTTTTCCCAGAAATCAAATTATGATCAGCTATAGACTTTTCATCACGCTTATTATATTTTTCCAATTTTGCCCATTTTTCAAAACAATTTGGTTGCTTTAAAAACCAAGCTTCCATTTCCTGAACCATAAAAAATACGTTCTCTTTTTGTTCGGGAGATAAAATAATTTGCCTGTCCTTATTTTCTGTCTCAAGCTTAACGAACCAATCATTCACTTTTGATTTTTGAGTATCCAGATCTACAAATAAAGATGTTCCTGCAGCTTCCTTTTGAAAACGCTTTACAGCAGAACGATATCCTGCACCTAAGGAAATAACAATACTGATATCATCTCGTGAAAGAAGTCTGGTAAAAAAAGAATGTAATGATTGCCGCAATGCTTCGGTATTGCTGGCAGTTGTGGTCTCAGCATTGCAAGATAGAACACCACCTTCTACAACAATGCGGACAGTTACCATCGCTTGCCCCCGATTTCTCCATTAAGCCATAGCTGACCAGGAAGTAACTGGCCATCGTAATCCGAAAAATCAGAATCAGAAAGTTTTTTAATCAATGTTGAATTAGACTCATCCTTTTCAAAAACAATAACATCATCCAAATCAAACTGATTCAATAAATGCGGAGAGTGAGTCGCAATTATAAGCTGAGAATTTTGAGCGGCAGACTTTATCATCTCTGCTACTGAACGAATCATATCTGGATGTAAACCACGCTCTGGCTCATCTATAGCAATGAAAGCCCCTCTGTTTGGATTTAAGAAAACAGTTTCCAAAAGAAGGAATCGCAAAGTACCATCACTGATATGCAGGGCACCGATTGTCTTATTAAGATTTTTTTCCCTCAAAGAAAGATAAGCCTGCCCAGTTATGTTATTGATTTCGATATTTTTATAAGACGAATTTACTTTATGAAGCTCTTCTTCAATTTTTTCAAAATCAAGGCTATGATTATTACGCAAATCATTTAATAGCTGAGTAAGATTTTCGCCATTTTTCCAAAGTCTAGTTCCCGTTGAGTATTCTGCAACACGGCGAATTTTACTTGTCTCTCCAGTATCAAAGGAATTATATACAGACATTGATTCTACGGCTTTTTTTACTGTATGAATCGGAAGAAACTGAATCGGATCGTTTATCTGTTTTAAAACAAGTTCCCGCCCAGAAATATCACCGTTTGAATAGTCTTGAAAAATAACAGACTCATCTCTAGTTATTTTGCGAATGTGACCTTGTCCATTATGAAAATCAAAATAAACAAACTCATTCTCCGTGTTTAAGCACTGCTCTGTCCATAATTTCTCTTCAAGAAAATAATCCGTAGTTCCAAGCGGATTAATCGTTACTTGATAGAAAACATCAGAATGAAAAATTTTAGACTTATTGAATTTATTTATTTCGTCGCAATCAAAAACATATGTTATTTGAATATTGTCACTTTTTTCACGGCCAGTACAGTTAAGAATCTGCGAATAGCCACCCCATTGCGTTTGAATGAGATTTTCAACCCCACTCCCACATATACCTTCAGTGAGCAATCGCAAGGCATTAATGAAAGAAGTTTTTCCGCTACCGTTTATACCAAGAAGCAAATTTTGCCCGTGGCTCAAAGAAATTTTTGAATTCCCCCTGAATGAAAAGAAATCTTTAATAATTACGGATTTTAGCATTATAAACCTCTATAGGATGATGATAGCAGAGAAATATAAAAAATTCTAGCAAACGGATTCCTTTTAAATTGCTCTATATAAAAAATCCGTTCGGATTCCATGCCATGTATATCAGACCAGGCATCTAACATAAAGATCCATCTGGAATTGTACACTCGCTTTTCAGAAGGTGCTAGCTCATCAACAACAAGATAAGGTACTATAGAAATCCCCCCAATAATATGTTATACTTTCCATATCTGTAATTCTCTGTGTAATATAAACTTATGCGCTAACACTCTCCATCACAAATTACAGTCCTTAAAATCTATTCAAAAGGTAATTTAATGAAGTTCTTGTCTAAAACAATTGGTCTTTTTGTCATTCTTTTTAGTTTCACGGCTATTTTTACTGCCTGTAAGTCCTCCTCTGACGATGATCCAGAGGCTCAGGTTCCACGAATTACATCTATTGTGCTGATGTCACGACCGTTGTGAACATTGCAAAAGAGCTTACTGTCGGAGTTGAGGTTTCTGACTCCGGGAAGCTTTCTTATCAATGGTATGTTTCTGATTCAAAACTGAGCAAAGGCACTCCAGAAGAAAACGGGAATGCGGCATCATTCTCACCCAAAACAACAAATGCAGGAATTTTCTACTATTACTGCGAGATAAAAAATACCCTCGATTCAAGCGTCCGCTCTGCTATTTCACCAATAATCACTTATAAAGTAACGGATTGCATAAATGCACAAGCCCCTGCCCTCGTCCAGCAGCCCGAAGATGTAACTGCCAGTTTCGGCGAGAGTTTTTCTCTTTCAACATTTTCTTATTCCACAGATGGCGGCACTCTTTCATACCAATGGTTCTATGCGGCCGACAAAGATAAAGCTGCCACATCAATACCAGAAGCAACAAAAGCAACGTACACAGGAACGATTTCTGCAGGCTCACTCGGCTATTACTACTGTGTCATTACAAATACGATTCCCGATAATGGAGACGGTGGCGAAAAGACGGCAGCGACTAAGACAGAAACGGTAAAACTCTCCAGCACACAGATTTTCGCAAAAGTGCCGGTTATCCTGCAGCAGCCTCAGAACCTGACACTGGATTTCGGAAACGACTTTACATTCAGTGTGGCGGCATATTCCTCAGACAACGGCACTCTTTCATATCAGTGGTACTACAAGGCAACTGAAAATGACGAAACCGTAGCAATAAACGATGCGACAACGCAAACATACACAGGAACGGTTTCGGCAAAAACGATTGGTTATTATTACTGCCTCATTACGAATACAATTTCTGATAACGGAGACGGCGGAACAAAAACAGCAACGCTTCAGACAAACACTGTAAGGCTGTCAAATGACACGATAGAAGCAAACAAGCCTGTTATTCTTACCCAGCCACAAGGGGCTACTCTCCATGTGCAGGAAAAAACTCTGCTTTCAGTCTCTGCCTACTCTGTGGACAAAGGAACGCTCTCTTATCAGTGGCACAAGATTACAGGAGAAACGGACAAAGCCATCGAGAACGCGACAAAATCCTCATACGAAGTTATCGCAAATAAAGTCGGAACAACAAAATACTACTGCATCGTCACAAACACAATTTCAGATAACGGAGACGGAGGATTAAAATCAGCCACAAAAGAGACAGATACCATTACGATTACCGTCGATTATACGAATGCGAACGAGCCTGTCATTACTACCCAGCCGGACGATGTATCTGCCGTCATTCCTGCGGTAAAAGTGTTCCAGATTGGAGCATACACGGAAGATGACGGCGGAGTTTTGACTTACCAATGGTATTCAGTTGCAGAAGGCGAA
>CALGGS010000154.1 GCA_937915735.1 uncultured Treponema sp.
TGATGTCGCAGTTGTAGTTTTCTTTTCGGACAGCATTGTCCATGTTAGACAGAATTGTTCCTACCGTAACGCCAAGATAAGAGAAAACCGGCCTCATAGTAGCAGCGTCTCGCTCGGCAAGGTAATCGTTTACGGTAACGACATGAACGCCAAGACCGCTTAAGGAGTTGAGGTAGGCTGGGGCGACGGCAACCAGGGTTTTTCCTTCACCGGTTTTCATTTCGGTGATTTTTCCCTGATGCAGGTTGATTGAGCCCATGAGCTGAACATCGTAGGCCCGCTCGCCACGGACACGGAAAGCCGCCTCACGGCAGAGTGCGAATGCCTCTGGGAGGATATCATCAAGAGTCTCGCCCTTTGAAAGACGCTCTTTAAAAATCTGCGTTTGCTTTGGAAAATCTTCTGGGGCAAGTGACTTAGCCCATTCTTCCTTGTCGTTTACAGCCTTTACGATTGGAATTAATTTTTTTACATCACGCTCGTTCTGAGAGCCGAAAATTACGGATAAAACTTTGTCTAACATAGTTCTATAAATATACTAAAAAAATGTGCAATTTGCAATCTGTAATGTGTTTTGATAAAATGCTTTGTTATGGAAATCAACCGTCGTTTTTCTGCCGAAGTTCGCTCACAAATGAAAGAAGCAATCGAAGATGCAGGTGGAAACGAAGTTTTTTTTACAGGCTCAATCGACTCAGAAGGAAAAATAATATCGGTAAATGTCGCAAGCCGTGGAAACAGCGACAGCGTTCCTGTGAATTTCAGCGAGGCCAGAATTGCCTCCGTTTTGATTCACAATCATCCAAGCGGAAATCTTTACCCTTCTGACGCGGATTTAACGATTGCAAGCGATTGCTCAGAAAAAGCCCAGGGGTTTTACATCGTCAACAATGCCGTGAGCGAAGTTTATGTCGTAATGGAGCCCATAAAGCCTGTTGTGACAAAAAAACTTGACTGCATCGAGACGGGAACTTATCTTTCTAGTGGTGGGCCTCTTGCCCGCATTTCAGAGAATTTTGAAGAGAGGCCGAGCCAGATTGAGCTTGTGAAGAAAATTGCCGAAAGTTTCAACGAAAATTCAATCGGAGTTTTTGAGGCTGGAACTGGTGTCGGAAAAAGCTTCGCTTACCTTGTTCCGTCTATGCTTTGGGCCTTGAACAACAAGGAGCGGGTTGTAATCTCTACCGGAACGATAAATCTGCAGCAACAACTTTCTGAAAAAGACATTCCTCTTGCAGAAAAAATCATCGGAAAAAAAGTTAAGGCGATTTTGGTGAAGGGACGGCAGAATTATGTCTGCCTGCGCCGCCTTAGCGAAGTCGGTCAGGAGAGGGATTTATTCAGTGACGAGACGGAAATCTTTGATAAAATAAGCGACTGGGCTAAGGTGAGCGGAAGCGGAAGCCGCACGGAGCTTTCTTTTATGCCTCCGGAAAATCTTTGGCAGCGGGTAAACAGCGAGGCGGACGCCTGCATGGGAATGAGGTGCCGTTTTCGGGAAAAGTGCTTCGTTATGAAGGTGCGGAAGGAAGCGGCGGATGCGAACATTCTCGTCGTAAACCATCACATGCTTTTTGCTGACATTGAAAGCCGAATGAATGGGGCCGGTTATGATGACACGGCGGTTTTGCCGCCCTACAAGCGGATAATTTTTGACGAGGCACACGGAATCGAGGACGCGGCAACGAGTTTTTTTTCAAATTCCCTGAACCGCTTCAGAATTTTAAAGCAGCTTAATCTTTTATACAGGCAGAGAAAGTCCAGCTCAACTGGCTTTGTGTTCACTCTTTCTGCTCTTTCTAAAATCGAGGATAAATCTGACCTTGTAAAAAACGAGATTGAGGCGACAAAAAATGCAATTTCCCAGCTTGAAGAAGAAGCCGGCTTTATTTTAGGGCACGACTTTAACCTGCGGCTTTTTCAAGGTACGGCTCCGAGATTTTCTTCTCTTCTTGGCTATGTTTCTCTTTTGCAAAAGCATTTGGCGACCGTAAGCTCTCTTGTGCGGGAAATTATCGAAGGAATTGATGATGATGACTTGGACTCTTCTGTGATTTACGAGGCAAAGGCTGTTCTTCGCCGGATTGACGATATGGTCGCTACCTGCCAGAATTTTTTCTCCTGGGAGGAGCATCCTGAAAGCGTTTTCTGGATTTCTGCGAAGAGACTTCCCCCTTCGATTTCTAAAAATCTGGAAAATCCCTATTATTATGAGTTCGTTGAGACTCCGCTTGACATTGCCCCGATGATGAACAAGGGCGTTTATGAACCGATGAAAACCGTTGTCTGTACCTCGGCTACTATTTCAATCTCAAAAAGTTTTGATTTCTGGAAAAAGCGGGTGGGAATCAATTTTGCGGAAAAAGAGCGGGTGAAGTCCGGGGAGTTTGCTTCTCCCTTTCCGTATGAAAAAAATATGTTCTTCGCCGTTCCCAGTGACGCGCCTTATCCCGACAACGAAAGCTTTCAAAGCTACATTGAGGACACGATTGTCCGGCTCATAGAAAAAAATGGCGGAAAAACCCTGGTTCTGTTCACGGCTTACGATTCTCTTCGGCACGCCTGTGACACTGCAAGAACACGCCTTCGCTTGTCTGGAATCACTGTTTTGCGGCAGGGCGAGGACGACAGGTTCCGATTGCTTTCTCAATTTAGGGAAGATGTTTCAAGCGTTCTTTTTGCGACTGATTCTTTTTGGGAGGGAGTCGATGTTCCGGGCGAAGCTTTGACGCTGGTGATTCTTGTAAAGATGCCGTTTGGGGTTCCTACTGACCCGGTTTTTGCGGCCAGAAGCGAGAAAATCGCGCAAAAGGGTGGCTTCCCCTTTATGGAGCTGAGCGTTCCTGAGGCTGTAATCAAGTTCCGGCAGGGCTTTGGCCGCCTTATCCGCCGTGGAGATGACAGGGGGGCAGTCGTCGCTTTGGACAGGAGAATCATCGAAAAATCTTACGGAAGAAGCTTTACGCAGAGTATCCCGAAATGCGAGATTGTCTACAAGCCTTTGAAGGAGATTTTAGAGAGAATTGAAAATTAAAAAAAATGAAAAATTTTGCAAAGGCTTTTTTTATAGACTAAAACTCTTCTAATTGTTAAAATACCAGCTATGTTATCTAGTGTCGGTTTGCAGTTGCAGGCCTTGCTGACAAGTCCGCTTCTTCTGGCTTGTGTTTCCAGCTGGCTTTGCGCGCAATTTATCAAAACTGTCATAAAGCTTTTCTCTGGCAAAGTACATTCCTTTCAGGAGCTTTTTGAGTTGCTTTTTTGGAGAACTGGCAGCATGCCTTCAAGTCACTCGTCGATTACAGCATGTCTTTGTACGACGATTGGCTACCGTTCTGGCGTTGACTCCGACATTTTTATCCTTTCTGCAGTTTTTTATCTTGTTACCATTCGTGATGCTGTTGGTGTCAGGCGGGCAAACGGCCGTCAGGCTCGCCGTCTTAACGAAATAGGTGAAATCTTAAAAGAAAAAGGTATTTTTGAGGACTACAAAAGATTAAAGGAAGTGAATGGTCACTCTCCAATGGAAGCGTTTGTCGGAAGCCTTCTGGGCTTTTTTATCGGAATAGCCTTCTGTGTCCTATAAAAGAAAAGCGGGTGGGGGAAAATAAAAATTGTTTAGCATAAAAAAAATATTTCCGTTTGTCTTGTCTCTTGTCGTACTGCTTGTTCTTCTTGCCTTTAAGACTCTTCCTGTAAGCCAGTTCTGGAAGGGCTACCGTATTCTTTATGTTTATACCGAAAAATTAAGCGAGAACGACATCCTCACGATTCTCGAAAAAAATGGCTGTGAAAATACAATCTCTTACGGGCTTCAGAAAGTGCCTGTTTCTTCCCCAATCTCTCCTGTTCAGACTCAGAGCCAGAATTCATATATCAGCCTGAGAAACGAGTTCTTTATGGATAAAACTCACAGGGCGGCAGTTTTTTATATTCCCGAAGAATTCTCATCAGCTCTAGAACATTCGATTAAGGAGCTTTCTGCTTTTCAGGGGACGGTTGCCGGAACTGACGGAAAGTCTTCTTTTCCTTACATAGCCCCGATTATTGCTATAGTATTTTTTATCTGTCTTTTTTCGTTCTCAAATAAAAAGCTTTTGTTCGCTTTGGGCTCTTTCTTTTTTATCGTGCTTTCATTTTCCCGGCCTCTTTACACAATTTCATCTTCATCTTGCCTTTTTATGTTTGCCTTTTTTCTTTTTCACAGGCTCTATCTTCGTAAGGATTTCTTAAAAATCACTTTGAATTCTCCGTATATACTGATTTTTTCTCTTCTTCCGGTTTTAATTCTGCTTTTTTCTTCTCCGCTCAACGCTCTTTTTTATTGTCTTGCTTTTTTGGGCTCTGTCGCTTCGGTGCTTTCTTACAAAAATTATTGTGACTACATCGAAGAAAAAAATACGACTGAATATTCTTTTAAGCCCGTCCTTATATGCAGTGCAAGAATGTTCCCTGTCGTAGGAAGACTGGGAATCCGCCTGCTTTCCTTTCTGCTTGTCGCCTTGCTTGCGATTTTTATCGTCTTTAATGTCTCTGGAAACGTAAGCTCTTTTTCTCAAAGCTCTTCAATGCCTTCTCTTCCGTCACCGGTTTCTGCTTCTTCCTCAGAGCTTGTAAATCTTAAGGATTTCGTAAAATGGAGCTGGCTTTCAGTTACTTTTCCTTACCGAAAAATTGGAAATATGACATCTGCTTCAGATATAAAAGAGGGAGAGAGCGTTTCTATTACTGATTATGTCGAAAACGGCTCTAAAATCGTTCCGATGACAACTACGGCTTATGTCTTTAACGATGAATTCCGTGAGAATGTCTATAAATCTATCGAAACTCTTGATTATCCGGCCATTGAAAAATTGCTTTTAAGGCAGGGCAAAAATGCTTCCTTCGGCTACGCTTCATCTGCAAAGACATCATCATCTGAAAAATTTGGCTCGATTCTGCTTTTGATTTTGATTGCAGTGCCTCTCGCTCTTGGAATATATTACATTTGGGGAAGAAAACGCTATGGTCAGAGCATCTAATTTCGTTTCAGTCGATAAAAATTCTCTCGTAAAGGCCGTGAGTGCCTTTTTGCCTCAGGTAGCGACTATCCCGCTTTTTGAGGAGGAGCCTTTTTCTTCTGAAAGTGAGGTTTTGGTTTCGGAGGGGCAGCGTGTAAAGGAAGGCGATGTTCTTTCAAAATCTCGTGGCCTTTTTGTACATTCGTCCCTTCCCGGTATCGTTCAAAAAATAGAGCAGCGGCAGTATCCCAATGGAAAGCAGGGGCTTTGTGCGATTATTAAGCTTGACGGCTCCTTTTCATATCTCGGAAAAGCCCTTCCGAAGCAGGAATGGCTTTCTTTTGAAAGCTCCACGCTTGAATTTTTGTTCCGTGAAAACGGAGTCGTAAACACCTTTTCAAAGCCTGTCTCACTCTTTTCAGAAATAAAGAAAATCCGCTCGCCGAAAAGCTCTTGTGTCGTTGTCCGTCTTTTTGACAATGACCCAAGTAGGATTACGGAATCCTTTCTTTCAAAAAATTATCTCTCACAAGTAATAGAGGGAACTCAGATTATCGCAAAATCATTCGGAGTGAAAAAAATATTGGTTGTTTCTTCTTCCAGCGAAAAAATTGACTTAAAGCCTTTCCTTATGGAGCAAAATGATTTTGAGTTATTTTCTCTTGAAGTGGACTCAAAAAAATATCCGTCTGGAACTATGCACGACATTTCTGAGGGAGCAAGAAAAATTTTCCCGAAGGACAGTGCCTTGGCTAAGCTTGGAAAAAAAGACCTTTTTATTGACAGCCTGACGGCGCTAAATGCATATAATTCCGTAGCTTTGGGAAAGCCCGTCGTAAGTACTACCGTTCATGTTACAGGCGACTGCTTGAATTCTGCGGCTCTTCTTAATCTTCGCATCGGAACCTCTCTTTCTGATATCGTGGAAATGTGCGGTGGTTTTAAGCGAAAGCTCTTTAAAATCATAATCAACGGAAAAATGTCGGGAAAGGCAGTAAGTTCTCTAGACATTCCTGTTTCCCGATGTGTAAAATCTATTGAATTCTTGCCTAAGACAGAGCTTTCTGCTCCTCGGACTCAAAATTGCATTCGCTGTGGAAATTGCAGAAAAATCTGTCCTCTCTTACTCTGGCCTGGAAACCTTTACCGGATTGCAAACCTTGAGTCAATGGACGCTCTCGATGAAAACGACAGAATTTCCGTAAAAACTGCGGTTTTGTGCAGCGAGTGCTCTCTTTGTAACTCAGTTTGTCCGTCTCGCCTTCCTTTGAGCCAGACTATTTCGATTTTAAAGGATGTCATGAATGAAAACGAAGACTAAAAACGAAGCCTATAAATCAGTTTTTTTAAGCCCTTTTTCTTACTTAAAGCCTTCTGTCTGGACAGAGGCCTGCGTGCTTTCTTTTTTGCTTTTGCTTCAGGTTTTTCTTTTAATCGCAACAAAGAGCTTTTCCTCCCTTATCGTGATTTTTTCAGCTCTTTTGGCTTCCTTTGCCTCAGATATTCTTTACGAAAAACAGAATTATAAAAAATCCTTCGAGATTCTTTCAAGTCTGATTCGGGGGCTTTTTATAGGACTTCTTTTGCCGGAGACTTTTCCTCCTGTCGCTGTCTTTTTCGTGGCTTTTTCCGTTCTTTTTGTGAATCGTTACATTTTCGGAGGCTTCGGCAATTCCTGGATAAATCCAATCGCCGTTACCGTAGCTGTTTGCTGGCTAATCGGAATGAAATTTTTCCCGGAGGTCTCAGTTTCGATTTCAAGCCTTCAGTCAAAAAATCCGGCACTTTCTCTGATTCAGAATGGAATTTTCCCGAAAAACGAATTTGATCTTCCAATAACGAACTGGCTCAACAAAAGGCTTTTTTCCTTTTTGGGTGTTTCAATTCCTGAGGGCTATGTCTCTCTTTTTTGGGATTCCCATTCGGCAATTCCTGCCTTCCGCTTTAATCTTTTGACTCTTGTTTCTTCAATCGTCCTTCTTTCTACGGATATTTTGAGCCCGATAATTCCTGCTGTCTTTACGATTGTTTACGCTTCTCTAGTTAAGATTTTTGCTCCGTTTTTTTACGGAGGATTTTTGTTCAATGGTGACATCATTCTCGCTCTTCTGTCGAGCGGAACCCTTTTCTGTACATTTTTCCTGCTTTCATGGCACGGAACGACACCGTACACTAACAGGGGAAAGTGGTTTTATGCGATTTTTGCCGGAATCCTGGCCTTTTTCGTTCTTGGAGTGGGACTTTCTCCTTCGGGTTTTGCCTTTACGATTCTAATAGTGAATGTTTTCTCTCTTTTTGTTCAGAATGTCGAGAATCATTATCTTCGGAATTTTACATCGACTGACCTTATTGAGCAAGTAAAAGCTGTTAAGGAGGGAAATAATGCGTAAGCTGAAATTACAGGACTTTAAGAATTTCCTCGAAAAGATAAATTTTTTTAATAAAATCAATATTGAAGAAAAGACTAAGCGGAGCTTAAAAATTTTCTCGATTTTTTTCGGAATGATTTTTGGAATGACTGCGATTTTAGTCACGCTGACCCTAGCTTCCCGTTCTTCCTGGAAGTTGGGGCTTGCCTTTGAAATGCAGCAAGTTCTGGAAAGATATGATGAGGGAACCTATACGGTTGGGAAAAACATCCCGCTTTCATCGAATATCTCTACAAGCGCTGCCGTTTACTCGCTTTTAAAAAAGGATATGAAGGCAAACGAAAGGCATTTCGGCGTTATAGTTCGTATTCCTTCTATTTTGGGACCGGTTCCTGCGGTTTTTATCTACAGCGAAAAAAACAAAAAATCTGACATAAAATTCGCCGGTTATGCCTTGGATAACGGAAAAGCCACCTCTATGATTAAAATACAGTCGTCGAGCAATGTGATGAAATATTGGGAAGACATGATACCGAAAATTATCAGTAAGACAGAAATGTGATTCTGAGCTGATGGTGAAAAAGCTGTCTTAAAAATTTGTTGCACGGTGCTCAACGCGACAGTAAAAATTTAGGAAGTTTATATGAGAAACATAAAAGAATCTGAAAAAATCTATTATTATATCGCGGCAAACCTTGCCTTTTTAATTCCTGTGCCCGGGCGCTTTGCCTATGCCGTTCTCCTTATGATTCTGTTTAATATCCAGATGGCACTCATAACTCTATTGTTCCATGCAATTCACAGAATGTCGCTTGCGAACATGAGGAACGCTCTTCTTGCCCTTGCTATTATTGCTCTCGGCGTGGGCTATAAGCAGCTTCTCGCTCTTTTCTGTCCCATTGCTTCCCTTACTCTCGGCTTTTGCATTTTCCTTCCGACTTTGGCCTCTGTCATAATTGAGTTTTTCTTTCTGGACTATGAGCATGGCTTAAAGGCTCATATCGCTTCAAATATGAAAAAGTCCGGCTTTATGTCAATTTTTTCCCTTCTTTTCTTTTTGATTCGTGATATTTTTGGATATGGAACCATTACCCTTCCGCAGTGGAAAAAAATTCTGGTCATTCATTTGCCTTATAACGCGCAAAGCACTCAGGCCAGCCTTTTTTTGGCGACTATTCCTGGCAGCCTTGCTTTAATGGCTGTTATTCTTGCCTTTTACATCTTTGTTACCAAAAGGCTGCGGATTGCTTCTTTTTCACCACAGAATAATTTGGATTCTAAAAATTCTTCTTCAGGAGATAATGTATGAGCATTTTTTCAACGGTGATTTATTATCTTCTTTCGGCCTCGGCTGTCCTTTACTACGGAATCGGAATCAATAAGACTATTTCCCATGCAGATTCTCTTTCCACCTCAACTCTTACTTGCTTCAAATCTCTTTTTGCCGCAAGCTCTACGACGGCAGTCTCATATCTTTTGACTCAGTGGCTCTTGCTTCCTGTCGGCCTTCAGGAGATTTATCCTTTCATCGCGACTCTTATTTTCGTGCTTTTTACAACTCTAACTGAAATTTTTGTCGGAATCGGAGTTCGTCAAAGCCCGATTGATTTTTCCATTCCTCTTCTTTCTGTGTTTTTGGGACTGAACGAGGGGCTTTCTATCGGATACGCTGTCCTTATTTCCTGCGTGAGCATTTTGTCCTTCTATTCGATGGTGATTTTGTTCCATTGCGTAAAGGAGCGAATCGGATTTTACTCAAAGGAGGGGGGCATAAAAACTTACTCAATCCTTCTTCTTTGTCTTGCAGTGATTATGCTTGCTATTGGCGGCTTTAATGTTTCATGGTTCAACCTTATTCTTGGCGGAGGTGCAAAATGATTTTATCAATGGTCTTTCTTTTTTTGATGCTTCTTTTGATTACCGCGCTACTCTTTTATTTATTCTGCTTTTTCTTGCCAGCCTTAAAGCTAAAATATGACGGAATTTCAAATGAGCTTGCGACGGAGTTGCATTTTTCAGATGATACTAACAAAACTGTCCCTCCTCCTGATTTTACGAGAGTGGCTTTTGTAGACAGTCCGGAGTCTGGGGACGAAAATTCTCTTCCAGAAAAGCGGCTCAATTATATCGGTGAAAAGAATTGCTGGCTTTTTCATGAAAATTATACCTCAGAATATAAAAATCCTAAAATTTGCATTGGTTTTGGTGACTGTGTAAAGGTTTGCCCTCAGGAAGCGATTAAAATCGTTGGAAACAGGGCCGTAGTTTCTGAGAACTGTGATGGTTGCGGAAAATGCCTTGACTTTTGTCCTGAAAAATTGATTTCTTTAGTTCCAGTAGATTCAAATAATACGATTAAAAAACTCTCAAAAAATAAAAAAGATAGCAGAAAAGGCTTTAAATTTTGGTCTATTTGTTATAAACTGATTTCTGTGGGAATGAGGGGACAATAAAAAAATTTATTAGTCCAAAATGAAAGTTTTAAATATTTGCTTTTACATTACGGTATCCTCCTCAGTCCTCACAGGCGAGTCTGAATTCGAAAAAAAATATCAGGCCATCTACAAAAATATCCCTTCTTTTTTGTTTGAGCAGAATGAACGGCGACTGGCAGTTTCCCTTCCCGGTCCCTTAGTTTCATGGCTTTCCCGGGAGCACAAGGAATTCACCCAGATTTTATCAAAACTGACGAACCAAAAGCAGACTGAGCTTCTGGGCGGCGGTTTCTATAACCCTGTTTTTCCGCTCCTTTTTCCTCAGGACAGAACAGGACAGATTGACCTTATGACGAGCGAGCTTCGCCGTTGTGTCGGAAAACGCCCCCGGGGAATGACTGTTTTTAACTCCATTTGGGACAACTCCCTTATTACTTGTATTCAAGCAAGCGGAATGGAATATGTTTTCCTTGACTCATCTTTAATTCCAAAGGAGAGGCAGTGCTATCTTCCTCTTCTGGTGAGCGAGCAGGGAAAAAGCCTGAATGTAATAGCGACTAGCCGTGAATTTATTCCGAATACTTTAATCGAGCCAAAGGAATATCTTCGGAATCTTTTTGACACAATAAATTACCTTACAAAAGATGATGCCTACAACTCACTGACATCAGAGCGTCTTGTCGCAATCAAAATAGACGAAAACAAGTTCGCGCGCCTTCACGATTCAAAATGGCTTTCAAAGCTTTTTAATGCCGCAAACGAGAATTTTTCTGACTCAATAAAAATTACTCTTCCCGGGGAATATCTTCACAGGGAACAGACAAGGCTTCCGTCTTATATTCCTTCGGGAATTCAGAGTGATGTTGCAAAATGGGCAAAAAACAACCGTGGGTTGATTTCAAGAAATAGCAACTTGGGGTAGACTAAATGTATTGAAGTACAAAGGAGGGACGAAAGATGTCAGAAGAAGTTAAACGGACAAAGGTTGTATCAGAAAAGTATGGTATCCGGGGCACTGTATTTGAGGCATACGGTATGACGGTGGTACTCAGCTTTGAGGATGAGGGTAGAAAAGTGGAGATGGGACTGCCGGTTGGCACTTCCTTCTATGATTTAGAGACGAGCGGGCTGATGCCGCGAGCGGATAGGATTATGCAGTTTGCTGGGCAGCGGACGGATATGGAGCTAAATCCAATTGGGGAACCGGAGAATATTTTGGTTAAAATGACAGATGACGCTTTGCTTGCGTAAAGCGACGAGAGACGATGCGAAAATGCTTTTCCGCTGGCGGAACGATCCGGATACGCGGGAAAATTCGTTTCAGACCCAGCCGATTCCTTACGGGGAACATGTCGCGTGGATAGGCAAGACGCTTCGTGATTCCGCGCAAGAAATCTACATATTATGCGAAGGCGATACGCCGATTGGGCAAGTGCGCCTCGCAATGGAGGCTGACATCGCGACTGTCAGCTACAGTATCGACGTAGCGTATCGTGCGCAAGGATACGGGAAGGCAATCTTGCAGCTTGCGGAAAATCTTTGTGTGGAGCGCGGCAAGCCGTGTGTTTTGCGCGGCTATGTGAAAAAGAAGAATGTTGCTTCGCAAATGATTTTTGAGGCATTGGGCTATACATGCGAGACCTCTTTAGAGCAGGATTGTTTGCTTTATGTGAAACCTAAATTACAAAGGAGTCTCGTGGAAAGAGACAAGTCTACGGGGGGGGGACACTCTTCCTGATAAACAACCGAAATGCATTGCATCTTTACCGGTGGA
>CALGGS010000155.1 GCA_937915735.1 uncultured Treponema sp.
GCCGACTGTCGGACTTGAACCAACCACCTACGCGTTACGAGTGCGTTGCTCTACCGGATGAGCTAAGTCGGCATTTATGGGCTGAAAATTTGACAGCCATTTTAATGGTCAATATTATATCAAAAATTTTTAGTGTATGTAAATATAAAAACTGATTATTTTCTGGAATTTCCGTGGACTTTTTCTACTTCATCGAAGAATTTTGAGCCACCCCGTCCGTTTCCTCGTTTAGCTCCCAGAACCTTTGACTGGACTTCACCTGTCTTTTTCATTGATGTGGCGACTCCCTTTCCAGGAATTGAAAGACGGTTGTAATTCATTTCATACATAACAGGATTATTTTCGCTGAAGTGAAAAATTTTGCTGGAAAGACCTAAAAATGTAAGAACTGCACCAATCACAAGAAGAATTGAAATGCTTTTTACAGTCTGAACGATTTTCTTTTCATCAATAGTAATTGTCATATTATCCCCCTTTTCGCATTACGCGACCCTTTATTCTCCCAAATATATTTTCGGATTCTTTAAAGTGAGACTTTAAAATTACAGTTCATCTGCCATACAAATCAGTACCTCTTCAGCACTGTTTACATACGGGCGGCCTAAATCTGTGTGTCTTAAAGCCTCTGAAATACGCTCTGGCATTTCTGGGGCTTCCCCTAAAGTATGGCGGATATATTCAGATTTTAGGGCAGGATGGTCACGCATAACGAGAACTACACTCGCATCATCCTCGGCTATCATATTCTTTCGTTCTAGAGCTGCGGCAAAAGCCCGGCTTGTCGATTTATCCGCATAAACATTGTATTCCTTAAAGAGAATTCGGCATGCTTCATCTATCTGAGCATTTGAAACCTCTGACGGATAGATAAAATGCTTCATCATAAGGGAATCCGTGCTGAAAATTTCTTCGAGTCGCTCAAGATTAGACGGGCTTGCGGGGTCTGCCTTCCGTCGATTCTTAAGATTTACGATTGAGTCCATAATCTCGCAGTTTCCGTTAAAATCAACCTTGATTTCGTCAGTCGTAGGGCAAATAAAACCGCTCAAAGGCAAGGAAAGTCTCCATGAATAAAGACCTGCAACAAGATTCGAGTAATTTCCGCACGGCATCGCATAAAAAATATCTCCGGAAACCTGAGTTTTAATCTTGCTGAAGGCATAGGGATAGAAAAAAACCTGGCTCATGAGCCGCCCAATGTTCGCCGTGTTAGCTACCGTCAGATTATGTCGCTCTACGATGCTGTGATTATCAAAAATCTCTCGTACAATGTCATGACAGGTATGCTCGCTTCCGTCAACCTCAATTGGAAGAACATTTCCGCCGTTCCAGACAAAATCTTCTTCGCTTAAACCGCGCACAAAGCCTCTCGGATAAAGCAAAACCGCTTTTAAATGCTTTTTTCCACGAATAGCGCGGGCAAGGCTCGCTCCAAGCTCACCTACAGTCGCATCAAGAAAAACTGCCGTTTTGCCCTTCATAATAAGAATCGTTTCAAGACAGTTTACAAGATAAGAAATTCCGAAGTCCTTATGACTTCCTGTTGGTGTATGATAAAGCTCCAGGGTAAAAAGATTATTTCCCAGCCGTCGAACCTTTGGCTCAAAAGGAAAAGCCTTCGTTGCAATAGTCTCACAAATAATCGGAGAAAATTCGTCGTTTATGCAAGCAGAAGTAAGGCTTCCTGCGATGCTCTGAAACGTAGTTTTTTCGTCCGTGTATAAAAGCCATTTTCTTAAATCGGCAAAGTTTTTAGGTATATAAAGTCCTCCGTCCTCGCTCATACAATCGAGAACGGCTTTTTCGAAATTAACAGATTTTGAATTGTCTCGGGTTGATGTAAATTTCATTTTCCCTCCTAGATTTCTCGAAACTCTTCACTCCCCCTCAGAGCAAGCGCGGCTCGAAATGACAATTATTTCAGCTGAACCTTTGCGAAAATATTCGCAGAATTTATGAACTGAAAAATATCCGGCATTTTTTTATAAAAAGTGCGTTTCGCGTAAAACTCATCGCCAAGGCCCATTCTGATAGTTTTTGAAAGAGGAATTTCAAAGCTGGCATTGGCCACTCCAATCCATTCCCAGCCACTGCTCGAACCAGGAGCATCATCCTGCAGCTGAGAGTAGTAATCATACATTCCATAGCCACGGAAATTAAAATTAAAGCTGGAGCCTTTTTCGGTTATATATCTGATTTTTAAAATCGCCATTGGTCCTGTCGCCATATTATAGTTTCTGGCCGTTCCGCTGAAATCTTCGATAAAGCCAAGCTTTCGGTGATAGTAATAGTAGTCAGTCGTTCCCATTGCGTTCCAGGCACCGTGAAGCTGCCATTCAAGTTTTGAATCTTCAAAACGAAGTCGCTGTTTTATTGCCAGCCCTGGACCTAAAGCTGAAAGCTCATAAAACTGATGCCAGTCAAATTCGTATTCCATTACAAAGCCTAAGGTTGTATCGGTATTTTCAGAAAGCTGCGGAGCACGGGCAAACAACATTCCGTCACTCATAATCTTAATTCTGTACATTAATTTTTCGTCGAGAGACTCGTAGTTGCATTTTGAGCCTTCCCCACTGCCCTTTCCAGCGCTTCCTTCGATTTCCAGCTCAAACTGCGAGTATGGGTCATTTGAATCGTGTCCGTAAGGGTCGTTATAAACCACAAAGATTGAAGCATCAAAAAAAGCTGGGAAAATTTCGCTCTGCGCGTAAGAATAATCTGAATTATTTATTGCATTCGTGTAAGTGCGTGCGCTTCCGATTCCGAATTTAAGGCTAAGCTCGTGAATATTTCTGTGAGTTCCCTGAGGATGCTGCCTAAGCCACAAGTCTGTCCACAATCTTGAAGGATTTATGAGATGACTGAACAGCATGGAAACCTCGTCGGCATTGAGCGAGAGCCTGTAAAGCATTTCGCCCATAGAAAAGGAGCCTACAGTAGTGTAGAACATATCGTTTATGGAAGGAGCGTTCGTCTCGCAAAAAAATTCCCAAATGTAAGAGCCAAGAAAAGTAACTCCGAAGGATTCAATCTTATTCAGATTTGAATTTCTTGCCATTTGATAATAGATTCCGCCCTGATATGGATGAAGGACAAAATTCGTCCAGTACCAGTCACGGTCATATTCCAGTTTTCGTTTCCAGAAGCAGCTCCACTCGTCCTCCCAGCCAGTCTGTGCCCAGCCAGAGCCTAAAACCCAGCGATTGTAAGAAGAAAGTCCGAGATTAAAGAACAACATTCCGCCAAGAGCAACAAAAGGATGCTTTTTTCCGTCATTCTCGTGAAACCAGCCGCCTTCGTTTAAGTCGGAAGAAAGATTTTCAGATGAAAAAGTGATTTCAGAATTATTGGAGTTGTCACTTGAATCAGAATCAGAAGATAAAGAATTTTCTGTCTGTGCAAAAATAAGTGAATTTGAGAGAAAAATCACAAGTAAAAAAAATGTCAGTTTTTCCTTCATAATGAAAAATATTTTTGCAGAAAACGATAAAAAATTCAATAATCTTCTAATTTTATGCCTTAAAAAGCAAGGATTTCATTAAATTGCTTCAAGGGCCTGCTTTAAATCCGCGATAATGTCTTCCGTAGCTTCGATTCCGCAAGAAAAGCGAACCATATCAGGCCCGACTCCGCAGGCGACAAGCTCCTCATCGGTAAGCTGGCGGTGTGTGGCTGAAGCCGGATGAAGGACGCAGGTGCGGGCATCAGCAACATGGGTCGCAATCATAGCAAGCTTTAGGTGCTTCATAAATTTTTCTGCGGCTTTTCTTCCGCCTTTAACACCGAAACTTACAACGCCGCAAGTTCCATTTGGCATATATTTCTGAGCCAGGTCGTGGTATTTGTTGCTTTTAAGTCCAGGGTAATTTACCCAAGCGACATTTTTGTGAGACTCAAGGAATTCAGCCACGGCCTGACCGTTTGCGCAGTGCTGCTTCATTCTGACTGGCAAAGATTCAAGTCCAAGATTGAGCATATAAGCGTTCATTGGGGAAGGAATTGAGCCGAAATCCCGCATAAGCTGGGCGGTACATTTTGTAATGAAGGCCCCTTCCTTGCCGAATTTTGTGGCGTAGGTGATTCCGTGGTAGCTTTCGTCAGGAGTGCAGAGGCCAGGGAATTTTTCGGCATGAGCCATCCAGTCGAATTTGCCGGAGTCAACGATACAGCCTCCGACCGTGGCATCGTGACCGTCCATATATTTTGTAGTTGAGTGGGTTACGATGTCGGCTCCCCATTCAAAGGGACGGCAGTTAATCGGCGTGGCGAAAGTGTTGTCAACGATGAGGGGAACGCCGTTTTTGTGGGCGATTTTTGCCCATCGCTCAATGTCAAAGACCGTGAGTGCCGGATTTGCGATTGTCTCGCCAAAGACAGCCTTTGTGTTGGGCTTGAAAGCCGCCTGAATTTCTTCATCACTTGCGTCCGGGGAAATGAAAGTAAAATCAACTCCCATTTTTCGCATTGTAACATTGAAAAGATTGAAAGTTCCGCCGTAAATTGAGCTGGAAGCGACGATGTGGTCTCCGTTAGAAGCAATGTTGAAAGCAGCGAAGAAGTTTGCCGCCTGACCGCTGGAAGTGAGCATAGCCGCGCTTCCCCCTTCAAGGGCGCAGATTTTTGCGGCAACCATATCGTTGGTGGGATTCTGCAAGCGGGTGTAGAAATATCCAGAAGCCTCAAGGTCAAAGAGCTTGCCCATATCTTCGGAAGTGTCATATTTGAATGTCGTAGACTGAATGATTGGAATCATTCGAGATTCCCCGTTTTTTGGCGTGTAGCCGGCATGAATACATTTTGTTGCGTTTTCCATTTTTTCCTCTGTATGAACATCTTACGAAAAAAACAGATTTTATGCTATCAAAAAACAAACAAGTATATCACTTCTATTTTCTTCTCATTTTTGATATTATTTTTGGCACTAGGAGTAAAAAATGACCGTACCTGAACTTTTTGGAAGCATGGTTTTTAATGATGATGTAATGCGTTCTCGCTTACCTAAAGACACTTACAAATCACTTAAAAAGACGATTAGCGAAGGCTCACCTCTTGAGCTTGATGTTGCAAATGTCGTTGCGAACGCAATGAAGGACTGGGCCATTGAAAAAGGCGCGACTCATTTTACTCACTGGTTCCAGCCGCTCACAGGCGTTACAGCCGAAAAGCACGATTCTTTTATCTCGCCGAGTGGTTCTGGTGTAATTATGGAATTTTCCGGAAAGGAGCTTGTTAAGGGCGAAGTAGACGGCTCATCTTTTCCAAACGGCGGAATCAGAGCAACCTTTGAAGCCCGCGGCTACACTGCCTGGGACCCCACATCTTATGCCTTCATAAAAGACGGCTCTCTTTACATCCCAACCGCTTTCTGCTCATACACAGGCGAATCGCTGGACAAAAAAACGCCTCTCTTGCGTTCAATGGAAGCCTTGAACAAGCAGGCGCTTCGCATTCTCCGTCTTTTCGGAAATACGAGTGCAAAGCGAGTCATTACGACTGTCGGTCCGGAACAGGAATATTTTTTAATCGACAAAAAACTTTGGGAGCAGCGAAAAGACTTAATTTTCACGGGAAGAACTCTTTTTGGCTCAATGCCTCCAAAAGGTCAGGAAATGGACGACCACTACTATGGCTCAATCAAGCCTAGAATCGCTGAGTTTATGGCAGATTTGGATAACGAGCTTTGGAAGCTGGGAATTTTGAGCAAGACCAAGCACAACGAGGTCGCTCCCGCCCAGCACGAAATGGCTCCGATTTTCACCACGACGAACTTAAGCGCTGACCAGAACCAGCTCACTATGCGCCTTATGAAAGAAGTCGCCCTAAAGCACGGGCTATACTGCTTGCTTGCAGAAAAACCTTTTGCCGGCGTAAACGGAAGCGGAAAGCACAACAACTGGTCAATGAGCACCGACGACGGCTTCAATCTTCTTGAGCCTGGCGAAACTCCGCGGGAAAATGCCCAGTTCCTTCTTATGCTCACGGCTGTAATTCAGGCCGTTGACAAACATCAGGATTTGCTCCGTGACAGCGTTGCTTCTGCCGGAAACGATCACCGCCTGGGTGCGAATGAAGCGCCCCCTGCGATTATCTCAATGTTCATCGGCGATGAATTGCAGGCCGTTCTTGACTCAATCGAAAACGGCTCTCCTTACAGTCAGAAAACTCACGAAAAAATGCAGATTGGCGTTTCTGTTCTTCCTGCGATTCCAAAAGACACCACCGACCGAAACAGAACTTCACCCTTTGCCTTCACGGGAAACAAATTTGAATTCCGCTCGCTGGGTTCATCTCTCTCAATTTCCGGCCCAAATGTGGTTCTCAACACGATTGTCGCCGAAGCATTGGACGAATTTGCTTCTCGCCTCGAAAATTCTTCAGATTTTAACTCAAGCCTGCAGAATTTAATCAAAGAAAAAATCATTGAACACAAAAAAATCATCTTCAACGGAAACGGCTATGATGACGAATGGGTTCGGGAGGCGGAAAAACGAGGGCTTTTAAATCTTAAAACGCTTCCTGACGCAATGGAACGATATCTTGATTCTCAGAATATCGAGATGTTCCAGAAATACGGTGTTTACACAGAAAGCGAGATGAAGAGCCACCACGAGGTTAAGCTCGAAAAATACTCAAAGGTTCTAAACATCGAAGTGAACACAATGCTCGACATGATTTACAAGGACATTTTGCCGGCAAGCTACGCTTACATGAGCGATGTGGCAGAAAGTGCCTCTAAGGTGATGGCGGTAATTCCAAGCGCAAAATGCAGCGCACAGACCAACGCCCTCAAAAAAATCACCGCGCTGGCCGACAAGCTGGACGAAAATGCTCAAAAACTGGAGAAAATTCACAACGATGCCTGTACTATCGTCGATGTGCCAAAGCAGGCGCGATTCTATGTGGACAAAGTGATTCCGCAAATGGAAGCAACCCGAAAAATCGCAGACGCAATCGAGCCGATTCTGGGCGAAAAATACAAGCCGTATCCGTCATATTCAGACCTGCTGTTCCGTGTATAAGATTTTGCAGAAAACAGTAAAAAAGGCCATGCCCGCTGTCGGAATCATAAAGAACACCAACAGCGCGGTAAGCCCGCTTGACAGAAAGTGATGCTATAAGAGTTTTACGGCTGATATGTAGAAATATTGTTAGGCGGACGGCACACTGGGACACTTGCTGTTAATAAGTTAAATCCTCCAGCATTTTTCTCAAAATAATTATAAAATTTTAAGGAGAAATTTTATGAAAAAGACAATTTTAGCATTATTTATATTAATGCTTGCAGGTGTTGCGTTCTGTGAAAATGGAATGGAAGTGAAAATTGATAATTATTCAATAACAGTTCCATCAGGCTGGTTGGCACAGAGAACAGATTCTTCTACATTGTTTGTGTTGTATTCACCGGTGGAAGAAAATGATGATTTTCAGGAAAATGGAAATTTGTCAGTAGAGCAATTACCTTCAAAATATTCTGTAAAAGGATATTTTGAAAGTTCTCGAGAGTATATCAAAACACTTTATAGTAATTTTAATTTGATTGAAGCCAAAGATAATTATCAGATAATTTCAGGGGAAATAAATGGAACGAAAGTCCAGCAGATACAATTTGTTTTTATGAAAGGTAATATTGCAAATGTATTGACATTTACTTCAAATCCAGAAAATTTTGCCCGTTATCTTGATACTTTTAAGAAAATTCAAAAATCTTTCAAGTATTAAAAAATAAGAATTATCGGATTATTGTGAACTTGACTTATTGTCTGGAATGGAGTGTATTCGAAAAGCAAAGAACCTCAACGAGGGGCTGTCCTAGAAGTTATTAAGAACTTCTAGGACAGCCCCATAAATAAAAGTTATGGAAATACATTTTTTACAAACAGAAAGTAGTGACATAATTATTCTCGGAAATAAAAATGAAATAGCACTTATTGATACAGGTTCTGAAGAACAGTACGACCATATTTGTGATTATATTAAACATCATTTTTTCGGTACTATAACAATAAAATTTATTATAAATACTCATTTTCACCAAGATAATTACGGTTGTATTTCGAAACTCACAGAAAATTTTCCAGTTGAAAAAGTATACTTAAAAGAATATTCTGGCTTGGATTGTACAACTGCATGGGAAACTCCTGCAGATGACGAATATCGTCAAGCAGAAATGGAAAAGTTTCAGAAGCTGAAAGCTGAACTTATAGAAAAAAATCTATATGTTTCTGTTGAAGATATTGAAAACATTTATTTTGGAGATGGAACATTAAAACTTTTTAATACAAAAAAAATTATTCAGGAAATTTATGACGATGAGACCAATGCCGAAACTTTCCATAAAATTATGTTTAGTGAAAACATCAATAGTCTCGCAATTTTACTGGATATAGATGATCACTATATTTTCTTTGGAGGAGACTGTAACGACCTTCCACAACCTCATTGTAAAGCAGATAGAATGCTTTACAAAATTGCAAAAAGAATTAATAAAAAGATTGATTTATATATAGTTCCTAACTATGAAACCTGTCATACAGATTTTTCAGAAACACTAGGTATTTTTAAACCGAAAACTGCTGTCTTTGATAAGAGCGAAGAATATATCTCAAAGAAAAGTGATATCCTTACTCATTTAAAAAAGGTAAATCCTAAAGTTCAAATATTCTTTACAAAAAATTGTGCTAAAGTTTTTGATACAGACAGTGATTTAGGTATTAGCGAAACAACAAGGTGGATCAGCTGGATTTCAGTACTTTTTGTTGGACTTGCTGCAGGAGCTATATACCTTAATAATGTATCATCTTTTTTTGCTTATATACTACTTTCGCCTATATATTTGATACTCCTTCTTGTTCCACCAATTTGTTTTCTTTCAGCCCCCGTTTATCTTCTTTTGGGAGTTAGTATTTACAAATGGTTAAAAAAAGGAAAAATCATTTGGATAATTCTAAATGCAACAATTTTTATTCCTTTGTTTATTTACCTACTTTATTTTATAGATTGCAGTATGGGAATATAAATTTTATTATAATAAAAAACGTATAACACATATAAGGCCCCAGCTTGTCAATAAGAATCCTCAAAAAATAATCACTTA
>CALGGS010000156.1 GCA_937915735.1 uncultured Treponema sp.
CAACGAATGTTGTTTTGAATGACTCTGTGTTAGCCAAGCGCCAGTCAGATTCTGCACCGACCTGAGCGTAACCGATAGTAATAAGCCGTTTTTCGCTTGTTGTGGCAGCTGGCTTATTGTCTTTTTTGCAAGACATTGAAAGAGCTGCAAGTGCCATTAGGGATGCAGCGGCAACCATTTTTGTAATTTTCATTTTTGTTTCTCCTCCTCATTGAGAACATTTATAAAATTAATTCATTTTAAATCTGAGCTATTGAAAAGTCAAGTAAAATCAGAAAAATCCTAGAATGAGTATATTTTGTAAAATTAAGAAGAAACTTATGAACCGAGAGGCGGACAAAAGCCCTATAGCTTCAATCCATCGATAAATTTTAAAAGGCTTTCAGCCAGATTTCCGTTTTTAATCAGACTCCTGCTGAATTTTTTGAATCCGCCGGTATTCTTTTGCTTTGCCGAGTCCAAAAGCATTTTCGTTAATGACTCGCTTTTTGTCGGATTCTCGTAATCATTGTAACTTTGCCAGAATTTTTGGATTGGCTCAAACTCATCGCAAAAGAATGGCTTCATCCGCTCCAAAAGCGCGTTCACCTTTACGAGCTGGTAATTTTCATCCTGTTTGTAGGCCTGCCATACAAAAGGAAGGGAAGAAAGAGCGGCACGAGAAAGAGAGTCTTCGCCTCGGACAAAAAGGAAATCCATAGTCGTAAGAAAGCAATCGAATTCCTCCTGCTGCAGAAAGGGAATTTTTTGAAGCTTAAATGTCGCATTCTGATTTTTAAAAGCGTTTTCGAAGGGAAGTGAAGATTTTCCCTCCGCAAGATAAACACAGACAGAGAATTCTTTCTCCGATTTTTGCATTTCCCTTTCAAAGTCAGAAATTGCCCGCACTACGGCAGAGCAATCATCCTCATAAGCAAAGAAAAAGATTAAGAATTGAGATTTTTCGTCACTTTGCCCTTCCAAAGGGCAAGGAAGGCCCGCTAATCCTGAATTAATAATCAGCCCGCCCGTCTTTTCGGTAAATCCTGGCATAAAAAAGATTTTTTTGATATTCGATTTTCTTGTTCCGCTTTTTAAGAGATGAAATTCGTCGGCATAATCTTCAGCGGTAAGGTAGTCAATCTGAATAATCTGCACAATTTGAGTAAAACTTTCATCAAAAAGAATCTTCTCAAGCCATTCCGGTCGGCCACATTGGAAACATTCAAGAATAACAGGAGTAAGAAGGCTGGAATTCCCGTCACTTATTTCTAAATTCCAGTCAAGGATTTTCCAAACCGAGTCTTTGTAGTGAAAATCCTGAAACTGCTTTGTCGGGTCAATCTGACTTGCCAGCTTGTGGAAGCTTTCGAGATTGCTGACAACCAGAGTAAGCTCAATATTTGGGCGAAGGTCAGAAATAGCCCGTGCAAGGCGATAAACAACTCCGATGTCACCGTAATTATCTACAACCTTGCAGAGAATCATTATTTTGTTTTTGTCCGTCAATTTTTTGAAAGCCCCCTGACATAATTTACGGCGCTCAAGGCAGCTACCCCGCCCTCGTACACAGCCTTGCAGACCTGCAGAAGACCGCCGTTCGCGTTCCCGCAGGAGTAGATTCCCGGGGCGTTCGTCGCCATTTTTTCGTCGGTTTTTATAGAGTCGCCTTCCATAAAGATTCCGAGTTTTTTTGCGAAGTCAGCAGCCCCCGCACTTCCGAGAGCGACGAAAACTCCGTCATAGGAAATTTTCTCGCCGTCAGAAAGCTCGACTCCGCCGACTTTCGCTCCGTTTTCATTTCCTAAGATTTTTGCGACCTTTCGGGTATCAATTTTAATCTTGCCTGCAAGAGAAGAGTCTTTCGCAATTTCGGACTGCACCTCATCACTCGCTTTTCCGTCCGTCAAAACCGTTACCCTTTCTGCAATGTGTGAAAGATGAGCGGCCTCTTCAACGGCAAATTTTCCGTCTCCGATTACGGCTACATTCTTTTTGCGGTAGAAAAATCCGTCGCAAACGGCACAGTAGGAAACGCCTCTTCCTTCATAGTCAATGATTCCTTCGATATTTGGGCGAAGCTTTTTGTTTCCAGTTGCCAGAATTATGGCAGGAGAAGAATATTCTTTTTCGCCGGCCTTTACTGAATATTGAGTCTGAGGAGGAGGAGAGACCATCTCGATATGAGTGACTTCGCTTTTTAAGACATCAACTCCCAGATTTTTCGCCTGCTCAATTCCGTTTTTGTAAAGGTCTCCGCCAGTAATTCCGTCCGGAAATCCGTAGTAATTGTCGATTTTGTGAGCTTTTTCAAGCTGGCTTTCACCAGAATAAAGCACGAGAACATTAAGATTTGCCCGCTTTGCGTAAAGACTTGCGGAAATTCCTGCAGGTCCCGCCCCGATTATAATGATGTCGTAGTTCATTTTTGCCTCCGATTTAGGGTAATTCTGCGTTAGCGCTGGGAGTGGTGGCACAGCCAGTCGCTTGCGACCGAGCGTCTAGCGAGCCACGGACATAGCGACCCGAAGCACGAAGTGCGTAGGGGAACGCCCTTATTTTACAACAAAGCCTCGATTTTTTCATCGATTTTTTTTGGCTCAACAGTGGACTCGAAGCGGTCAACTACATTGCCTTCGCGGTCAACAAGGAATTTCGTGAAATTCCATTTGATGTTGGCGTTGTTCTTGAAATCCGGGTCAATTTTGCCCACAACAGCATTCATCAACGCGCCTTTTACGCCTGTAAAGCCCTGAAAGCCTTTCTGACTTTTTAAGAAAGTATAGAGCGGAATTTCGTTCTCGCCGTTTACTTCGATTTTCTTGAAGTTGTCAAAGCTGGTCTTATATTTCATCTGGCAGAACTCGTGAATCTCATCGTCATCACCCGGAGCCTGATGACCAAACTGGTCGCAGGGGAAGTCAAGGATTTCAAGCCCCTTTTCGTGGTATTTCTGATAAAGCTCTTCCAGCCCCTTGTACTGTGGGGTGAAGCCGCAGCCAGTCGCTGTATTTACAATCAAAAGAACCTTTCCCTTGAAAGACTCCATTGAAACCTCGTTCCCTTTTCTGTCCAAAACCTTGTAATCATAAATAGCCATATATGCCTCCGTATGTTTTATTTAATAAAATAATATTGTATCAAATATAATTCGTCAAGACTATTTTCTTTTTTTTATTTTTTTTATAATGAGAATCTCTAAAAATTGCAATTTTTAGAGATTCCCTTTTGTAAAAATGGAGCGTCTTATGATTTGTGAATCTTTAAAACTTGAAAATCAGCTTTGCTTTCCGCTTTATGCCGCAAGCCGTGAAATTCTGCGAAAATACACGCCTCTGCTCAAAAAAATTAACCTCACCTACACCCAGTATATAGTGATGATGGTTTTGTGGGAAAAGTCAGAGCTTACGGTCGGGGAGCTTGGAAAAAAGCTCTACCTTGACACGGGCACCCTGTCTCCGCTTTTAAAAGCGATGGAAGAAAAAGGCCTGCTTGAACGAAATCGCAGTAAGGCAGACGAGCGAATCGTTACGGTAAAAATCACGGAAAAGGGTGAGGAACTTCAAAAGGAAGCGATGAGCGTTCCTGAAGAAATGGGAAAATGCATACATTTGGAAGCCGATGAAGCGAAAGCTTTGTACGGACTTTTGTATAAGCTTTTGTAAGTGGCCTTTCTGATTATGAGCGAAGCATGACACATTTCCTTAATTTTTTCGATTTTTATTGAAAAAAATATGTTTTCAGTTAAAATAATTAAGGAAATTCTTAATAAGTCAAGTTGGAGTGTTATATGAAAAAGTTTTTTGTAGTTTTTTCTCTTTTATTGTCTTCTTTTTTTCTTTCTGCACAGACGGCAAAAGAAATAGCAACGATTTTTTGTGATTTGGACAGGGTTCCAGATTTTAACTATTCAAATTTAATTGTTGAAAATATCGAAAAAAACGGAAAATCTGAGGTTCTAGAGTTAAAGCAATACGGAAGCGGCGTTGACAATGGTCTTAAAAATGTCGCTTTTGACTTTATTTCTCCCGCAAATGTAAAGGGAATGAGGGTCTTGCAGCTCGAAAAGCTTAAAAAGGCCGATGACCGCTGGGTTTACATGCCAAAACTGCGGCAGGCGCGTCGAATTCCAATGACAGAACGCACAAAATCCTTTGGCGGAACAGAATTTACTTACAATGACATGACAATCCGAAACGAAGACGAGGATGACAATTCCATTCTCGAAGATAACGCAAAAATCACCGTGAACGGAACTTCTTACAACTGCTGGAAAATGAAATCCCTTCCTTACAAACGAAGCGAAGTCGAATATCACTACAGAATTTCATGGTTCGACAAAAAAACTTACATTCCTGTCAGAATCGAGTTTTATGACGCAAAAGACAAAATGATTAAGACTTATGAGTGCCTCAAAATTGATATGGTCAAAGGCTCAACTGGCATTGAATATCCTCTTCGCCGCTCAAACTGCGTAACAAATCTTATTACGGGCCGAAAAAGCATCGCGACTGTAAAGGATTTCGTATTTGACGAAGAAATTTCTGACGGATATTTCACTCAAAACTGGCTTATCACAGGAAAAGCACCGAAGGTTAAGTCAAAAAAGTAGAAAGAAGTCAGAAATGATTTAATTTTTCTTAAAACTTGCATATATTTTCTATTTATTATAGAATATAAATACATTATCAAAAAGGGGCTTATCATGGCTTTAAAAAAAACTTATTCTAAAGACAAAAAAACTTGCAAAGTAACATTTTCGGTTTCTCCAGAAGCAGCTCAGGGAGCAAAAACAGTAACAATCGCTGGAGATTTTAATAGCTGGAGCTCTACAGAAACTCCTCTTAAAAAAGGAAAGGATGGTTCTTTCTCAGTCGCAATCAACTTGGAGCCTGGTAAAGAATATCAGTTCCGATATCTTCTCGACGGAAGCCGCTGGGAAAACGATTGGGCAGCAGACAAATATATTCCTGCCCCATTCTCTTCAACAGACAACTCAGTCGTTATCTGCTAGGCACTTCGCTAACATAAAAAAGCACTCAAATGCGAGTGCTTTTTTTTTGCTCTAATACAAAATGAACAAAGCCCTGACTTCCCTTCCAATTTTTCCGTATCTCAATCAAATCTGTGAAAATCTAAAAGCTTCTGCTTCGCATTTTCTTGTCCTGACTGCCGAAACTGCCGCAGGAAAATCAACAGCTGTTCCCTTAAGCATTCTTGAGCATTTTGAAGGGAAAATCCTTATGCTTGAAGTGCGTCGCCTGGCTACCACAGCGATTAGTGACAGGCTTTCTGCCTTGCTCGGAGAAAAAACAGGCGAAACTGTAGGCTATAGACTTCATCTGGAGTCAAAAATTTCAAAAAAAACCCGGCTTGAAGTAATAACCGAAGCTATTTTAATCCGAAAACTGCAGGCAGACCCCCTCCTTGAAGATGTGAATGTAATTATCCTTGACGAATTTCACGAGCGCTCAGTTCACAGTGATTTGGCCCTTGCGTTTTTAAAAGAAACGATGAGCCTTAGGGACGATTTGTTTGTGCTTGTAATGAGCGCAACCATTGATTCAAAAAAGATTTCTGAATACCTTGGAACTAAAGAAAATCCGGCACCTGTTATGAGAATTCCCGGCAGACAATTTCCGGTCGAAATTGAATACAGGGCGAATTTAAGCGTTACGGAGGCTGTGGAAGAGGTTTTGGAAGAAGCCAGGCTTTCCGACAGTGCGGCTCGATGTGCCGGCAGTATTTTGGTGTTTTTGCCCGGAATTTATGAAATCAGAAAAACTAAGTCGGAGCTTGAAGCGGCACTTCAAGGCAAAGACATCGAAATTTTAACTTTGCACAGCTCAGTGCCTTTAAGCGAACAAAGAAAAATTCTGACTCCCCAAACGGACGGCTCGCCTTGCAGGGTAATTCTTTCTTCTGCCATTGCAGAAACCTCGCTCACCGTTCCGGATGTTACGGTCGTAATTGACAGCGGACTTTGCCGAAAAAACAAAATGAATGTCGCTCTTGGAATGGAAAGGCTTGTTACCGAAAAGGAAAGCCTTTTTTCTGCGGAACAGAGAAGCGGACGGGCGGGACGAGTGAGGGCTGGAAGATGCATCCGGCTTTGGGATAAAAATGATGTAAGAATAGAGCAAAATGAGCCTGAAATCTTGCACTGTGATTTGACTCCGCTGGTTCTGGAGTGCGCGCAGTGGGGAGTGGATGAAAGCTCAAAACTTGACTGGCTCACGCCTCCGTCAGAAAATGCGTGGAAAGCGGCAAAAGCCCTGCTTGAAAAGCTTGATTGCCTGGATGGGAAAATCACCGAAAAAGGAAAAAATGTCCTGAGGCTAGGTCTTCACCCCAGACTTGCCTGCGTTGCCTTATTTGGCGGAGCAGAGGCGGTGCTTCCCTTCTCTGAATTTGCGGACGCTTCCCTAGAGCGACAGAAACTTTTTGTTGAAGATTTGAAAAGAAGAATGGATTTTGCAATTCCAGTGACCAAGGGGAGTCAAGACATCCATTCTGCATTTCTTGCGGGCTTTCCTGACAGGCTGTCACGCCTTTCGGCTGAAACTGAAAAAAATTCCGATAAAGCGGAATATATGCTTCCCTCTGGAAGAAAAGCTCTTTTAAGCCGTGAAATTCTTTTTTCTAAGGCCAGCTTATCTGACTTTCCGAAATGGATTGTCGCCGTTGAAGTAAGAGCGGGGGAGCAAATCGGCAAAATTTACTCCTTTGCCCCTCTATCTGACGAAACTGTGGAATTTTTTTTACAAAAACACGCTAAAACTGAAATAAAATCTGAAATAACCGGATTTTCAAAAGGAAGTGATTTTAAAAACCTGACGATTCAGAAAAAAGAAATCTTGTCTTACGGAGAAATTGTCCTGAAAGAAAAGAAGCTTCCTGTTCAAAATGAAGATTTCGCACCTGCAATTTGCGATTTAGTCCTAAAAAAGGGGCTGGATTCGCTTCCTCTCGATGAAAAAACTATTGAATTTTTGCTTCGAGCTGAATTTTATGGCTGTGAGAAGATAAAAAATCTTTCTGAAAATGCAAGGGATTGGCTTTTGCCCTTCGTAAATTCTCAAAAAATCAGCTCGGAGACGATTTATGACGCACTTTACTGGTATCTTGACGGAAACGAGATTGATTCAAAGGTTCCGATTCAGCTTACGCTTCAAAATGGCAAAAAACGAAGGGTAAAATACGAAAAAAAAGCAGACGGTCAGATTGTTCCGTCAATCGAAATCATAATTCAGCAGATTTTCGGTTGCTTTGAAACTCCGAAAATTTTAGGAAAGCGGGTTCTTTTAAAGCTCTTGTCACCGGCGCTCAGACCTCTTCAGATTACGGATGATTTGGAAAATTTCTGGACGGGTGCATGGACTGAAATCTGCAAGGAAATGAAGGGGCGTTACCCGAAGCACAACTGGGATTACAAAAAGTCCTGATTTATGATATACTAGTCTTCCTAACAAGCTCGAAATGACAAATGCTTCACAAAATGGGAGTAAATATGAATCCTTTTGAAATGGTAAAAAATCTTAAAAATCTTGAAGGAACGATGAATACAATGAAAGAAGAACTTGCTCAAATTTCAGAGACTGGTTCTTCTGGCGGAAATATTGTTCAAGTAACTTTAAACGGAAAATTTGAAATTACGGCAATAAAGCTTGACCCAATCGCAGTTGACCCGCGGGACATTCAGATGCTGCAGGATTTAATCGTTGCGGCACATCATGCGGCGATGGAAAAGGTTCAGGGAAAAATTCAGGAAAAATCTGGGGAATTGCTCGGTGGAATGAATATTCCAGGACTTAAGATTTAAAATGACAGCGATTGACGACTTAACAGATTCTTTTTCGCGGCTTCCTGGAATCGGCAAAAAAAGCGCTTCCAGGCTGGTGAATTTTATTTTAAAAGCCGATTCTGCCTGGGTCGAGAGATTTTCAAATCAACTCAGAACTCTTCAAGAAAAAATCCATGCCTGCTCAATTTGCGGCTCTTGGACAGAAAATGACCCCTGCCCCATTTGCTCGAATCCAATGCGGGACCAAAGCATTATTTGTGTCGTCGAGCAGCCGCAGGATGTTTCTACAATCGAATCCTCACACGAATTTTCCGGGCTTTTTCATGTTTTAGGCGGAGTAATCGCCCCTCTCGAAGGAGTTGGCCCTGACCAGTTAAGAATCGCCCAGCTTTTGGAGCGGGTAAAGAAAGGGAATGTAAAAGAAGTCATAATCGCGACTAATCCGACAGTCGAAGGAGACACGACAGCACTTTACATTCAGCGCCTTCTTTCCGAAATCGAAAACCTGACTGTTACACGACTTGCAAGCGGTCTTCCAGTTGGCGGTGATTTGGAATACGCCGACAGACTCACTCTCGCACGAAGCTTCCGCGGAAGAATGAAATTTTAAAACTGAGCGTATCTCCTGTATTTCAGAGTCTTTAGTCCAAATATGCCATTATAAATTTGTTCACGACAGTTTCTATAACCTCGGGATACATTTCCAGAAGAGCATCGGTGTCGTATTCAAATTTTCTGACTGGAAGGCTTTCATTTGAAGTTGCTTCGAAAGTATTCATAGCAACTTGCCGGCCTTTTTCATTGTACACAAGGACTTCCATAATAACTTGTGCACGGACATTTGTTTTAACTTTAGAGGAATCAGCAAAGACTTTGTTAAAGCGAAATTCTGCGGCGACAAGGCTTTTTACGCCAAGCTCATTCATCAGGATTCGAGCTTTCTTGGAACCAATAGAATAAAGATTTTTATCAAAATCAGTCGCACTAATCCAGGTGTTCAAGGTACTAAGCGGATTTTTTTTGGCATTTTGATATTCATCCGAGTTTATAACAGAAGCTTTTTCACTTACCCTAAGCCCTGCCAGTTCTTCCAGGGCACGACGCAAATATTCTTCGGCATAATCTACTCTGTCTTGAGCGGTCAGAAGCTCTGGATTTTCTTTATGTAAAAATTTATCAACAAGAACTGATAAAGGATTCGTGTCATCAATATCCTCCTCATCACTTCGTACATAAAGAGTGTCAACTTGCTCACTAAGATTTTTATTACCGCTAACACCAATTACGGCAACAGATTCAAAATCATTTATTGAAAAAGAAGCTGAAGCGCAACTCAAAAATAAAAAAGAGATTAAAATTTTTAAAATTAAATATATTTTTTTCATAATCAGCAAAAAAGGCCAGGCATGAAACTCACACCTGACCAAAAACAAAAAGGTTGAAAAAGATTTCTCTAAATCAACATTTATTACATCTTAACGCGGAACAAGACTGGAATTGCAAATCCAACATCTGTATTTTCGCCAAATGAAGAATCTTTATCTGCACCAAGTCCCTGGAAGCTAGCCTGAAGACCACAAATGATTGAAGCACCTTTTCCAGCAGTGAATTCTGCATTTGGATGGAGAACAATTGTAGTTCCGTTAGCTGTTTCTTTTCCTGTAGCAACTTTTCCGTCACCCAAGTCTGTAAGAGCGCCAAGTGAACAAGCAACTGTCAAGACAGGACCCATCTTATAGCGTGCATTGATGAAGTTCCAAAGAACTGCGTCTGTTGTGAAAGCAGTTGAACCATAACCAATGTTTTTATCAACAGCAGCGTTAGCAGCGTAAGCAGAGCCTCCAGAAGCTTTGGCACCAATGAATTTATCTGTATCAAGTGCAGAGTATTTCAAGTAGTAAGTAATAGAAAGCTGATCATTTACTGCGTAGCGGACTCGCAAGTCTGCACTGTAGTCAGAAAGGTCTCCGTCATACAAAGTTGCAGCACCACCGACTGTAGCAATGAGATTTTCTGTTCCGAGCCACTGGAAATAAAGGCCTGGAACCAAGAGCATACGACTGTCAGCGGCAGTTTCACCCTTCTTTTTAGCAGTTACATTTGCACCTTTTACGAATGCTTCTGTTTTGAATTTTTTGCCCAATGCGACATCAGCAAAAATAGACCAGCCTTTGTCACCAGTGTTCCATTCTGTTGCACTAAGTTCAGAAGCTTCCCAAGCGCGATCAGAAATTACAGTTCCCTTAAGATTTACTTTAAGGTCATCTGCTTTGATTGTGTAATCTGCCTGACCATAAAAAGTTCGGTCAGAGAAAATTGTTGGAATACAAATCTGGTTATCTGCATATTTTGAGAATGATGTTTTAAATGCTGAACCAAGCTTGAAAGTCTCAAATAAAGAACCTTCATGGTTAGAAGCATCATTTGTTACACGATAGCCACCGTTGATACCATCACCGTTCCAACCACTCTGGACATGGAAATCGCCCCATTTAGCGCCGATTTTGATAACATTGAATCGGAGTTTATCGTTACCACTTGCATTTTTTATTGATGGCTGTACATCCAACTGGAAGTCAAGAATGTCGCCAGATGCCTTAAAAGACATTGTATCCTGACCGCCATTGTATGAATTCAAAGAACCAAAGGTTGATTTTTTGACATTAGCGGCGTCATCTTCACCATTATTTGTGTGCTGATAAAGGAGAGCACCGTTTCTATAGTTAAGGTTCACAGAAGTCTTTGCTGCTGCAGAACCGAATACCAATGCACTAACTGCGAGCGCACTTATAATCTTTTTCATTTAATTCCTCCAAGGATTTTTTATTTTTCTGCAAACATCCAGAATTAGTAGTTATAAGAGAAGATTACAGGGAGTGTGAATCCAAAATCTTCAGCACCCTTCTGCCATCCAATGTTATCCCATTCTGCGCGAGCAGCGATTGTAACAGTAGCTTTTTCTGTAGCTTTGATTGCAACAGACGGAGTGATATACAATACATTGCTTGGATAAGCATTGTCAAAATCTTCGATTACATGCTGCAAGTTAAGACCGAAGCTCATGTTTTCAAGGAAAGCATAAGTTGCATTAATCTGGTTAGCCATTGCCATTTTGTTGTCTGCAAGACTTCCGTCATTCTTTTCTGTATCAAGACCAGCGATGTAAGAAGAAATGTTGTGCGCAGTAGTAATAGAGAATTTTTCTGTAACAGCGTATCGCGCCCGAATATCGAATGCGAATTCTGCAGCAGATTCATCTTTTGCATTACCATTTCTCTCACTATATGTGTAAGTATCAAGACCCAAAGAAAGACCTGCCGTAAGCTCAAGGTTTTCAATCATAAGAGGGCTGAAGAAAAGACCGAATGAGTACTGTCCAACATGCAATGATTTAATAGCCAAGTTGACATCGAAAGCATTTTCCTGACGAAGGGCAAATTCACCGACAAAGCCATAAGAATTTGTTCGAGTATATTCTCCATCAGAATCTGTTTTTGTAAAAGAATCCCAGTCAGAGTTTACAAGACCGAATTTGAGCATCATTTTACCTGGAAGCAAATTTTCGTTCGTGTAAGCCGCGACCATAGCAATATTACCGTCAGTAAGGTTACCAGAATCTACAGCAACAGAATAGTCACCAACAGGAAGAAGGCCCATATCCCAAAGGATAAAATCTTCACCGTCGAGGTCGCCTGCATCTGTCGTTACATCATCAGCATAACGAGAGTTCCAGACACCAGCTGTAAACTGAGTGCTGATATCTTCAAAATTCATCCAGCCGTAATACTCATCAAGAGTAATTGAGTCAGCATCAGTCAAATCAAGGTCAAAGTCTACAACTGCACCGGCATAATCGTTAGATAGCCCGAATGAAATACAATCACCACGAAGATCAGGATTATATTTCACACCAGCCTTACTATTTGATGTGAAATAATTGTTGCCAGTATAAGAAAAACTTATATCGGCCGCGAATGTAGCACCCGCAAGCAAAGCAGCAAGCGAAGCCACAGCTACGATTTTTTTCATGGAAAAAATCCTCCTTTTTTTATTAGGAAATTTAAACCAACGGTTTTTTTCCCTTTTTT
>CALGGS010000157.1 GCA_937915735.1 uncultured Treponema sp.
TCTCCAGACGCACAGGCCCTGTTCCAGACCGATGAGGATGTCGCCGTCTTTTGTCTCACAGAGTGCATAGCACATCCTGCCCTCGGCCAACAGATTCCAGCCAAAGGGCCGGAACGAGCGCGTTGACGGGTCGAAGCAGGCTACGCCGTGCGATGTGCCAATCCAGATGCGCCCCTCGTGGTCAGGCATAAGCTGCATTACCCAGTCGTTGGGCAGACATCCCTTCTGCGGGTCGTCAGTATCGTGCATCGAATAGTGTGAGATGGCACCTGTTTCCCTGTCGTAGACAAGGATGCCCTTGGCGAAGGCTGAGAAGACGAGCGTACCGCGGCCGTTGTCGGTCATGTCGTTGAACTTATCACATTCGAAGTCGGTGAGCAACTCCTTGCTGCCCGTCGATGGGTCGAATTTAAAGACGGCATGGCTGGTGCCCAGCCAGTATTGCCGTTTCTTGTCGCGATAGATGAATTCCACATCGTCGGGTGCGTCGGGATGGCTGACGAGGCTTCCATTGCGGTCAAAGCCATAGACGCCTTTGTTCGGCACGGTGCACCAGGTGGTGCCGCCCACGCCCTCGGCCACCGACGACACATGCGTGCCAATCTCAACACGCTGTGCGGCAAAGTTCCACGAGGCAAACTGGGCCTTACGTTCGGGTATCATCAACAGGCCTTTCTGCTGACATCCCACCCAGATGTTTCCTTGACCGTCCTGACACAAAGCCCCAATCTTCGAGGCGTTCAGGTCGTAGCCCTGCTGGACATGATAGGGCTTCCAGCCCAGCTTTACGCAGGCCTCGTCGTCCTCGCTGAATGTGAAGGGTGTGAGGTAGCCGAAAGAACCCATGCGGTTTTCCTTCACATAGTAGCCGCCGATGTTGAGCATGGCTAGGTCGATGAAGCGTCCCAGAGCCTTGTTTGCCTTTTCGCTAATCATACCCTGCTGATTGTCGATTCCCAGCTGGCGGGCGAGGGGGCCATTGAGCCATGCGAAGGGAGTCCAGCCGTGGGTTGAGGCAAGTGGCTTCCTCCATTCGCCGTTATTCATTCCCTGCACGAAAGCAATGCAAATCGGCATGAATTCTTTGGGCACTCCTGCCATGACGGCGTTTGCCGCCACTGTGTAGACAGAACATTCCCGGTAAGCAAGTGCAAAAGTGCCGAGAATGTCGCTTCCCTTGTAGCCGGTAAATTTCAAGTATTCCTGAACGGCCTCGTCTGTGGGAGGAACTACGGGCAAGCCGTCAGTCCAGCCGTTAATCTGCATATACTCCTGAATCTCGTCAAAATTTCCGTAGTAGATGATTTCGTCGGCAGGTCTCTTACCCTCTGGAGCGTATTTTGCGATTTCTTCTTTTGTAATCTGAGTTGTGAGAGCGGTTTTAATCTGAGGCCAGAGAACTTCTCTTGCGTTCTTTTTAAGCTCTTCTGTTGAGTGACTTGCAAAGGCTCCCGGATATTCTGCCGTGCGGAGGACAGGAACTCCCCGGTTTACGCCGGTTGAATGAACTTGAGCCACGAATGTGGGAGCGGCGACCGTGACAGAAGGAATTCCGATATACTCAGCGGCGATTGAGTCTCCGGTCTCCTTTGTGGTACAAAGTCCGCAGCCGCAGTTTCCTACGATGACGGCATCGACTTTCAGTTCCTTGAGCTTGTTCTGAAAGGCCTTGGTTTTTTCTGTCGTGCCGAAGACTGAATAAGGGCCTGCCTGCCCGATGTCGTCGAACATGTAGATTTTCGCTGTGGGAAATTCTTTTTCGATGCATCTTTTAAGCTCATTGTGGGTGGTGACTGCCATAAAAGAGCCGCCGACAAGGGCGATTGTTTTTCCAGCCAGAGAATCCAGCCTTTTTGCCTGGCTAATCATTGGCACATCGTGGTAGCCCACCGGGGAAACAATCGCGTAGTTTTGGCTTCCGTCATCGGCGTACTGGGGAACAAAACAGACTCCGTCTGTGCACTCGTCGGGGTTGGTGCTGTATTTGGTCGCGGCGAATGCGGTTGTTGAGTTCATCGAAAACAGCACGACAAGTGCCGCACACAGTGAAATCAGTTTTTTCATAAGAGTCTCCCGGTTACTTTGCAAACAGCCAGTCAAGTATATCTTCCGACAAACCTTCTTTGCAGGTTTTTTTGTGGTCATATCCTTCCAGAATCTTTATATGGGCATTGCCGCCGTTATATTGCAGCTCTGCGACAATATCGGCATTGCGCTTTACTTTTTGCGATGCAATTTCATCGTCACTTTTGGTTGAGCGCAAGGCATTGTCCTTTGCGTCGGGATTCGACACGACATCGTTGCTTCCTATGACTGCATACACTGCCGTTTTTAGCAGATTTTCCAAATTTACATCGCTTGGCGACGAGGCGATTGCGACCGCTTTTTCAGCAAAATCGGGGTACTGACTTGCCATCGCCCAGATGCCACTTCCGCCTTTTGATGCGCCTGCAATGTATATGTGCGCACAGCCGTGTTCCCGCGCAAATGTTTCGCAAAGCGATTTTAAGTCTGCGGAAATTGCACGCCACGGTGTATTTTCAGGGCATTGGGGAGCAAGCACAAACGCGCTGACTCCGTGCTTTTCGATATAAGAAGCCGCATCCAAAGCGGGGGTGCGTTCCATCTGCTTTTGATTGTCCGTGCCGCTCGCAGAATTTCCGTGCAAGAACACGAAAAGCACCGGTTCGCCAGCACCTGCATTGAACTGCTTGTAGCGGTAGGGAATGTTCAGCGATTCTCCCTCGAATGTAGCGGCGAGAAAATCATTTCCCGTTTTAAGCGGTCTCTCAGGTCTTTTTGTTCCCGCGAATGCGGTGTTTGGACTGGCAACGAAGCTCCCCGCGCCGCCTGTCGAAACCACCAGTGCGAGGGCCACTCCTGTAAGAAGAAATTCCTTTAGTTTTTTCATATAAGCCTCCGTTCATATCATAAAAAAGTATAATGGCAGACTAGGACAAGTGCTTTTAATTTGATTATGATTTTCCTATGATTTTTTATAGAATTACGAGAAAAGATTATTTGGAACTGACTATCGCCCGCAACACTGCCCCGCCGTCGTTTTCAAGTCTGATTTTTGCTCCAAGCACGCGTGCGATTGACTTTGCAAGGCTCAAGCCGATTCCGCTTCCTTTTTTGTGCGATTTGTCGCCCGAATAAAAGCGTTCAAAGCCACGCGAAAGAGCCTCTTTTGAAAAGCCTTTGCCGTTGTCGCGAATTGAAAGTGAGCTCTTTCTGCCAGATTTTTCGGCTTGGAGCGTGATTTTTAGATTTTCTGCTTCCGCATGTTTTTTTGAGTTTTCGATTGCGATGCAAAAAATTTGCTTCAGAAGATTTTTGTCAGTAAAAATTACAAGATTTTCGTCACAAGGCTCAATTTCAATATGAACGCTTCGTTCAAGCGAAGAGTTTTCTGCCCTACTCTCCCCGCTAAAAGTCCATTCTTCTTTTATCTCCTCAAAAAAATCCTTTACGGAAATTTTTTCCTTTTGAAGCTTCGTAAGGCGATTTTCAAGGCGGGTAAGCTCAAGCAGATTCTGCACGATTTTCGTCATATTCTCGCTTTCTTTAGAGATAAGACTGACGGAATTTTCAAATTCACTCTCGTTTTTTTCAAGCAGCTTTTTCCAGTGCCGGCGAAGTAAGTCGGCGTGGCCAGAAATTACGGCAATAGGCGTTTTTAGCTCGTGGCTCATATTCGCGATAAATTCTTTTTGGCTGTTATATTTTTTTTCAAGGCGAAAAAAGTATAAACTAATGAGCAAAAACAAAATCACAAGAAGCGGAAGCAAAACATTTAAGGCAGAAAGAGGCATAAAATTTATGATTTTTTCTGAAAGTTTTTTTTCTGCCGGCATTGAAACCTGAATGTTTACCATTTTTTCGTTTGAAAGCGCAAAGGCTCTTGTAAGATATAAAATACTGATTCTTTTTTCGTTATCGTCAGGATTTTTTATTAAAGAATGTTGAATTCCTCTTGCTAAAGGAAACAGCGGGATGGCTTCATTATTCGTTACGATTATTCTTCGAGACTTCGGGACATAAATCACAAAATCTATATCAGCTTCATTCAGATAGGCTTTTGTAAAATCCCCGTCTTTTATAAGCTCAAAGATTTTGTTAGCCTGCAAGGAAAGGTCTTTTGCCTGATTATCGCGCAAAGAAATGCGAGCAAGATAAAAAAAATTTACAACAAGAACGAGAAAAATTAAAACTACACAGACAAAATAACGGGCCGTCCGGTTCATTTTTGCTCTTCCATTTTAAAACCCACTCCACGCACTGTCGTGATAAAATCAAAATCTGAATATTCGCGGATTTTTTTTCGCAGATAGCTCACAAAAATATCGAGATTGTTCGGATTTGCCGCATGCAAAGGCTTCAAGAGCCGCCCGTCCATCGCCTGCCATACAGACAGAAAAATCTTCAAGTTCAAGCTCTGTTTTTAAGAAAGAAACGATTCCCTCGTTGTCCTCTACAATCAAGATTTTTGACATAAACATAGTATAGCACAGAAAAGACCAGATGAGGAAAAATAAAGGGCTTCACTCCCCTACTCTTCAAGCTCCCCTATCGTATCCTGTGCCACAGCGATTCTTTTTTTTCCAGAATCCATCGCCTGCTTTTCCAAATAATGATGAGCCTCGTCTTCCGTCATCTTGCGTTTTTCCACAAGAAGAAGCTTTGCCTTGTTTATGATTCTGATTTCTTCCATTTTGTTTTTAAGCTTCACTGTTTCGTTTGAGAGAAGCTTAATTTTGTGGTGAACTGCAATCGCGATTTTGATTGTGGCATAAAAACTTTGCGCTTCAAGTGGCTTTGAAACCGTAAGGACTCCGTAATTTTCCACCCGATATGAAACTTCCTCAAAATTTTCCTGAGGAACCAAAAGAAGAACCGTAGCTTCGCCATCAGAAACATTCACGGAAAAATCAATCGCGCCGCTGTCAGTCGAATCTGCGATGATAAAATCAAAACTGCGAGTTTCAGAAAGACGGCTCGCCTCATAAAAATCATCTATTACCTTAAGGTCAAAAACCGGCTGAACTAAAAATGCCTTTAAAAGAGAAATCGTCTTGTTGTCATCACTCACCAAAAGAACGGTGTATGAATCTTGGTTCATAAAATTTTTCCATCAGTCGGGGCTGTCAGAACTACCCCACAATCTCACCCAAAACCCTCTTTACGAATTCGCTTTTCTTGGCGATTTCCTTTGCTTCTTCCAAAGAACGAGGCAAAGTCTTTAAGCCAAGCGAAGAAGCCGTTTTTTCGTCAAAAAGATTTTCTTCCGTCGGAGAAGGAGCCGTCGCTTTATTTTTGATTCCCTCAATCGCCGCCTCAATCAAAAGTGTCAGGGCAATGTAAGTGTTGCATTTCGGGTCTGGCGAGCGGATTTCAAGGCGAGGACCTTTTTTGCTTGCAGGAACTCGAATCAAAGCCGAGCGGTTTTCTTTCCCCCATGAAAGATATTTCGGAGCCTTTGAGCTTCCCAGTCTTTCATAGGAATTTTCAGTCGGGTTCAAAAAATATGTAATTTCTTCTATACGATTATAGATTCCGCCTAAAACATAAGGCAAAAGCTCCTCATTCTTGCCGCACGAAAGATTTATGTGCATTCCGTTCCCGCTCTTGTCCTTTATCGGCTTCGGAGAAAAATCAGCGTACAAGCCGTTAGCTGCTGCCTTCGTGCTTACAATCCATTTAAAAGTCGCAACATTATCCGAGGCTGTAAGTGCGTCCGCATAATGGAAGTCAATTTCGTTCTGGCCAGGGCCTTCCTCGTGGTGACTTGCTTCCGGCGTAATTCCCATCTGCTCAAGGGTAAAGCAGATATCACGGCGAATATTCTCGCCCTTATCTTCAGGAGCAATGTCAAGATAACCCGCCTTGTCAAAAGGCTCTTTTGTCGCCTCACCCTTTTCATCAAGCTTAAGAAGATAGAACTCAATTTCAGTTCCAACCATAAGCTCGATTCCGCACTCGTCTTTTAAATGTTTTACCGCATTCTGCAAAAGAGCACGGCTGTCTTTTTTGTAGAGAGAGCCGTCGCTGGTAAAAATATTGCAGAACATACGGACAACCTTACCTGTCATCGGCCGCCACGGAATAATCGCAAGAGTGGAAGGGTCAGGAATCAAGAACAAATCAGATTTTTCAGGTCCCTCAAAGCCCGCCACACTCGACGCATCAAAAGGGATTCCCTCGGTGAAAGCGCGTTCAAGCTCCGTCGGCATAATCGAAATATTTTTCTGCACGCCCGAAACATCAAAAAAAGCCAGGCGAATAAATTTTACATCCTCTTCGTTTACAAAATCTAAAACTTCTTCTTTTGTATACATTCTGCACTCCAATTTCATTATTTAAGAAGGGGAAAGCCTTCCCCTACGCGCCCACTTCGTTGGTCGCTACCCCTTCTCCTAAGGGGCAAGCCCCT
>CALGGS010000158.1 GCA_937915735.1 uncultured Treponema sp.
TTGAGGCGGTCAGGAACTTACTTGCAATGCACATACTCACAAATGAGCAAATTGCCCAAGCTCTAGAAATTTCTCTTGATGAAGTCCAAGCTTTATCCCAAAAAAATTAGAGGCTTCCATTACTAATTCACAGTTTTAGTTTTTTGGCAAAATCTTGAAATTCGCAGACTCGGCGTTGCTTTCAGTGTCGCCGTCAGAACCGACAGAAACCCCGACCAGCAGAACAAAGTGATTTTTACCATCTGAATAATCATCAAATGAAAGAGTAATGCTTTCTCCGCTTCCGCTTGTAGTTCCGTCGACAAGCCAGGTCCATGAATTATAGAGTCCGCCGGCAGCAAAGGTTATCGTTTCATTTTCTTCATCAATTGTAACTACAAGCTGGTTTATGTTGCTTGTGCTCGCCCTTTGCCTCCATACAGCGTACAAGGTCATATCTTCCGCGACTGAATAATAAGAGCCGTCGCCTGCAACTACTGTTGAAGAAGCAGGGCTTGTCGCCCAGCCGGTAAAATTATATCCAGTCCGAACAAATGTGTTTGTATTAAGAGCCTGGCTGACACCGTAAGTAAAGGTCATTGAGTCCATTGAGCCGCTCGCCGCTCCGTTTCCGTCAAAGGTCAGGGTGTATGTTTCGGGCATCCATTTTGCATAAACCTGAATATAGCTTGTAATTTCCGTGCTGAAATCAAATTCGCTGACAAGGCTTCCTGAAGTCTCCCCCTCAGAATCCCAGCCCAAGAAAGTATAATGCTCTTTTACCGGATTATCGGGCATTGTTGCTCTTCCGCCATATTCAATTTCCTGAGATTCTATTGCCTCCCTTGTCAAAGAATCGACGAATACAACATCATTTTTCTGAATATCCCAGACTGCATAAAGAGTAATGCTTTCGCCACTTCTGAGCGAATCCCAGTTGCTTTCTGAAATCTCCTCGCCATCTGAATATGTCGCCGAAGTCGCCGTCAGGCTTGTGGCCCAGCCCTTAAAATCATAGCCTTCCTTGCTGAATGAATTCGGCTCAAGATTCACAGGAAGAATATCCCCGCTTAGAGACTGCTCACTCATAGAGCCGATTCCGCCGTTTGAATCATAAGAAATAGTAAGGCTCTGAGCCGTCCAATGAGCATAAAGATAAATATTATCATTAATTTCTGAATCAAAATCAAAGGGATTTGAGAAATCGCCGCTATTGTAAAGGCTTTCAGTGAACCAACCGTCAAAATCATAGCCGGTTTTAATGGGCTCACTTGGTTTTGTCGCTTTTGAGCCGGCTTCTAGATACTGATATTTAACATCTTCCGTATCTGTCCACACGCCTCCATCTGGAAGCTCGAAATTGACAGCATAATGCTGAACATCCCAGGTCGCATAGAAAGTAAGCTCGACATTTCCGCTCTCATTATTTCGGATAGTTTCCCACAGATAAGCATCCAGCCCCCAAGTGACAGATTCATAACCAGAACCGGCGTAAGTATAGTTTACGCTCCAGCCATTGAACATATAGCCGTTTTGAGGAGTGAAATCACAATCAATCGAAACCCACTGAGGATTTCCGTCAGAATCAAAAAAATCTGCATAAACAAAGGTTCGGTCAGCCATCGTGCCGCTGGCAGAGCTTGAATTCTTGTCAAAATGAATCGTTATAGACTGCTCTTCCCATTTTGCGTAAAGATTTAAGTCTTCCTTTATGACTGTAGCAAAATCAAATTCGCTGTCTAGGCTTCCGCCGTCATCGCTTGAAGTATACCAGCCCTTAAAGTCGTAGCCCGTTCGACTCAAAGCTTCAATACCTTCGAGAGTCTCGCCCCAGGCTACATAGTATGTTTCAAAGTCAGAGCTTCCATCATTTTTGAAAAGATTCACCTCATAATAAATCGGATTCCAGAATGCGTAAAAATCAACATCTGTCTCAGGATAAGTCGCCGTCGTAATCCAAGAGCCGTCAGAGTAAGATTTTCCACTTCCCTCAGGATTCGTGTTCCAGACAGAGAAATTATGACCTTCTTTTTTAAATTTATTGGCCTCAAGATAAACATCGCCTGAAACAACCTCAGAATATTTTAGAATTTGTGAGTACTCGCTGATTTCATCTCCGTTTTCGTCAGTGTAAGTTCCGCCGTTACCGTGATAAGTGACAGTGACCTTGTCCTTGAGCCAGAGTGCGTAAAGATTTACTACAGAGCCTTCTGTGCTTGAAAGATTTAAAACGCTTTCTTCATCAAGATAGTCAATGACATTTGCAGACTGATCAGCAGAAAGTCCCCAGCCGATAAAAGTATAATTCTCCCTCTCAAAGGTGTTTTTAGTCAGAGTCTGGGCCTCATCGTAGGTAAAAACCTGACTTTCCATTTCGCCGCTTCCGCCGTTAGCGTAAAAAGCTACTGTATACTCAATCGGCTCCCAGTCAGCAACAAAAAGAGATGCCGGTGAGGAAGTTACGAGAGCCTGAGTGACGGTTCCGTCATCCTCATTAAGCTCCCAGCCATCGGGTAATTCTGAAGACTCAGAGCCGTTATAATAAAACCAGGATTCAAATTTGTAGCCGGTTTTTAAATCACTAAATTTAGAGTCTTTATATGTCGGAAATTTAGTGATTTTTGTTCCAATCTGATAAGAAACCTGCCTGAAATCCACATCACCATTTTCAGAAGGATTTTCTGAATAGTAAGTGAAATTCGTATGAAAGTCATTGTCTAAATCATCGAGCAAATCAGCATCTGAATCACAAGCCAAAAAATTGAAAACTGAAAACAAAAAAAGAAAAATCAAAAAAAAGCGAGAGAATCTTGTCATTTCGAGTGAGTGATGCGAACCGAGAAATCTATCCTTCAAATATGACATAAACATTCCCCTAAAACCTGAATCCAAGAGCTGCGTATGGAGTTACGAAGCCCATTGAAGCTGAACTCGTAAGGACATGGGTAAAATCCGCCCCAAGTTCAAGGACTATGAATTTCCACGGAATATAAAAAAGAGAAATTCCCCCGGCTGCCACAGGATATATGTAGGAAACCTGCGATGACAAACCTTTATTTGAGTCCTGGGCAGAGGTGTACTCAATGCTTTTTTGAATATAATCAAATCCGAGTCCGCCCTTGGCAGTCAAAAAAAGGTTCCCGACAAGCTTATGCTGCCATAGTAATTTTACATCAAAAATGTTAGAAATCAATTCTGCCGAATAAAATTCCGTCTCACTTTCAAATCTATTTCCGATATATCCGATTTCAAAGCCAAATTTATTGCTTCTGCCCTTAAAAGGCAAAAATTTCGCCCTGACATTCAGCGAAGGAGTCATATAATTATCATAATAATCCCTGATTCTTGAGTCATAAAGGCTGACTGTGTAACCGGCCCCGCCGACAAGACTTATGTCCTTCCATTCGTAGGGCTGATTCTTTTTCGCCAATTTTGCCTGCCTTTTTGCCTCGGCTTTTTCTGCCTTTTCCCTGGCGATTCTCTCGGCTTCAAGACGCGCTTTTTCTTCCGCCTCCGCCTTTTCACGGGCAACTCTCTGCCGCTCGGCTTCTTCCCGCTCAAGTCTGGCTTTTTCTTCGGCGGCGATTCTCTGCCGTTCAGCCTCTTCCCGTTCAAGCTTGGCTTTCTCTTCGGCGGCGATTCTCTTCCGCTCAGCCTCTTCCCGTTCAAGCCTCAGCCTCTCTTCCTCCGCCGCTTTTTCCCTTGCTATTCTTTCGGCTTCTGCCTTTTCCCGGGCAATTCTCTCTTCCTCGGCTTTTCTGATATATTCATCAAGATTTTCTACAAATTCTCGCTTTGCGGCTTTTTCCGTCTCTGCTTTTATTGCCGCAACCTCCGCCTCGGTGTAAGTTTTTTCGCCCGTAACGGTGATTAGCTCGCTCACAGAAGAAAGTCCGCTGGCATTTGTTACACGAAGGCGCCATTTTCCAGGAGGAACATTCTTAAAATCGAGATGGGTAATATTTCCCGTCTCGGAGCTTGTGCTTCCGATTTTAGCCCTCTCACTGGGAGTAATCGAGCCTTCAAGGTCTTCGCTCACAAGTTCAAATTTTGACGAAGCGTTTATATCTGAAATATTCACATTGATTCCGACACGGCTCTCCCCTTCGGCAGTGCTGATATTTCTGTCAACGCTCGTAATTTTCGGGGTATTTGCCTTAAAGACTTCAAAATTCGCCCAAGCAGAAACGCTGGATTCTTTTCCCAAAAAGTCGTAGGCCGTAACCCTGTAGCGATATTTTCCTGGAGCGAGAGAAAGCTCCGTTGATGTTTTGTCAGTTTTTATATTTTCACTTCGGCCGGTCGTGACATTCTGAACTTCAACCTTGTATTCAAGTGCGTTCGCGTTAGATTTCCATTGGATTTTCTGCAAGAAGAGAGCTTCCTGTGCAGACAAGTGCAAGACAACGAAAAGAGTCATAAGTATAGCAAAGATTTTTGACGGCAGACGGGGCAATATATTTCTAATTTCCATACATTTTCCCCGGAGTAATGGTTTCGACTCTTGTAGGCGAGTCAAAACTGATTCGGAAGCTGCGCGCAGAGGCCCTTCCCTTTTGCTCTAAGTAACCGTCCTTTGCATAAGAGAAAGGAGTTACAGTCCATTCAAAGCTGCCGACATCAAGAATCGAAAGGTCCTTGATTCTGGCACTATTTGCCTTCGTATTTCGCTCTGTAAAAATTACACGGCTCTTTCCATTTGCTTCTTTTTTGTAAAGGGTGAATGTGTAAGCCGTAGCCCCGCTCACTTCGGCCCATAAAAATTCGATGGTGCGGTGATTTTTAAGATAATCGCCCGTCATCACGAAATTCTGCCCTGGTGAAATTAAAGCGGGGCTTTCCAAATCGGGAACAGAATCAACAGAAAAATGCATTATCGCAGAATCAATAGGAATTCCCTCCCTCGTGCTTGCCTCAATCTTCCAGATGTAGCTTCCTTCCGTGAGCCTGTTCATCGAAACGCTAGTTCTTGTCGTGTCGATTGATTCGATTACACGAGATGAGCCGTCCCTTTGCTTTTTTGAGAGGACGAATTTATATGACGAGCTTCTGTCTTTTCCCGGAACCCAAGTAAAGACGAGAGGATTTCTTAAAGCAGTAAGACCTGAAACCCTCGTGTTGTCGCTTGGACTTTGAGCGAGAATCATTGAAGGAGAGCGTACGCTAAAGCTTCTTTCTGCGGCAACTGAAATTCTTGAAGCAGAAGCTATTGCCTGAATCTCTGCAACATAATTTCCATCCTCAAGTACAAACTGAGCTTGCGTATCTCTGACTTCTCCGACACTTTTTACGACTTCACCGTTAGCCTTTGAGATTTTAACAGAATAATACTGGGCATCGCTTACGCTTTTCCATGCAAGTGTGACAGGAGCCCAGTTATAGACCGTCACTTCCTCGTTTTGAGCAGGCTTGTAAATTTCAGGAGGAGTCAGCTCTGACAAAACCGTGAACATTCTGCTCTGAGTGATTCCAGCCAGGGCGCCATTTTCACCACGAACGCCGACACGCCACCAATAAGAGCCAGGCTGCAAGCGCACATTATCCAGAACCGAAGACTGACTCGCGCGCTCAATCTGAATATTCTGAAAATTCGGAGTGGAAGAAATCTGAATTACGGCAGAAGAGCCTGATTTTTCATATTCATCAGAAAGCTTCCACATAAAAGCAAGGCTTGAAACACGCTCTTTTTCAACACTGAAATTTTCCGGCGGATAAAGCAGCTTGTTGTCCCCTGCAACATAGCGGGTAACTCGGAATGCCCTGATTTCTGACTCAGGGTGAGTATCTCCCTCTTCAGAAGATTTCCGTAAGATTTTCCAGTAATAAGTCCCGTCATGAAGCTCTGAAGGAGAAAATTCCTTTGAGTAACGGTTTTCGCCCGTAGTCACGGTGTAAACGACATTGTTAAAATCATAATCACGGGCAATTATCAAATCATAAGAGGCATTCTTGACCTCAGATTTCCAGATAAAATTTGCGCCAATATTTTCCCGATAAACAATTTGAGCGTTGTCCGCTGGTGAAGAAAGCTCCGGCCGCCTGATTTCCTGATTTTTTGTGATTTTAAAAGAGTAAACCGGACTTTCGCCCGTATATCCCAGCTTGTTAAGAGAATAAAAAGGAGTTACCTGCCAAAAATATTCGCCTTCCCCAAGCCCGTCAAGGCTTACGAAATTCCCCGCAATCTCTGAATCCGAAACAATTTGCTTCATATCAGGAGTCGACGAAAGCAAAAGCCTGTACCGCTCGGCATATTCATTTCCAGTCCAGCGAAAAGCGATTCGCGGAAGAGTTTCCCTGTATTTAAATGAAGTTCCGGTTTGAGGAGAAATTCCTTCGATGCTTGCGATTCTTTCGACAGAGATTTTCCCCTCAATCATCCTGTCCTTCGTAGAATTCGTGAAAGCCCTCCAATAAGTCACCCCGCTTGTAAGAACGAGCTGCGTACTGTTTCCAGGGAATTCCCTGTTTGTCTTAAGATTTTTAAAATCACGGGAAGCTGATGTCTGAATCGTCAGGTTCCCGCCTTCGCTTGTTTTCCATTCAAATTTTACTGGAACATTAATTTCGTTCACATTTATCAACTTCAGTTCTTTTGGAGGATAAAGTACCGTCACGGCATTTTTTTGAATTTCCTGCCCTCTCTCCACATTCACGCTCTCACCATAAGAAAGGCTTTGAGTCTGACCGCTTTCAGTCATAATCTGGGCACTTCCGCTTTTTACTTCGACATTGTTCAAGCCTGTCTCGCTGTCAGATTTTGCCGCAAGGGAGCTTCCGGCGTCAACATTTACGACAGAACCATCGCCCAATTTTACATCAAGAGCATTTTTTGCGCCTGTCGAGTCAATCTGAATGTCTCCGCCGTCAATCGAAATCTGAATTCCGCCACTTGAGGACGAGCCGACCTGAATCATCGTGTTCTCGCCCAAATCGATTACAGTTCCGTCAGTAAGAGTTAAAATAGCCTGAGCCAAGTCCGCAGTTCTGATTGTATCCCCGAAGTAAAGCTTTGTTCCGGATGCGACCCTCTCCCAAACGACCCTGTCGTCGAATTTTCTTTGGGCAACATTATGCTTGAATGAGATAGTTCCAACTTCTACTTTGTCGCTTCGCACAGTGAATGAATTCAAGTCCTGCCAGAAAAGATAAGCGAAGAAACTCGCGGCACCCAGACAGAAAAGAATCACAAGAAAATCAATTGCCAGCGACTTGAATTTTGTTTTCTTCCGCATCCAGATTAACCTTATCAAAATCAGGCGTTGGTATTCCAAGCAAGGCCCTAAGTTCCTTTAGATTTTTCGGGCCTGCAGGTCCTACTGCCCTCTCACAGTCCTCGTCAACGATAAATTCCTCGTCACCGTTATCACTCTTAAAGAATTCTGCGATATCGAAGTTCGGCATATTCACGACACCGTAGAAATGCTGCTTTCCCTTTCCCTTGACTTCAAATTCAACGGGAATTCTCTCCACGATAATCTCGTTCATAATGTTCTGAGGCCTGATAATAAAATTATTTTCCTCGCAACGAATATAGTCTTTTTTTAAGATATTATAGGTTTCTTCCGTAATTAAGATGTCAGTTCCGCACGGCTTGTTACTAGCTTCGGCACGGCTGGCAAAATTTACGCTGTCTCCAATTGAAGTGAATTCCATTTTGTCAAAAGAACCCATAAAGCCGACCGTCGCCCGTCCGGAATTTAAGCCTGCCCCAATCTGAATATGAGGCTTGTACTGAGCGAGTGGGTCACTGGCATGCTCCTTAGTGAAGGCTTCGGCATCCTTGTTGTATTTCATAAGAGAGTAGCGCATCGCCACACAGCAAGTAATTGCGCTCAAAGCGTCGGCCTTTACATATTCGTCGTGCAGCTCCTGTTTTAAAATGCGGGTCACAGAGGTTGTGCTCATTTTCTCCCAGTTAAGGTCATCATTGCGCAAAACGCCCCAGGCAGCCATAATTGCATCACCTTCGAATTTATCAACGATTCCGCCAGTTTTGTTGATGCAGGTAACCATTCGGCTCATGTAGTCATTCAAAAAGCTGATGATTTCGGCAGCACTTCGCTCACCGAATCTTTTTTTAAAGCCGTCAGAAATGGCGGTAAAGCCGCGGATATCCGAGAAGAAAATCGTAATGTCTTTTAAGTGCGGATTAAAGTCAATTTGCTTTGTAATTACGGCCTTCGTAACGCCCTTGTTTGTAAGCCGGGAGACAGTCGTTAAGATTTCGCCTTCGTTTTTTGTGCTCCGCTCCAAAACTCCTATTTCATCCTGCCTCTTTAAGTCCAGCTCCTTAAAAAGCTCGGTATTGAAGTTTCCCCTGTTCACTTCGTTTACGACCTCTGTAAGAAAACGCAAAGGTCTGCTCAAAGATTTTGCGAAGAAATAGATAATCATAATTGATATGGCAAGAACAGCAGCCATAATCAAAATATTTCTGTAAGTGATTCGCCTTACGCCCTCCAAAACGACCGAGGTTTTTACGGTTGTAATGACTCCGCCATTTCCGATTCCAAGTTTTCTGAAAGCACCGATATACTCATCCTGATTTTCGTCTTTAAAAGGCATCTGGCCGTTACTCATCGGGCTGGAAAGCATTTCCTTTACGATTTGAGATTCACTTTCGTCTGAAGCAGAATTCATTTTTTCCAAATCACTGTGAATCAAAACAATTCCGTCGTTATTCACAAGAAAGGACTGATTCACGCTTCCGCTCGCAAAACTTTCACCTATTTCGCCCGTAGAGTACAAGAAGGCGACAAATCCCTCCCCGCTTGTAGTAGAAAGGGGACAGAAAAGAGAAATCAGAGGCACATTAAAGAAGGGAGTCGCATTTAAAATCTCAAAGTTTCCGTTTTTTGCCTTCTCCGCGCTGTCACTTTCCTGAACTATATAAGAGGCGACCGTTTCCTTTTCAATCTCATGAGAGACAAGGAAGGCATCGCTTGAAAAAAGAAGGCCCTGATTTTCCGCTATCGCAGCGGAAGGCTTTGAGCAAAAAATCGCCACAATGTCCTTGTTTCTGTCAAAGAAAAGCTTTTCCACGGCTTTTGTTTCGCTGTCGGAAGAAGAGTTTGAGACCAAATCCAAAAACATCGTGACACTTGAAACTGCACTGTTAATTCGGTTTTCCGTGTCCGCCGCCGTTCGAGAATTTATCGCAAGGTTGTTTTCCTCGGCATTTGCGCGTGTGTCCCGCGACATAAAAAAGGAAACCGCGTAAGTAACAAGAGAGACCGACGCCATAAGCAAAATAGAAATGATTACGACAAGCTTTTCGCCAATTGGCCGCCTTATTTTTGAATTCTGCTCTTCAATTCTGGCATCTTTATCTTCATATTTTTTCAGAAGCTTTATCGCCTTTTTTTCAAGATTTAAAGATTTCTGATCATCCTCAAGAAAACGGGCAATCTCATCGCTTCTGTGCATTACGAGTGAGGTTTCTTCTTCTAGAATAAAATCATCGACCAACGGGTCAAAGGTCTCAAGATTATCGGATAGTTTTATATCTGAAAAATCAATCTCGTTGAGTTCTGGAAGCTCTGGAGATTCGGAAGATTTTGGAATTTTAGAGACAACGCTTACATTATTTCCATCAACGACAATTTTCGTTACATTCGGATTTACACGGACAAAATTTCCCTGAGTATCGTCTATTTTCTGAGAAAGTTTTTTCTTTTTTGGAAGAATAAATTCCCCATAAGAAAGAACTTTGCGTTCTGCGTTCGATTCCATAGTATACCTCTGTAATTATCGGCAAATTTCAAGAAAAAATAAAGCTAAGATTAGTCCTTTCTTATCTGAATAAGAAGTTCAATGCCCGGTTTTTACAGGATTTACAAAAGAAAGCGAAAAAAATCCCGCACGAACTGCAAAAGCTGTGCGGGATAAAAGAAAGGAGGGATGACCAATAAGTATGAGTCATTGCCGTGCTCGACACGGCAATCTCTTGTATTGCAATTAAATGGATTTTCGGGTCAAGCCCGAAAATGACACTTTTTGAACTTATTGGACAGCCCCTTGTTCGAGTTACGCCTTTGTAATCAAGAGCGTCTTTGTGTCGAGCTTAAGACCTGTCTCAACATTCTTCTTGTCGTGAATCTTGAGAACATCGACAGTAACTGCGTCGTTTTTCTGATTCAAGTGAAGAACTGCAGAGAAATAGCCTTCAAGGTTAGCCGGTACAGAGTCAGAAAGCTTGTCACCATCTGCTGTGGAAGCTCCCCAAACAGTGACATTCTCTTTTTTAGCGTAATCGCTTACAGCCTTAATGTCGTCCTCAGAAACTTTTGCAAAATCGATTCCGTCAAGGACAACGCCAGAAACAGCGATTCCGCCGGCTTTGAGTGCGTTGAGCGTGTTAACGACCTTTGAAAGAGAGAAGTTGTCGAGAGAGAAGTTGAGAATCGTTCGTTTTGAAACGATAGATTCCTTGAGCTCCTGAGCGTTTCCCACATTCTTCTTTTTTGCAAGCTCAGTGAAAATTCCGTCGTACCAAGAAATAACATTTGAAGAGTGAAGGTCAAATGTTACATGGACGAGTTGTTTGTCCTGCAAAAGAGTGTCCATTCCGAACTGAACGAGCACAGATGTTTTACCAAGGCCTTTTTTTGAAGTGACGAGACCAAGCTCACCAGCCTTCAAGCCACCTTCTGTAGCAGCGTCAAAAAGACGGATAGTGCTTTTATCGTATAAATCTTGTTTAACCATTTAAGACTCCTTACTTTTGAGCTGCTTTTCGCTCTTCCTGATATTTTTTGATGAGTTCGTCAGCAACATTGCCCGGAACTCGTCCGTATTTAAGGAATTCCATTGTGAATTCTGCTTTACCCTGTGTTGAAGAACGCAAGATTGTTGAGAAGCCGAACATTTCTGAAAGCGGAACTTCTGCGTTTACTACAGACATATTGTTTTCATCTGTTGTTTCGAGAATTACGCCACGGCGCTGGTTGATAAGACCGAACATGTTACCCTGGAATTCAGAAGGTCCTTCGATAGAAACCTTCATAATTGGCTCAAGGATAACCGGCTTAGCTTTTTCGTAAGCTTCGCGGAATGCGCCAATAGCGGCAGTCTGGAATGCGATATCTGAAGAGTCAACAGGGTGGTACTGACCGTCATTGATTGTACATTTTACGCCAACGATTGGAGCGCCGATAAGGGAACCCTTTTCCATTGCCTTTCTGAAACCTTTGTCACAAGAAGGAATGTATTCGTTAGGAATTGCGCCACCTTTGATTGCGTCTACGAACTCGTAGTCTTTGTCAGCCAATGGCTCCATAACACCTGCGACACGACCGTACTGACCAGAACCACCTGTCTGCTTTTTGTGCGTGTAGTTGAAGTTTGCCGAAGCAGTGATTGATTCACGGTAAGCTACTTTTGGTGGAGTAACTTCAACTTCGCATTTGTATTCTCGCTTCATTCGCTCAACATAGACTGCAAGGTGAAGCTCACCCATACCCTTAATGATTGTCTCGTTAGACTCTGGATCAAGCTCAGTCTGGAATGTCGGGTCTTCTTTTGTGAAGCGGTTGAGAGCCTTAGCAAAGTTAGCTGCCATTGATTTGTCTTTTGGTTTAACAGCCTGTGAGATAACCGGTGTCGGAACGAACATAGATGTCATAGCAACATTGATGCCTTCGCCACAGAATGTGTCGCCTGAAGCACAGTCAACGCCGAAGAGAGCACAGATGTCTCCTGGCTCACCTACTGAAATATCTTCCATTGCGGCAGAGTTCATGCGGACAAGACGACCGACCTTGAATCGTTTCTTTGTGCGGACATTTGTAAGCTCAGCGCCTTTTGGCAAGCGTCCTTGATAAATTCGGATGTATGTGAGCTGACCGAACTGACCGTCGTCAAGCTTGAATGCAAGTGCAACACATGGCTTGTCAGGAACATTGAAAAGCTCAACCTGCTCCTCGTTTTTGTCGAGGTCAAGACCATAGTTGTGAACCTCTGTTGGGTTCGGGAGGTATCGCTCAACACCGTCGAGAAGAGGCTGAATACCCTTGTTAACATGGGCTGAACCACAGAATACGCCGACGAACTGCTCAGAGAGAGTACCTGCTCGGATAGCACGGATAATGAGTTCTTCTGATGGCTCCTGTTCTTCGAGCAAGACTTCCATAAGCTCGTCATCGAAGCTAGAAACAGCGTCGAGAAGCTCTGCACGGTATTTAGCTGCATCGTCCTTCATGTTTGCCGGGATTTCCGCAACGCGGACATTTTCACCGTTGTCGCCGTCGAAATAGAGAGCCTTCATGCCAACCAAGTCAACGACACCTTCGAGTTTGTCTTCGAGACCGATTGGAAGCTCAACCATGTGAGAGTTAAGACCGAGCTTGTCGCGGAGCTGATGGCAGACGCGGATTGGGTTTGCGCCCTGTCGGTCACATTTGTTTACGAAAGCGATTCGAGGTACATGATAGCGCTTTAACTGGCGGTCTACAGTGATAGACTGAGACTGAACGCCTGCAACTGCACAAAGAATCATAATAGCACCGTCAAGAACACGGAGTGAGCGTTCAACTTCGACTGTGAAGTCTACGTGTCCCGGTGTGTCGATAAGGTTGATAGTGATGTCCTTCCACTGAACCTGAGTTGCTGCTGACTGGATAGTAATTCCGCGTTCGCGTTCCAGTTCCATGTTGTCCATTACAGCACCGACACCGTCCTTACCACGAACTTCGTGAATC
>CALGGS010000159.1 GCA_937915735.1 uncultured Treponema sp.
GATTCAGGGCAGGATAAGAAGATTCTAAAACCAGTTTTTCGAGGTTCCCTTATAAAACAATCGCTTTTTGCGATGTTTTTTTTATTGTCACCCCGAACTTGTTTCGGGGACTCACATTTTGAGATGCTGAAACAAGTTCAGCATGACATCACTTTTACAACCATGCGCCTTCGTGGGGAAGGATGATGTCTTTTGCCGCTTCAATTCCGCCCTTCAAGTTGTACATGGGCCCCGTGTAGCCGGCCTCTCGCAAGGTGTTGATTGCGAGTATGCTTCGTTTTCCCTCACGGCAGACGAAAATCGTGTCAATCGTAGGGTCAAGTTCCTTCTGACGGCGGGCCAGCTGGCCAATCGGAATGACTATAGCGTCTGGAAAGCGGTTGATTGCCCGTTCATGCGGCTCGCGCACATCGATAATCGTCATTTTGTCGCCATGGGAAATGCGCTGGGCAAGCACGGACGCTTCAATCCCTTCGACGGGAATTTCATTCTCGGCTTGTTTTAGCCCGCAGAATTCTTCGTAATCAAAATCCTCAACTTCCGTAATGGACGGCTTCAGCCCGCAAATCGGACAGTTGTCGTCTTTCACGAGTTTTACTTTTGATGATGTCAAGTTCCATGAATCGAAAACAAGGACTTTCCCCACAAGGCTTTCACCACCGCCAACAATCAGCTTCAAGACCTCGGTCGCCTGAATACTACCGATAATGCCGGGAAGAGAAGAGATGACACCGCCTTCTGCACAAGTGGGCACAAGACCGCTGGGGGGTGGAGAAGGGAAGGCGCAACGATAGCAAGATCCCTGCTTAGAGTCAAAAACTGAGACCTGCCCCTCAAACTGATAAATCGCAGCGAACACATCCGGTTTCCCAAGCAGGACGCAGGCATCGTTTATAAGGTAGCGGGCCTTGTAATTGTCAGTTGCATCCGCAACGATGTCATAATCCGCGATGATTTCCTTGATGTTGTCCGCGTCGAGTTTTTCGCTGTAAGTTTCCACCGTAATCGAAGGGTTCACGCCCTTGATTCTGTCTTTCGCCGACATGACTTTCGGCCGCTTCAAATCCCGCCTTCCGTACAAAACCTGGTTCTGCAAATTATGAATCGCAACGACATCAAAATCTGCAAGACCGATTGTACCTACGCCTGCCGCCGCTAGATACTGGGCAAGCACCGAGCCAAGCGAGCCAAGACCGCAAATCAAGACTTTTGCCGCCTTAATGCTTTTTTGACCTTTCACGCCGATTTCCCGGAGCATCAAGTGTTTTGAGAATCGCTCTATTTCATCGTCATCAAGTTTTACTTCCTTACGACGCTCGGCTGGTATGACCGATTCAATCGGTGCGCCTCCAGCAATGGATGGCAGAAGAAGAACCCTGTCACCCGAATGTAAGCGTGTCTCCAATTTTTCAAGCTGATTTACATTAACATCGTTTACGAATATATTGATGAATGGGCGGAGGTCGCCGTTTTCGTCATATAGAGCCTTGCTAAAATCGGGATATTTATCGGTGATGGCGTTCAAAACACCAAGAACAGTGTCTTTTTCAAATGAGAAAGAAGAATCGCGACCGGTGAATGTGCGCAATGTTGCAGAAATCAAAACTTTTACAGACATACAATTTCCTCCTCGGTAAAATTCGCCTTTTTTGCTCCGCCCTCAAAGGCAAAACTTTTGACCGCCACCGCTTTTCCGCCCAAAACGGAAACAATCGGATATGAAAGACACGGAATCGCAAAATCCCTGTCCTTCTTGGAAGCGACCGCCTCAAAATCCGCGTGGGAGTGATAAAAACCGACCACATCAAGATTTTGCCTTGCCGCCTCTTTCTCAGCTTTCAGCAAGTCCGTCTCTGAAATGGCAAATTCCGTTCGCCTGGAAATGGCGAAATTTGCCACGGGAATAAGTGAATGCACAACCTTTGTCTCTGCGTTGAACTTTCCCAAAAGAACGCCCACGCACTCTTCGGGGAAAGCTTTTTCGCCATACAGCTTTAATTGGACCAAAAGTTCAGTTGCAATTGTCACCACAAGCAATCCTTGTTACGCAAAATCTGCGTTCAATTTACGGTGGTGTTACAGAAAGTACGCTTGTAAGAATAATTGTCATGCTGAACTTTTTTCAGCATCTCGTCCAATGTGCTTTTTTGTCCTAGAATGAGATTCCGAATCAGGTTCGGAATGACAGACTTATAACATCAGCATACCTTTTGAAACACGTTTCAATTTCCCTATTAACCTAGTATATAGATGGGTAATAAAATGTCAACAACTCATCGTCTTGTTATTGACAATAAGCGAAAAAAGCAGAAATGGAAAAGCAGAACAAATCAAACAAAAAAGAAGAAAAGCATGCAGGTGGCCGTCCGGCTTTTGACTGCGTGATGATGTTCAAGATTCTCGTTCTCCAGCGCTATTATAATCTAAGCGATGAGCAGGCAGAATTCCAAATTACGGACAGAATGACATTCAGGAGATTTATCGGGCTGGCTCTTGACGACAAAATTCCCGACGCGAAGACAATCTGGAAATTCCGCGACGACCTCTCGCAAGAAAAACATGACACTGCAAAAGAACTGTTTGACCTCTTTGAGGGAAAACTGGAGGCAGAATCCCTGATTGGAAACGAAGGGACGCTTGTGGACGCAACTTTTGTGGAAGTTCCAAAGCAGCGAAACACCAGGGAAGAGAACATGCAAATAAATGACCATATGCTACAAACTTATTGGTCAGCCCCATTTTTTCGCTTCACGAAGCGGATTTTTCAGCTCAGTCGGAAACTATACGACAGAAGCTGAACACGAAGCAGCTTTCGCAAAAGCTGGAATCGGCGAAAACAGCCCGAACAAAGACAGTGCACATTATGATGTTAGGCTGTGCCCGTGGTTCCGCGAACGCTCCATACCGCAGGGCGGTACGGCTAACGCCACTCTGAGTCCCACTGTATTTTTGCGCAATTCCATGCCTCCTTCTTTCGGTGTGCATTCTGTTTAATTAGCCAACAGTTTACATTTCCCTTAAATCTCCATCTGCATTCCTGTGTACATCTGGCTTACCTTTTCGCCCAAGACCTGGTGCAAAATATCGTATGCGTGGTCGCCCGTGCAATGCCCTGTTACGATTTTCTGCACAGCAAGCGTTTTGAGCCGCTCTGCAAAAGAAAAAATCTCTGAATCTGGAAGACAGAACAGATGAAATCCGCCAAGAATAGCATAGATTTTTTCGTTCGGAAATGTGCTTTCAATCTCCTGAATGATGTTATCCGCCCCGCCGTGACTACAGCTGTTAAAAATCACAAGTCCTTTTTCCGTCTTAAAAACAAGGCTCTGCTCGTGGTAAAAATTGTCGCTCATAAACTTTCCGTTCAGTTTTATGCTTAAATGCGCCGCCCTGCCTTTTTCTCCAAGCTCAGCCGTCTTATGAGGAATTAAATACACATTCGGCGCGACACAAAAATCCCCGTCTGCGTAAGAAAATCGACTCGCATATTTTTTAAGCCAGCCCTTGTGGATTCCGATGTATTCGTAAAAAAACTTGTGCTTGTGGTAAGTGTTCTCCGCCGTTCCTTTTCTCAGATAAAAAAGTGCGTTCTGATTTTTTTTGAAAAAAGTCTTTAGCCCGTTTGAGTGGTCATAATGCGCGTGGCTTAAGATTCCGTTTTCAACCTTTGATAAGTCCATCCCCAAAATATCGGCATTTTTTGAAAACCGTTTGGACTGTCCGCTATCGAGAAGATAAAGTTTTTTCTCAAATTCGATTAAAATGCTCAAACCCCATTCGCTTTTTAGGGGGCGTTTTTCACCGTTTTTAAGCTTGTTGTCAATTAAAACCGTAATGTTCATACCGAGCATTATAGCACAAAATTTTCATCATACCTATGCTATATAATTCTTGCTCATAACGAAAAAAGTAGGAGTTTTAGCTAAAAACCTTTTTCATCACACCGCTTTCCATATCTGCAATGCAATAAATATGCTCCATAACATCGAAAGTTTCTTCAAGGTTGTGTCGTGCGCTCCGCCAGCCATTTCCATCGGTGAACCAGACGAAAGTTACGGACGAATTGTACACATATAGTACATTTCCTTAAAATTGAAATTACTCATAAAAATGAGAACTCCTTCTAAAACGACAAAAAGCCCGTACAGACTTATTGTGGATAAAAATCCACTTCAGACCATACAGGCTTTTCGAGAAGATAAATTGTGTTTTGGGATTTAGTGCAGAATCAGAGCTGAATCTGCGAATCTGCGAATCTGCGAATCTGCGAATCTGCGAATCTGCGAAATTA
>CALGGS010000160.1 GCA_937915735.1 uncultured Treponema sp.
AGACGAACTGAAAAAAATCTATACGGCTCGGAAAGAGAAATTACTTGCTTACATGACTGAGCATGGCATTACGGCGCCGGTGAGAGCCGCCTTGCTGAATTGTACAAATGCCATATTTCCCTACTTTTTCTCAAAAAATAAAATCATGGGGCTTGAGCTGCGGGCGGTGACTACTCCGTCTTTGACCGGGGCTTTTGACGCGTCTTCCAGGCGCAAGCCTGTGTCAGTGAGCTTGTAGAGGAAGTTCACGCCCTCTTCCATGCCGGTGAAGTGCATTGTGATTACTCCGTCGTAAGAAGATTTGAGGGAATTCGCGATGAAGTAATCCAGCGTGACTGTGACCGAGCCAAGAGCCTTGTTTGAGATGATAGCAGGCTGCAAGAGCTTGTAATTGCTCCATGTAACCGAATTTTCGTTGTTGAACTTGATTGTGCCGTAGTTTGAGCTTTTGAAGACAGGACCTGCGCTTGCGATTCGTTTGAGTTCGCTCTGACGGCGGGTCAGCTCGTTTTCAATGACTTTTTCGATATCTTCGCTCAGGGCCACCAAAGTTTCCTGCCTTTGCTTGCCTTTTTCCATGTACTGCAAAATCATGATGTCAGAACCAGCCCCGCGGATGGACATTTTAAGGTTGCTGCCGGTGAATTCATATTCTTTTTCGGCCTTTTTTGTGATGTCGGTGTAAGTCCATGAGCCACCCGCATTTTCTGTGTTAAGGACGGCCGTTCCTGCAAAGACAGAATCGGCGTTTTCCTCGATGTTGATTCCGAATGAGAAGCCGTAGCTTGGGTTCATGCGATTCACATCAATTCGACCGACTTTAATCATATTCTGGAAGGATTCGGGATACCATTTCTTTGCGATGAGATTCTGGATAATCGCCTTGTCACCGCTCTTTGAGTCGCCTTTCAAATCATCCATTTTAATAGAAGAATCTTGCATTTGCGCCGAAACATCAAAAGATTCTGCCTGAAAAAGAGCGAGATTGTGGGAAAAGCACCAGCCGTAAGTGCCGGTTTCGGTGAGGACTCTAAGCCACTCGCCTTCCATGTTGCCCTTCCCGTTGGTTACGGCCGCTCCCGCCCCTCGATAAAGACAGCGGATAATTTCGCCCTCTCGCAAGCGGTAAACTTGTTTTGAAGTGTTGACCGCATCTGAGCGGATTGGAAGACCGTCAAGTTTGACCCGGGCGTAAGTGTGCTCGAATTCAGAAAAACGCTTCTGCTGTTTGAGTGCGCGGGATTTGCTTTCTGGCTCGGTGGCCTGCCAAAGAGGGATTTCGAAATTCTCTTTGGAGCCGGGAATTGAAACGACATAAACCTGAGAGATATTTGATTTGATGTGAACTTTTAAAAGCGTGCCGTCAGCAATTTCATGCTCTGGATTTGACCACAAAAGCACGCTGTAACCTAAAGTCTTTGAGCAAGAACAAAAAATCCCCGAAAGAAAAAGGGAAGTTAAAATCAAGATAGAAAATTTCTTCGACATAGTGGGGATATTATAATGAAAAAAGAAGTGTAAGTCACCTTTTCACAAAAGACTTCCTGCGTAATGTCGTAAATCTTCAATATTCTCTGCACTTGTTTTCTTTACCTGCATTTTTTTCATTTTTTCTCCTTGTAGGCGTAGCTGAAATTGATTGGCGGGGCGGTTACGGAAATGTAAACAAATTCTCCGTCGCCGTCGTTTAAAAGCCCGTGAACGTCCTTGTCTGCAAAGCGGACTACATCCCCGGCCTTGAATTCCCTTTCTTTTTCATCGGCAAGAAGGAGTTTCCCACTTCCTTTGGTGGCATACCAAATCTGCTCGGATGCCTCGTGGGTGTGACGGGGCTGGCTTGCTCCGGCAACAAGATGGACTTCCGTAATGGTCACCCGCCGGCTTGCAGAGTTTTCCGAATTTAAAAGCTGGCGGGAAATCACGCCGGGATTTGACAGTTCTTTTATATCATTTGCGTTTATGAATTCCATAATTTATTCTCCCTGTGGAACGGCCTCGTTCAGGCTTTTGTTTCGGTAATTTAAATTTGTGCGAAGTGAATATCCCTGCTTTTCCCAGAATGCGTTGGCCTTGTCGTTGTCCTTAAATACAAGTCCGAAGATTTTATTGATTCCTTCTTTTTTAAGGGCTTCTTCTGCTTTTGAAACGAGAGTGGCCGCAATCCCTTTCCGCTGAAAATCAGGATGGACGCAAAGATGATGGATGATTCCCCGCCTGCCGTCATGACCTGTAAGAATCGCTCCGACAATTTTTCCGTCAGACAGAGCCGCAAAGCATGTGGAAGGATTGCGCTTTATGTAACGGCTGATTCCTTCCCGGCTGTCGTCCACCGGATTCAAGGCCCGCTTGGTTTGCTCAACCTGATTCCACAGGGCGTAGAGTTCGTCGTAGTCCGCCGCCGTCACGATTTTGTAAGTAACGCTGTTTTCCATATTATTTTTTTCCTCTCTTGCAATTTACATCTCGTATAAAAATTCTTTTCGCTCTTCCGTTGGAGCGATTTTATTTCACTCCCTTGAACAAGCTCACATGCTTTTCAAGATTCGTAAATCCGTTTTTAGTGTAAAACCTGAACGAAGGCTTGTCCATGTCGGTCTGCAAAAAGACTCCAGCAAAGGCAGACTTGAACAGTTCCGCCGCCTGCAAGAGATAGCTTTCATCAAGGGTGATAAATTCTTCTGTCATTTTCTTTCTCCTCTGTCCGCTGCCGAACATAAGCTTAAATCATTCCCTTTGCATTTTATCTAAAATTCCGTCCAGTTCATACAGGTTCCTTATCGTAAAATCTGCTTCGTATTCTGCTGACGGAGCCTGCTGACTGGAAGCGATGCCTCTTTTTATCCGAATGCTTTTCATTCCCAGCTGCTTTGCGGGTTTTACGTCGTTGTCAATCCGGTCTCCTATCATCACGCTTTCAGAAGCCGAATCCCCGGACTTTTCCAGAGCCAGCTCAAAAATCCTGATGTCAGGCTTGTGCAGATTTTTTTCGCTGGAAGAAATCACAAGCTCCGGCTCAAAGTATTCTGCTATTCCAAGTTTTACCAGCCGGTCAAAAAGCCCCTTGCTTTGGTTTGCGATTATTCCCAGCCTGTATTTTTTGGAAAGATTTTCCAGAACAGCTTTTACCTCCGGGTAGAGGGCTTCAAATTCCTCGCGGTAAGGCACCATTCTGGAAAGCTTGTGCTTGTCGATAACCGTCTGGAACTGAGGCTTAAAAGAATTTGTCGCTTCAAGGACATCCTTCATTATGTCGGATGGAGTGAGGCCCAGGGCAAGTGCGTCTTTTTCTTCTGCCTGCTCCCTGCATCTCTGTCGCCAGACTGCATCTTCGTTTATGAGGGTATACCCCACGTCAAAAAATAGCGTTTTTATCATTTTTGTGATTTTATTCTATATGCTTTCATTCTTTTACAAAAGACCCGATTTCAATCAAATTGTCGTCCGTGAGTTATTGGCTGGAAAGTTCGGGGAAAATCATTCTCTTAGCACACTCTCCATCTGCCTCATCATTTCCACACGGCAGACCGCATAAAAGCGCACATTCACCGCCTCATCTCTGATGGGAA
>CALGGS010000161.1 GCA_937915735.1 uncultured Treponema sp.
TCCTCAACAATTTTCTGACGTTCTTCACGACTGTAATTTGATCTCATAATTTCTTTCATCTTGGGTAGAAGTTTAGAGCAAAGATTTATTTTTGGAAAATACATGTGAATTGACGGTTACCTATATCCTGACTTCAATTTCTTCTTTTGCTTCAAGGCTGTTTGGCTGGACCTGACATTCTACGCATCTGCACAATCAAAAGAATCATACTTTCATATTCGCCGCTTTTTGTAAGGGACGTGAGTTCCCGCACATGGCAATTAAATCGTATTTTGTTTTTCTCAGGGGATTTTCGCTTTCTTCAAGGTAGACTGTGGCTTCCGGTAGCAGCAGTTCACGGCAGCGGCCTGTGTTTTTTACATGAACCGTTTCGGTCTTACCTTCCAGCAGGACATGGGCGATAAAGCGGTTGGGGCGGTCTATGAAAATGGCTTTTCGAATGTGCTTGTAGTGCATGAAAGCGGGGCTGTTTTGGCTGGCGACGAAGAAAAAATCAAATATCTGATGAACCAGTTTTATTTTGAGTCAGCCGCAACAATTCTCACTCTGATTACTGTGGGAAAGATGCTTGAGGCAAAATCAAAGGGAAAGACGACTGATGCACTGAAGTCCTTGATGAAGATGGCTCCGAAAACTGCCGTGCTTGTTGAAGGAGAAGGGGAGTCTAGAACAGAAAGGACTGTGCCGGTTGAGCAGGTGAAAAAAGGCGATCTTTTTGCAGTACGCCCGGGAGACAGCATCCCGGTTGACGGAATCGTAATAGAAGGAGAGAGTGCCGTTAATGAAGCCGCTCTCACTGGAGAAAGCCTTCCCGTAGAAAAAAGTGCCCTTGGCCTGGCTACACCTGTTGCAATCATGGTTGGAAACGGAATGGGCGCCAAGTCCGGCATTTTGTTCAAGACTGCAGCCGCTCAGGAAATGGCGGGAAAAACGCAGATTGTCGCCCTCGACAAAACAGGCACTGTCACGACGGGAATCATGAAAGTTACGGATGTCATTGTCTCTGAAGGTGTGGCGGAAAATGATTTGCTTGAAGCTGCTTACGCACTGGAAGCAAAAAGTGAGCACCCCATTTCAAAAGCGATTGTCGAATATGCCGAAAAAAAGCAGATTAAACTTTTGCAATCGGGGCTGGAAACGGACTTTCAGCCAGACTCGACGGGAAAACAATCATCGGCGGAAACGCAAGATATATCGAATCTGTCGTAAACAAGATTCCGAATCAAGTTCGGAATGACAATTATCAGACAGAGCTTGAAAAACTTGCTTCCCAGGGAAAAACGCCGGTTCTTTTTGCCAGCGACAAGATTCTGCTGGGTATAATTGCCGTTGCGGACACAATTAAAGAGGATTCAGAGCAGGCAATTAGCGAGCTGAAAAACATGGGAATCCACACCGTGCTTTTGACTGGTGACAACGAAATCACCGCCCGTGCGATTGCCGCTCAGGCTGGCGTTGACGAGGTTGTGCTTGATGTGAGCGGAGCAATCAGGCTTTCCCGTGCCGTCATCAAAAATATCCACGAAAACCTCTTCTGGGCATTTTTCTACAATGTGATTGGAATCCCTCTGGCGGCCGGCTGCTATGTTGCGGCTTTCGGATGGAGCTTAAATCCTATGTTTGGGGCTGCTGCAATGGGGCTTTCAAGTTTCTGCGCAGTTTCAAATGCCCTGCGCCTGAACTTCCTGAAAATTCACGATTCAGGGCGCGATAAAAAAGTAAAAAATCCCGTTTGGGGAAATCTTATATCAAAGGCTGGCCAGGAAAAGGCCAAAGAAGTCGACGAAAGCGCGATTAAAGCCGCTGTTGAAGAAGCAGGCTACGAATACGTTGGGATAATTGCGTAATACTACATTCCAAGAACTTAGGCAAGGAGATAAAAGGAACTAAAAATGGAAATCATATCAACTGAAAAAGCACCGAAAGCTATCGGACCATATTCACAGGCAATCGTTACAGGGAACCTTGTTTACACATCAGGCCAGATTCCAATCAATCCTGCAAGCGGGAATATTGCACATACAGGATTTTGCAACTTTCAATTCAGTCTATGAAAAATACTTCACGCTTAAACCAGCCCGAAGCTGCGTAGAAGTCGCGGCCCTTCCTAAAGGTGCCCTGCTGGAAATTGAAGTGATTGCAGAAAAGTAAAAAAAGCAAGAAATCAGGGGCTGTACAAAAAGTATCGTCATACCAATTTTATTTCGCTATCTAGACAAGGTCAGGATAACAGTATGATTTAAACTTATTGGAAGGCCCCTTCTGCGGGAGTACCCGTAACGCCCCATTTACAGCAGTTTTTCCACCTTATCAAGAATCGTAATGTCAGCAGGCAGCCAATTTACGGATTTAAGGGTCTCTTTCGAAAGCCAGCATGCATTTTCGTGCTCCAAAAGTTCCAGCTTTCCGCTTAGAATAGAGCATTCATAGCAGCGCATGGAAAGATGGAAAGCGGGGTAGTCGTATTCGATTGTATCGATATAATCGCCCACGCTGATTTCTGTGGCAAGTTCTTCCCTGATTTCACGGGCAAGGGCTGATTCCGGGCTTTCGCCGGCTTCGATTTTACCGCCTGGAAATTCCCACCAGTCTTTATACTCGCCGTAGCCACGCTGGGTGGCAAAAACTTCTTTGGTGCCGTCGCTGTCTGTGCGGATGATAACGGCCGCTACTACATTTATGGTTTTCATTTTATTTATTCTCCTGTTTTCCTAGCATATCAGTTCTTGTGGTAAAATCCAAATACATGTCATCTGGGTGATATAAAATACTGCATTATTGACAATGGGGAAGAAATTTTGCATAATGCAAGTGGTATATCCCATTTTTTTTGAGGTAATCATGGAAAAAACATATATACAAGGTTCGGTTAAAGAACTTCTTGAGCAATCTGCACAATATTATTCTATTGCAGATATTGCAACTGAATTCCAGGTAAATCAAAGCACTATTCACCGTTGGATGAACGGAAGCGTTGAACCAAAAAGTTTCATAGCTGATAGACTTGTAAATATGCTTGCTCGTAAAATTTCAGCACAGGAAAATGATGAAAGACAAGGCGACTTTACATTCATTGACTTATTTGCAGGAATCGGCGGAATTCGTAAAGGCTTTGAACAGGCAGGAGGAAAATGTCTTTATACCTCAGAATGGGATGAGTACGCACAAAAGACTTATAGCAATAATTACCCCTCAAAGCATCAAATTAACGGCGACATCACAAAAGTGAATGCAGCGGATATACCTGACCACGATGTTCTTCTTGCAGGTTTTCCTTGTCAGCCATTTTCTATTGCAGGAGTGTCAAAAAAGAAATCTCTTGGCAGACCAACTGGTTTTGAAGATAAAACACAAGGAACACTTTTCTTTGATGTTGCAAGAATTATAAAAGAGAAACAACCGAAAGCCTTTGTTCTTGAAAATGTGAAGAATTTAAAATCTCATGACAAAGGTCGTACTTTTGAAGTTATTTGGGAAACACTTACGAAGGATTTGGGCTATACTTGCGATTACAAAATTATTGATGGACAGAGCTGGGTTCCTCAGCATAGAGAAAGAATTGTAATTGTTGGATTTAAAAACAAAATAGATTTTTCACTTGAAAACATGATTATTCCGCCAAAGGGAGAAATAAAGCTTTCAAGTATTTTGCATAAGACAGACGGGACAGAGCCAAAGTTGATACAAGATGGTGACAAGTATTTTGATTTTGAGAACAACAAAGTACTTGATAAATACACATTGACTGATAATCTTTGGGCATATTTACAGGCTTATGCACAGAAGCATCGTTCAATGGGAAACGGATTTGGTTATGGTTTGGTAAAGCCTGATGATATTGCAAGAACTTTGTCGGCAAGGTATTACAAGGATGGCTCAGAAATTCTGGTATGGCAAGGGGAGGGTAAAAATCCTCGCAGATTGACACCAAGGGAATGTGCAAGATTAATGGGCTATCCAGATGATTATATCATTCCTGTATCGGATACAAGGGCGTACAAACAATTTGGAAATTCTGTTGTTGTTCCTCTTTTTCATGCAGTTGCTGAATTTATAAAACCGTATATTGTTGAAAACAAAGATATAAAGCAAGTCAAAGAAAATCGAAAGCAATCTGCTTAGGAGAATTATAATGGAAACTTTATCGTCACTTGCAATAACGGATGCAATTAATAGCGAAAAGATTTTCTGTAAATTTCTATCCGCTAACGACACTGGAGAAACCGGAGGTCATCAAGACGGTATTTATATCCCTAAAAACTCTATCCCGCTTATTTTTGACAAGCCAGGTATAAAAGGTCAAAATAAAGAATTTCTCAACGAAATTATCTGGCAGAATGATTTTAAAACTCCTGCTTGTTTTAAATATTACGGACAAGGCACAAGAAACGAATACAGAATCACAAGATTCGGTAGGGGATTTCCTTTTTTGCAACCTGAATATACAGGTGCTTTGGTAATTATTCTAAAATTGAAAGATACATCGTATAAAGCATATGTTCTTAATCTGGAAGATGATATAAACGCATTTCTTGATTACTTTGGATTAAGCCCTGCGGAAACAAATCGACTTATTGAGCAAAAAACTATTCAATTGGAAGAAAAAGAGTCTATTGCCATCGCTGAATTCATAAGAAATCTGAAAGTCGATTTTCCAAGTTCAGAAGAAATGTCGATTACTGCTCAATCAATCCAAAATAAAGTTTATAATCACAACGAGTATATTCAAACAAATCCCGACAAAAAATTGCTTGATTGGACGGCGGTTGAATATAATCTTTTTCGTGCAGTTGAACACGCTCGATATGGAGAAACTATTACAAAAGGATTTAAAGATGTAGATGCCTTTATTGAAATGGCAAATCAAGTTTTGAATCGCAGGAAAAGTCGCGCTGGAAAAAGCCTTGAACATCATCTTACAACACTTTTTAATGGCAATAATCTTGCATTTACGGCCCAAGCAGTAACAGAGGGGAATAAGCGTCCAGACTTTATTTTTCCATCTGAAAAAGCATATCACGATATGACATTTTCTACAGATAAGTTGATTTCTCTTGCCGCTAAGACAACTTGCAAAGATCGTTGGAGGCAAGTACTAAATGAAGCTGATAGATTAAGGTCTAAACAGAAATTTCTTTGTACTTTACAACAGGGAATATCTAGTCCACAGTTAAAAGAAATGCAAGCTGAAAATGTTGTCCTTGTTGTTCCGACTGATTACATTTCAAAATATCCGCAACAATATCAAAGTGAAATCTGGTCTTTGAAGAAATTTATTGATTATGTAAAAGAAGTTGAGAACTAAACAATGCGTTAGGGATTGTAGGGGCGGTGTTAGCCGTTGCGAAGCAATGAAGCGTTAGCGGAACCCCGAAAAGCCCGACCGCCGTCAGGCGGGAACGCCCAAAATTTACAAGGTTTTTGTATGATATAAGCGATATTTAAAACCGACGTTTAAAATGCTGTTTTATTCTTTGCCCTTTCGGGTATTTTTCATTATCTTAAGGACATGACCTACGGATATATTCGAGTGAGCACAAACAGGCAGACTGTGGAGAACCAGCGGTTTGAGATTCTTGAGTTCTGCAAAAAACAGGGAATTACCGTCGATTCTTGGATTGAAGAGACTATCAGCGGGACAGTTGAGCCGAAAAAGCGGGAACTTGGGAAACTGCTCGAGGGCGTAAAAAAGGATGACCTTATAATCTGCTCGGAACTTTCACGGCTGGGGCGAAGTCTTTTTATGATTATGTCAGTGCTGAACATTCTGATGGAAAAAGGTGCGCGGGTCTGGACTATCAAGGACAACTACCGGCTTGGTAACGACATTCAGAGCAAGGTTCTGGCCTTTGCATTCGGCCTGAGCGCAGAAATCGAGCGGAACCTGATAAGCCAGCGCACAAAAGAAGCCCTAGCGCTCAGGAAAAATGAGGGGGTAAAACTCGGTCGGCCTCTTGGCTCTACAAACACAAAAAGCAAGCTTGACGGGGCGGAACTTGCGGTGAGCGTGATGATTCTTGCCGGAACTAGCGTAAATCAGATGGCGAAACTGTACGGAACGCACCGGAAAACTGTAAAGCTTTTTATCAGGAAAAAATCCCTTGACTCACAGGGCAACCTGAACAAAGTGCAGGAGATGTTTGCCGGATAAAAGCAGATTATATTATGGAAGAAAAATTGGATTCATGGTATAATTCTTTTGATTTAAGTGATGGAGGTGTACTTATGTGCCAGGTTGCCGTTCAAATACCAGAAGCTGTCTTATATGATACTCACATGACAAGCATTCAAGTCAATGATTATGCTAAAAAATTGATTGCGCTTGATTACTACACTCGCCATCATGTTTCAATAGGCTATTGTTCCCAAATTGCAGAAATGACAGAAGAAGATTTTATAAAACTTTTAGGTCAAAATAACATCTCTATTTTTCAGTTTGATGATAAAAATGAATTCATGGAAGAGTTAAAAAATGCCTAGAGTTATAGTCAATTCAACTCCGCTGATAATTCTAAGCAACATAAATCACTTGAATTTGCTAAAAAAATTATATTCGGAGATTTATATTCCCGAAGCAGTATTTAATGAAGTCACGGAAAAAGCAGATTCCGCCTGTCAGCAGATAAAAAGTAATACGGACTGGATTCATGTATGCAAAATCACGGATGAAAGCCAAAAAAGAATGTATCAGGCAAAATTACATGCTGGTGAAGTTGAAGTAATGATTCTTGCACAGGAAAAGCCTGAAGCCGACCTTGTAATTTTAGATGATAATGCCGCAAAAAAGACCGCAAAATTCTTAGGTCTGAAAGTTACTGGCTCGCTCGGAATAATTTTAAAAGCCAAGAAAACAGGAATTATAAAAGAAGTCACGCCTCTTATGAATCAACTTATTTCTAATGGATTTTATATTACAAAAGAAATCTACGATTTGGTAAAATCTGAAGCTGGAGAATAAAATGTCAAACCAAAAGAAAATAAACACCACAGATATAAACACAATTTCTGCCACAAAAAACGTCGGTTTAAAGGATACAAGTGAAGGAGGGGAAGGCCTTCCCCTCGCTCCAGCCGGTAAACCGTCTTCCGCTACCCCTTCTGCGGGGGACACCCCCGCAACGCCCCCGAAGTGCCACACGGATTCGATTTCGCTAACGCGAAATCAGGGGAAGCATAATTCAAGAAAAAAGAATTACGAAGAATTAAAAGCATTTATTCCACAGACTGGAAATGAAGAAAACTATGCCCTGCTTACTCATTATCTGATGATGAAAAATGATTCTGCCAAGGCAAATAAACGGAAGGAACTTATTGAAAAATTTTCGTTCGCAGAGGAAAAAATAACCGAGGCTGAGAATTTCTTCAATGCAAAAAAAATTCCGTTCACAAGCAAACCTGATTCTAGTTTTACATTCATTGACTTGTTCGCAGGCATTGGAGGCTTTCGACTTGCCATGCAGGCAAACGGCGGGCGCTGTGTTTTCTCTTCAGAATGGGACGATGCTGCAAAACAGACTTACTATGAAAACTACGGTGAAGTTCCTTTTGGGGATATAACGAAAGAAGAAACAAAAGCGTTGATACCGGAACATTTTGATGTGCTCTGTGCGGGGTTTCCGTGCCAACCTTTTAGTTATTCAGGACAGAAACTTGGATTTAAAGATAAAACTAAAGGAACACTTTTTTTTGATATTTGTGAAATTCTAAAGAAACATCAGCCGAAAGTTTTTTTTCTTGAGAACGTAAAAGGTCTGGTGTCTCATGAAAATGGGAAAACCATAGATACTATAAGAACAATTTTAGGAGATGAACTTCATTATGATATTCATGAAGCAATTCTTTCATCATTAGATTTTGGATTACCACAAAAAAGGGAACGTTGGTACTGTGTTGGTTTTAGGGAAGAAACTGCTTTTAATTTTCCAGTTGGCCAAAAAAAGATAGTAACACTTCGCTCTATTATTGATATTAATAGCCTGAAATTCGAGTTTTCTAAGTCAGCCGCAATCTGAAAAAATTTTGATAAA
>CALGGS010000162.1 GCA_937915735.1 uncultured Treponema sp.
TACGTTTTACCAGATACAAGAGTTTCATCTGTTGTTGCGAATCAAGTGAATTAAAGTATTCAAAAGGCTGACTTTTGTTTTTCTCAGTGTAGTACCATTCTACGGTGAACTTCTCGCCTTTGTATAAAACATATTCTTTCTTTTCTTTATCCACATTTATAATGTAACACTATACTGTTACGAAGTCAAGGCATTTAAAAGTTCGTGACAATAACGCTTGACATCCACTCCATAGCGGATGTCAGGTCAAGATAGTTGCCGGCGCTTTTTGCTTACTTTCTCTCGTCCAGCTGTTTCGATATTTCTTCGACTTTTTCGTCAGTGAGGATGAATTTTGTTTTAAAAATCACGGCTCCCACAATCAAAACCAAGATTGGGACCAAGGTCATCACGATGCGAAGTCCCATTTTTGAAGACTCGGCAACGCCCAATGCAAAGTCTATTTCCGCCTCTCCCGCTGTGCTTTCCACCGCATTTTTTAGGTTCAAAAGAGAAAGAGCAATTGAAGCTATGAAGGCTGAAATTCCAGAAGCAAGTTTTACGACAAAAGTCTGCATGCTAAAAATTACGCTTTCGTCCCGGCGCTTATTTTTGAGGTCTCCGTAATCTACGGTGTTCGCCAAAAAAACCGTGATAATTACATTATTCACGCCTGCACTCGCCATAACAAGAACACCCGGAATTAAAAACGGAACAACTTCGGAAACTCCGACACTCGCCATTACGAGAAGGGCTGCATAACCCGTAATGCTCATTCCAATCGAAACATAAAAAATCTTGATATTGTTGAGCTTCAAAAGATTTCGTAAGAACGGATACAAAAGCATCATCGCCAAAATCTGAGTTCCGCCACCAACCATATTGAAGAGAGCATAACCGTCATTCCAGTTTCTGCCTCCCAAATCATACTTAAAGAAGTAAATAACAAGGTTTGATGTGATATAAAGAGCGACATTCACGACGACAATCGTCACAACCACGCACATCGCCTGGTCGTTCTGCAAAAGAGCACGGAACATCTCGCCGATTTTTGCAGTTTTCATATCGACGGAAGATTTTTCCTTGATTGAAAGACACATAATCACCGTAAAGAGCACGAAAAGAAAAGCGACTCCGAGCGTAAAATATTTAAATCCGCTAAGCTCAATCCACTGATTTCCAGGATAGCGGCCAGCCAATTCAGAAGGAACTTTTCCGCCGAGCATTTTTCCAAGCAAAGGAACGATAATCATCGTAAGAATCGAGATTAGAGCCGAGCCAACTCCCGCGCAGCTTCGGGCCAAAGTCGTTAGCCCTTCCCTCTCTTTTCCGCCGTTCGTAAAAGCCGGAATCATTGACCAGTAAGGGATGTCCATCATCGTGTAGGTAACGCCCCAAAGGATGTAAGTGACTGCGGCATAAGCGACAAGTCCAGCCTCATCAAGCTGAGGGGGAGCGGCAAACATAAGAAACAAAACAATAGCGTTGGTGAGAGTACCGATTAAAAGCCACGGCCGGAATTTTCCCCAGCGAGTCTTTGTCTTTGCGACGACAACGCCCATAACAGGGTCATTGAAGGCGTCAAAAACCCTGGCAACAAGCAAAATAACGCCCATAGCAGCCGCGCTCACGCCCAAAATATCCTGAAAATAATACAAGATGTAGCTCGCCGAAAGCATATAAACCATATCCTTTCCGACTGCGCCAAGTCCATAAGATGTTTTTTCTTTTAATCCCAGCATTTAAAACCCCCTTTTTTATATTTTTCAATTCTTAAGCGCCGATAGAAGTATATTCACCAGAATCTCAATCTGCTTTCTTGACTCCACGATTTTGTCCATTGCCAGAAGGTCGCCTGAAATCGAAAGCTTTTGCGCAAGACAGAAAAGTGAATGCATCATCGTCGTGCACATTTCCTGTATGGAAGACTTTGACAAGACTTCGCTTTTTGAATTTGAGAAGGAAATTGAGCCGTCCTTAAGACCTTTTTCCAGCGCCCGGACTACTATTTCGTTTGTTTCAGTAATCGTCTGCTCATACTCGGCCAGTCGCTCCCGGCTCACCTTCTCCTTTTTTATGAAGGAGTCAAAATAATAGACGAAGCTGAAAAAGCTCCTCTGGCTTACGAGAGCGTCTCCGAAAACCTCAAGCAGTTCTTTTAACTGACTGAAGCCCGAAAGCAAATTGTAGCTTTCCGTCGAGAAAACCTCGTTAAAGACGGTATTCTCAAGCTTCCAGGCATAAATCGCAACCTCAATCGCAAGCTCTTCCTTTGTCTGAAAGTAGCGGTAAAGGGAAGCAACGCCAATTTTTGATTCCTTTGCGATGTCGTTCATCGAGATGTTTTCGATTCCGTTTTCAGAAAAAAGCCCGAAGCTGCACTCAATTATTGATTGAATTCTCTCGTCTTTTTTTTCCTGTCTAGTCTCAGCCATAAATCACTTCCCTGCCCAAGCGAAGGCACTTTGCTCCAAACCTACGGCTTTTTCTACGGCGTGGTATGCGCCGTTGTAGACTCCCGCTCTTTTGTTTGCGATAATCGCGTGGTTCATTTTTTCAAGCAAATCCGGAGTTTCTACAAAGGACTTTAACATAAAATTTGCCCAGTCAAGATTCGGAGCCTCAGGAGTTCCGTCCCCAACTTCCGCTGCCCGAATCGCTCCCCAGCACTCATGACCTCCAACATGGGCTATCATCAGCTTTGGAACAGGGTAAAATGCCAGCTCACTCGGCTTTGTAATGAGGCAGTCGGACGCGCGCATTAAAAGATTTGTCGCGTAAACGGCAGCGAAAATGTCTTTATGGCAGAACACATGAAGATTGAACGATTCTTCGCCGGTGCAGTTTTCGTCGTTAAGGGCGTTTTCTGCAAAATTCTTCGTGTAAGACCAGTCGTTAAAATGAATGTGGGAAATTTCTTCAATTCCTTTGATTTTTGATTTGAAGAAATCCCACACATTTTCATAGTCGCCAATGTTAAGATAAAGGGCCGCTTTTTTTTCTTTGATGTAAGGAAGAAGCGTTTTTATGAGAGAAGCAAAATAGTCCCCCTGAGCGCCAGCCCCGCCAATCGTCAAAAGGAAGCGAAGGGGTTTTTTAGAAGAAATCCGGTTAAGACGCTTTTTGCAGTCCTCTTCAATATTTTTTACAAGCTCATCGTCCATATAGTGACCGGCATAGCAAATATCTTTTTCTGACATTGGATTTAAGATTTTATCGCCCGCAAAGCCCTTTAAGGTTCTATACGAAAGATAAGTCGAAGGAGTCTGCACAAGATGCAAAGCGCCCTCACTCAAATGAAGGGCCATGGCCCAGTTGTCAGGAATTGCGTTTACGACATGTCGAAATCCTGCGTGAACGGCTGCCTGACTTGGCCAGACATGGGTTGCGATATAAGGCGTTTCTCGCGCTAAATCATTCAGAATAGGCGTCATAAGCTCGGCCGTTTTTTGGTCGCCGGCGTTATAAGTGAGCCGTTTAAAGCCCTCGGTGTTGAGCGGATCCCAAAAGAGCTTGTTGAAAAGCTTTGATTTTTGAGAAAGACGGCTTGCCATTGAGTAAAGCTTATTCTGATAAGCGATTATTTTCGTTCCTGTCGTCTCTGGGAAAGAATTCAAATCGAGCCAGAGCGGCGTGTATCCCAGGGCGTGAGCGGCACTTGCCATAGCCATTGAGATTCTGTAATGCCCGAATCCCATCCTGATATTTCCGATGATAACAGATTTTTCGGGCAGTTTTTCCATAGGCTCGTCCGACAAAACAAGAACCTTCGCACCAAAAGCAGGAGTCAAAACCTCGTTATCCACCGCCTTTAAGTGATAAACTGTGTTTCTGTCATCGCCGAACTTTTTTAAGAACTTTTTTTGCTGCCGAGCCGCTTTTTTAAGCGTTTTTTTGTCAATTATATTTCCAAAAATCACTGAACTTCTATCCATACTTTTATAAAACCCTATATATCGAAATACTGTGCTCTTCAAAAACGAAACTGTGTGCTTTTCGTTCGGCGTATTCTACTACTGTTTCCAGATTCAGATTCGCCTTTCCGAATCTCCGCACAAACTCATCCCGCGTAATTTCCATTGCCTTTTCCCCAAGATTTATAAAGCCCGTGTAGATGCCGCTTTTTGAAAAAATAAAATAGCTCGTTGAGTCCCTGTTTTCGACTCCAAAATCTTCATCTTCAAAAAGACGGTAAAGAGTCTCGATTTTTTGCGTGAATCTTCCTTCTTTTTCGCTGTCAAAACGCACCGGGTCATCACTGTGCATAATCTGACTTGCAAAAAGAAAATTCACCAAAGCAATCAAGATTTTTTCTTTGTCGGAAAGAGAGATGTTCTCATATCTTAAGAAAACGACATCCGGGTCATTTACAAAAATTCCGTTGTCCCAGAAAGAGTGGCCGAGCGTGTCCTGCAGATTCACGAATGCACTGGTTCTGCAGGGAAAGTTTGCATGGCTTATCCAGGCCACATCCCAGTCTTCCTTTGTGTCACAACCGATTCTTGAAAGCGGAAAATCATTGAAGCTCGCCTCAAAGGGAAGGCCGCAGCCCAAATAAGCGACAGGCTCACCCTTTTTGTTCACTTTTCGCTTCGTCAAGATTTTTACCGCCCTGTCATACCACTCGTAAGCGGCTCCGCCATTCTTAAAATTCCCGAAAATCATTCCCGCAAAAAGGAAGTCGAGCTTTAAATATCGGAAGCCCCACTCGTTTATGGCAGTTTCCAGCAAAGAGTCCAGATACAAAACCACCTCGTCACGGCTTAAATCAAGGCAAAAATATGACCAGGGAAGAGACGGCTGCTCCTTTCCGAAAATGTCGCCCCAAAGCGGATTTAATCCTGCGGCAATCGGCTTTCCCTTCTTGTCGCGCAAAATCCAGTCCTTGTGGGCTTTTGCCATTTCACTTCGATAGTCGATTATAAAAGGAGCAAGCCAAAGCCCTGGAATATAGCCTTTTTCTGCGATTGAAGAAGAGAGCTTTTTCATTCCATCAGGGAATCTAGTTCGCCGCCCTTCCCAATCTCCAAGAGCTATTTCCCAGCCGTCATCAACTTGAAAAACGACTGGCTTATTTTTGTCAAGAAAATGCTTTTTTATAAGATTTTCTGTCTTTGCCAAGCCCTCTAAGTCGTCTTTAATAAGTTTCTGGTCAATTTCGGCGTAATGATTGTACCAGCTTTCCCAGCCGGCAACAGTGATTTTTGATTTTTTAGGAGTCGTGTTCAAGAATTCGAGTTGTCCAAACCCGCCTCCGAAAAGCTTTTTAGTGTGATTACGAAGGGAAAAGAAATCCCTGCAGGAAAAAACTGCAAGCTCCGCGATTTTCTCGCCCTCACTCCAGGTTTTTCCGTCCGCATAAGATGTCGCCGTAACAGAACGCTTTTTTCGGCTCACATAAAAGCTCACTGGAGGAAGCGCTCCTGCCTTTCCGAGCTTGCCGGACAATCTCACATTCCCGACTGAGCAAATGGCAAGATAAAGATTTTTTCCGCCATAATTCCACCGAAGATAAATAAAAAACGAGCCGACCAAAAGCTTTTTTGAGCGGAGTTTTTTCGGCTGTTTGCCAGGAATCTTAAAATACTGCTTCCACTGAGGCACAATCGGAAAATATTTTTTCTGATATTTTCCCGCATCAATTTCCCCGCCAAAATCCCAAGATTGCCAGCCGCTTCCGTAAAAAGCAAAGTCGTTCGCCTTGCAAAAATCCTTTTCATCAGCCGAAAAGTCACAATCGTCAAGGAGCGAATCAATCAAAAGAACAGAGAAAATGCGGTTCTCCGAGTCGGTGACTTTTTCACCGTGATAAAAATATTCTGTTCGTTTCATACGATTTCTCCTTAGGACTCTGCGGCGAAGGCACGCGCTCACAGCCCGACCTGACTTTCAGTTTTCATTTTTCAGCTTAGAAGAACATTTCAACGCCGATTGGCATATAGAACTTCTTTGTGTCGGCTTTGTATGAAAGGTCTACAAGGCCGTTTACTGTTCCGTCCATGCTCTGGACTACGAAATTTCCTGCAATGCCGGCAAACATAAAATTGTTTGCAGCGAAGGTCTTTTTAACATAAAGCTCTGCCGCAAAGCAATGCTGGCGAAGCTCCAAATCCGCAATGCTCAAAGTGTTTTCGCCGTAAGTGAAGTTACCCTCTGCGCTTGCAGAAGTGATGTTGTAATTTCCAGACAGACCGATGAAAACATCCTGCTTTCCGAAGGGATTTACGCAAACTTCAGCCAAAAAGTCAAAGCCCGCCATAAAGATGTCCGCTCCGTCGCCTTTAGCCATATTAACAAGGCCGTAAGAATACTGCGCGAGATTACTAGTTCCCTGTCCGCCCCACAAATGTCCTTTGTAGAGGATAAAGCCCTTTTCGATTACGCCCATTGTTCCCAAGCATGCGTACCAATTATAGAACTTTTCCGGGTCATAGTCACGCAAGCCTTCGCGAGTTACGATTGGAAGCTTAAAGCCGAGCTCGATAAGATTTGCGTTCGGAGTTTTCTCAAGGTCAAGATTCGGGTCAAGGAAGCTGGTTGCTCCGCCCATATTTCCGAGCCAGTCGATACCGAATTCAAGCCGTCCATAGTAGTCATTAAGACCGTAGCCAGCCGAACGCGCAGAAAGATATTTGCTTGCCTCGTATCTGAAGTTTGAAGCTGCGATTGAGTCGCCCCAGTACTGAGCCTTAATCTGCATAAGGCCCGGAATCGTATATCCAAGCCCTGCCTGAGCCGTGCGGAAGGCCTCGTACATTCCCACAGTCTGGTCGCTGTCCGTATCAGCCGCACTGTCATTGCTTGAAACAAGGTTTCCGTCAGAATCATAAGTCAAACCGATATTTCCAGCCAAATCAATGCAAGCGTTCGCATGGAATCCGCTCAAAACAGAGTCTTCCCTACCAGTCGCAGAAACAAACAAGCCTGTCGCCGTCCAGATTTCCTGGAAAATGTCGTCCTCAGATTTTACATCGCTTGATTCCCGCTGACCAAAGTCTCCAATTGTGCCTCGAAGCACCTGCTCCCTCATTCGGCCAAAAGCAACCTTTGTCTGGAAAAGAGGATTGTCAAAAAGCCCCCAGATTTTTGCCTGGTCACCGATTGCCACGGCATATTTTCCGTCCTCGTTGTAGTTCGTGTCGCTAGAAGACTCGGTTGAGTCCCAGAGCTTGTGAACGAACAAAGCGCGGGCATCCGCATCAAGGTTAAAGTCAAATCCGAAGTGCTCGTTCGGAGTTCGTCCGATAATCCAGAAGCCGACTCGAGCACCATAACTCCAGTCAGGATTCAAGCCCATGTAGTTTTTTGTTGCAGATTCGTCAGTTTCAAGGGATTTCATTGTGTTTACGAGAGCGTAAGCCGTCATTGCGTTGCCAACGGCAGTTCCTGTGCTTGCCGCATCTCCACCAGCAGTGGCTGCTGCCACTCCAGCATAAGTTGCGACAGCTGTTGCATATTCAGTGTAATTTGAGCCATCACTTTCTAAATTTACGCTCTTAACTCCAGAAGCACTCATTGCTTCTACAGTTCCATTCGCCTTTGCCGTCTCATACGCAGCCATCGCTTCTTCAGCGGCCGAAACAGCAGCAGTTCCAGTCGCAGTCGCATCAGCAGTAATCTCAGTCGATGTCATTTTCCTGCCCATCTCAAAAGTTGAGCGTCCCCAGGCACCAAAAGAAATGTCACCAACACCTGTTGAAAGAGTGCGTGCCTTTAAAGTCTCGTGAGTCTCAGCAAAAGCAAGTCCTGAGCAAAGAGCTATTGCCGATGCAAAAGCAATAAGTTTTTTCATAATTTCCCCCTTATAAAAAGTCAAGAAGATTGTTTCAACAATCGATTGACTTTTTAAGCTGCTCCGCAATGAAATGAGGAGCGGCAATAAATGTTATTTTGATAGTATCACTATCACTTTCTTTCAAAAATTATGATAGTACCGCTATCAGTTTATGTCAAGGGAAAAATTTTTATTTTTTTCGGCTAAAACAACTGGACTTTTGGGGAGGAGCTTGTATTTCAGCAGCGTTTTGTCAGAATCATAAAAATCACTATCGGTGCGCCAAAAACCGAGGTCACAGTGCTAATGCTTAACTCCAGAGGTGAAAAAATCGTTCTGGCGAGTAAGTCGCATAAAATACAGAAAATCGAACCGAGCATAAAGGAGGCTGGAATTATCACGATTGGTCTTGAAGTTAAAAAAAATCTTTTCGCTAAAAATGGAACGGCAATGCCGACAAAGGAAATCGGACCTGCAAATGCAGTTACCGTGGCAGAAAGCAGGCTTGAAAGCAGAATCAGAATCGGACGGAAAATTTTAGTATTAACGCCCATTGTCCTGGCATAAGCTTCGCCCAATTGGTAGGCTCCGATGGGTTTTGAAAGAAAAAAAACCGCAAGAACTGTAAGGAAAATCACCACGGCACAAAAAGCGCAGTCTGACATATCAAAGCCGGCAAAGCTTCCCTTTGACCAGCCGTGAAGATTTGCGATTTGCGCATCTTCGGCGAATGTAATAAAAAAGTCAGTGATTGCCGAGCTTATGTAACCAATCATAATGCCTGCAACAAGAAGCGCTCCTATATGCCGAACCCGCCGTGCAACAAGCAGAATAAAAAAAGTCGAAATCAAAGCGCCCAAAAAAGCCGCGGCGACAAGGCCGAACGAAGAGAGCGAATGTCCTAAATTCAGCGAAAAAATCATAAGGGCGGCGACCGTCATTTTTGCGCCAGAAGAGATTCCCAGGACAAAAGGGCCTGCAATCGGGTTCTGAAAATATGTCTGGAGTAAAAATCCAGAAAGAGAGAGAGAGCCTCCCAGAATAAAGGCCATAATAAGACGGGGAAGGCGGATTTTCATAATGATATTTACTTCCTGGACTGAAAAGGCCTCTCCCCCTTCGATTCCCATAAGAATTTTAAAGATGTGAGAGAGGGGAAGCTGAATGTTCCCGACACAAAGTGACAAGAGAGCCGAAAAAACAAGAAGAAGCGAAAAAAATAAAAAAGTGAATGTAAATCGCCGTGTTGTTTTCATTACATTTACCTTTTATGATATTCATCTAATCTGATTTCAATTTCGGACAGCTCATTTTCATACGCAGAAATTTGAGATGAGATTTTCTCTTCTTTTTCTAAATCGGTCGTAATTGATTTTTCGCGTTTTAACTCTGGAATGACGGTTTCTTCAAGCTCAATTTTTCTTTTTTTGAGATTCGTGATTTCTTTAGGCGGCCGCCCGCCCTTTTTTCCGTTTTCCCTGCTCGCAGATTTTTTTGCATTGCTTGTAGATTTTCCGTTGTAAGAATACAAAGAAGAAATCCAGAATTTAAGGGAATTTATCGCCTGAGACATTTCAAATTCAATGTTCTCAAGATGATGAGCCTGCTCTGCCCTTTCATTTTCGCTGATTTCAGAAGCAATTTTTGATTTTGCCAGCTGATTTATGATTGAAATTTGATTTTTCAAATCCTCAAGCTTTAAAATTCCCTTGTAAATCTGCTCGGTTTTTTTAGACATAGCTAAGTATAACCTAAGATTTTAGGTTTTTGCAACAAGTATTTGCTTTGTCATTCAATTTTTGCCAAAAACTTCATTTCCCGCTCTTCGCCGTAAATCGCTGCTCGTAAATCCAAAATCATCTCACCAATTTTGTCCGTCGCCTGATACAGATTTTTTCCAGTCACATAGATATTGTCAGATTTAAATGCCTTAAAATCTTTAAAAAGCACAGATTTTTCGAGCAACTCTGCTTTTGACGAAAGGGTATTATCTATCGAAGAATTGTAAATCAAAAGCTCACAGTCGGCACAACGGGCATAAAAATTCTCCATCGAAACAGCGACAGACGGGCTTGAATTATTTTTATCAAAAGAAAAAGCGTATTTTCCGCCAGCCATTTCTATCATTTTTGAAACATAATCCTCCCCGCCGCGCACAATCACCATTCCACTGGGATTTATGTAAAAAAACGCCACCGAAGGATAGCTTTCCCGACTCCTTTCAGCCGCTCTGACCGAAGAATCCAGCGAAGAAATCTGCCCGCCAAAAAATTCCTCCGCCCTGCTCGCCCCTCCGCACATCAGTCCGTAGATTTTTACCCACTCAAGGCGTCCAAGCGGGTTTTCTTCATAGCTCGACTTATCTACAAAAACAGGGATTCCTAAATCCTCAAGCTTTTCCTTAATCTGCGGAGAATGGTAAATCATCGTGGATTCAAGGGCAAGAGAGCAATTTTCTTTTAACAAAAGCTCAAAATCAGGCGCATTATATTTTCCGGCGTAAAGGATTTTCCCCTCATCCATCGCATTTTTCGCCTCGTCAATGAACCAAGCGTTTTTTTGCAGCGAGGAGAATCTGACAGAATCAAGCGAGCCAATGGCATTAAAAAGCGACATCGCGCTAGTCGCCGCAAGGTAAACTTTTTTTACGGGAGTGCGAATCACCTTAATTTCAGGAGGAAGATTTTTAGGAAGTTCCAGGTCTTTATCCGCAAGAAGATATTTATCAGAATTAAGAACAGTGAGCAGATATACCCTGTCACCCCGAAGAAGCCCATATTCCCAAACCTTTACGGCACTTGCATATTCAAGAGGAAACTCCCCCTCAAAAGAAAGACCGTCAAAGTCCGGGGGCAAATCGCTTTTTTGAAAATTCTTTGAACAGGAAGAGAAAAGAAGAGGTATGAGAAGCGCCAGTCTGAGGCACAGCCGAAGAATCTCAGATTTCATACTTTTTATCGCATACTCTTTTTAATCCGTGCGCATCCTGCCAAAATGACTCCGCAAACCACCAGGCACACAACAAGAGGAAGCAGGGGAAAGCCTTTGTCTTTTCGGGCAGATTCCAGATTGAATTCCAGAAAATACAAAATTTCATGAGGCTCGCTCATTGCTATTGTGTCGGCAAGCACCGGCATTTTTTTGTCAAAAGCGAAGACAGGAATAAGGAATTTTGAATTTTCACCTTCAGAAATGCCGTCCTTGTTCACCAAATCGTATTTTTCACGGTTCACTTTCATATAGTCATAGGTTGAGCTTGACCATTCGATTTCGCTCGTCGCAAGTCCGTCCTTTACAAGGATTTTTGCCGGTGACTTTACGCCAGCCCTTCCGCTTCCACCGCTTAATTTTACATCGCAAAAGTAGGAGCCGTCTTTAAGCGGAATTTTCTGCTGCCTTACAGGAGAAAGCACAAGAGAAGTTTCCGGAAGGCTAGACGCATCAAAAAGAATGTCGCGGTCATACCATTTTTTCTTTTTTGAGCTGAAAGCCGCGCATTTTATCGGCACATTCAGACCTGAAACCGGTAATTCAAAAATAACAGGACTTGTTTCGCTTTGCTCAATATAACCGCCCTTTGCCTCACTTGCTTCCAGGGCCGTGCCCAAAAAAAGCTTTGTGTAGGACTTTCCGCTCATCGTGATTTTTACAGTCATCTCACCATTTTTTACAGAAAGAAGAGCTTTTGTGATTTTGAACATAGAAGAGCTGGATTCAACAGCGATTTCATATTCTCCGTCAAGAACATCGCCTGCAAAAACCGCAATCATCTCGTCATTGCCGACCTTTTGCGGAACAAGCATTTCAGATTCAGAAGCAACCTGGGCAAAAGTTGAAAATTGAAAGTTAAAATTTAAAAGTTGTAAAAGGATTGCTAAAACTAGGGATTTTTTCATGATTTTCTGGCTAATTCATAGTGATAAAAAGGATGCGAAGGATAAAGAAGAAGCAGACATCAGACGACAGGGGAATAGAAAATCTAAACTACCGCCTGTCTTCTTTACCTGCGCACCCTGATGAAATTACTCGGCTATTGCAGCTTCCGTGTGTTTTACATAAATCTGCTGGATTTTTTCGTCCTGTCCCAGACCTTCAAGAACGCACTCTACCTCGTATCCTGCCGCCTTGAAAATTGATTTCCATGAGTCTTCTTCATCGCCGGCCATATCGTTGTTTGCGTGGTCACCTGCGACAACCATAAACGGAAGAAGAACGACTTTTTTGTATGAGCCTTTTGCATTGATTGCATTAAGCAAGTCCTCTACATCTGGCTTTGCTTCGACAGTTCCTACATAGTAGTTTGAAAAGCCCTTTGAAGAAAGGACAGTCTGCATTTTTGCATAAACTGCGTTTGAGGCAGCCTCTGTTCCATGACCCATAAAGCAGATTGCAGTCTCGCCGTTATCGTAAGCTTTTGTCTTTGCCGCTATTTCGTCAGCTACGAGAGAAAAATCCTCATCGCTAGTCAAAAGAGGCGTTGAAAGGACAACCTTATCGAATTTGCTTTCATATTTTGAAAGAGTTTTCTGTAAGTCCGTGTACTCAAATCCGCTCATAAGGTGAGTCGGCTGAACAATGAGAGTCTTGACTCCGTCATTTGCGGCACGAACAAGAGCCTCGTCAACATTATCAATAATAAGATTCTCGCGCTCCTTCAAGATATTGATGATTGTGTCAGCCGTGAACGCACGAGCAACTTTATACTCTGGAAAGTTTTCAGCGATTGCGTTTTCAATTCCGCCGATTGTCAAATCTCTTGAAGAATTGTAGCTGGTTCCAAAAGAAACTACGAGGATTTCTTTGTCATTAGCCTGTGATTTTTTTTCTGCCTTATGACAAGAAACGAATGATGAAAGAATTGCTGCGGCTCCCAATACGAGAGCGACCTTTGAAAAATTAAACTTTTTCATTTTTTTAAGACTCCTTTGTCTCGAAGAAGAAATTAATAAGGCACTAAAAGCACCTGATTTCAGGCTGGTGTCTGACTTTAACAGTAGCGGCACTGTCGGGGAATTTCGCCCCTGTTCCCAGTTAGGCTTACCCCCGACGAACAAAAAATGCCGCCGTTATGCAAGCACCAAAAACCGAAGAAGATACTATCAGATTTAAAGCTTTTTAACAAGAAAAGCCGGAAGGAAATATATTCTCATAAAAATACTCTGTGAATAAGCACTATCTGTAGTGTTTTTTTTTGTAACAGTTTATTTAAAACGCTAGGAGATGTCACAGTTTGTTTAAAAAGGTGTAACACTTTATTTAAGATTTTATGTCACAGTCTGTTTAAATTCATCAACAAAAGGGTGTTAAAACCACAGATTTTATGTCACACCCTATTTAAATCTGTGGAAAACTCATCATTTTTCTATTCTTTTGTATTATAAGGATTTTTCAATGCTGTTTTTTAAGCCCAATCTGAAAAAGTAACAGTCTGTTTAAAAGATGTCACACTTTGTTAAAATCTACTATATATTCAAATAAATTCTAATAAATTTAGGGAACTAATAGTAACTTTCTCAAAAATGTTGAAAACTAAAAATTCCTTAAACACTTTGTTACATCCTTTTTGCTTAAACAGACTGTTACAACTTTATATTGTAGAAGTTATAAGAGCATAGCGAGTGTCATTCTTTAAAACTGGAGTAGGACTTTTGTGCAAAGTAATTCCCGTTCCATTTTTATCGATTTCAATGTTTACTTCTGGATAGTATTTCTTTTTTATTTCTTTTATCTGATTGATAATAAAGGCATAGTTTACATTGACGGTGTTCTTATCTTGCTTTTCGGTAACAGGCATAAACTGCTCGACTAATTTTTCTCGCGGAATAAAGGCTGGCTTTGTAAGACCATTGTTCCTGAAAACAAGCCAGGCATAAATGTCCTTTCCTACTGTGCTTGAAATACTTTTGTAAACAGTATAATCGATTGGAACGGCGTGCTGCTGGCAGAAGTGGGCGAATTCAGCGGAGATTATGATTTTAAAATTTCCGAATTTTGTGTCGCTCGAAGAATCCTTTACTTCCTGATACTGGACTCCGGTTGTAAAAAGAATTGCGCCGGTTGATTTTGTCGTAACTTGAACATCTTCCTTTGGATAATTTCCGTCTTCATACAAATCCTTAAAAAGATAGCTGGCTTTTAACTCCTGTTTTTTCATTTCAAAAGAGAATGCTGCGTTCGTAAAGCAGTCAAGCTGCTCCTTAATGTCTTTGCCTCTTTGCCGTGGAAGCAGCATTTCTTTTAAAAGCTCAGAAAGAGATTTATACTCAATCATTACTGGAACATCTTTTTCTTTTGAAAGAACCGCATGTGTCGTAAGAATCGTAAGAAGAAGCCTGCCATAGCGACCATAAGGGACATTCAGAGGGGATGTGAGGGTAAGGCTTAAGCCCTGGCTTCCTTTTCGGGTAAATGATGTTTTTTTGACATTCTTAAAAGGGAGTGAGGCCGTTGTAAAGAGTCCGGGCAAATAACTGAGAAGCTTTTTGTCCTCCGGCTGCTCTAAGACCATATCAAAAAGCTCTGATACCGAGTTATCCTGAGGTACTAAAGCTTTTTCTGTTTTGTTTGATTTTCTTGCCATAAATTTTATGTAACAGTTTGTTTAAGACCGTTACTCCCCCTCTTTTTTGATTCTCTGAATGCCGCTCTTTGAGAGCTTTACCCTGCCTGCGTTCACTTCTTCCTTTAAGAACTCATAGGCCATTTCAAAGCCTGCGTTCATTTTTAAGTCGTAGAGTGCGTAAAAAGCCTTTGCCTCGGCTCTTTTTCCCTTTGAGAATTTGAGCTGAACCACATCGTCAGAGCGTTTTCCTTTAGTTTCCGAGCTTTCTGCCGTCGTTGGTACTGACTGGGCCGTGTAGTCCGTTGTGTCCAGCTTCGTGTTGTTTCCTATTTGATTCTGAACCTCTTCAGTTAAAGATGATGTAACACTTTGTTTAAGAGATGCCGAAGAAGATGATTTTTTGATTGGAATTGCCATTTTTCCCCTACCCTATTTTACTAATTCTGCAAGTTTTTCGAATGCCGTAAGCGTGTCAGATTTTGCACCGAACTGCTGGACTGTTTTTCTTGCTCCCTGAGCTTTTCTGAAATTCTGATCTTGGGGAACAGTGACATAGTTTAGCTCGCTTGTGCTCAGCTGGGCTAAAATGTCCTTTGCCATTTTTGTCGAGAGGTTTACGGCGTTGAAGATGAAGGTTTTAAAAACCGGATTGTTGACTCTTTTTCGTTTTTTGAAATTCTGGAGATTGTTTTCGAAGATTTGAAGACCGTCCTGAGAGAAGATGTCAGGCATTACTACAGCCAGGGTTTCGTCAGTTGCCGCCATAATGTTTTCCTCGAAGTCGTCGAAGTTCGGTGATGTGTCAAAAATGCAGTAATCAAAGCCCTGTTCTGAAAGTGCGTCTGTGATGTCCGCAAATGCGAAAGGATTTCCAGAGGCTTCGTTTGCGCGGTATTTTTTTAGCTGATTGTTTCCTTTTTCGTCGATTGCGGCTGTCGGAATGATGTAGAGATTTTCGACGCCTGTTTTTTGGACTGCCTCGTCTACGGCGACATTTCCGTAAAGAATATCCGCCAGCTCGTGCTCGAAGGAGTCTAAAAGAGCGCTCGTGCTGTTGCCCTGAGGGTCGGCGTCGATGAGCACGACTTTTTTATTTTTTGCAAGCTCTGCCGCAAGATTTACGCTGACGGTAGTTTTTCCGACCCCGCCCTTTTGAATAGCGACGCAAATTCGTTTCATTTGTTCCCCACCTTTTTTGAAAAATTATCCCGAAAAATATTATATGTTTTTTTCTATGAAAAATCAATAGAAAAAATCTATGAAAATTATGTAAAATATGAAAGAATGTATGTAAACATATAAAATATATATGTAAAAAACTAATAAAATATGTTATAAAAAATATATGTTATCATAATAAAAATATGTGTTTACATATAAAATATATGTGTAATAAAAACTCGCACGAGAAAGGCCGTAAACGCGTCGATTTTGATTTTTTGAGTAATTTATCGATTGAAGTGAAATCGGTCGATTTTAGGCCTTTTTAGGAATTTTCCCTAAAGCTGTAAAAAAGCTTTTCTTAAACAGGGTGTTACATAAATTTTCCTTCTCAGCCTTAAATGAAGTGTTACATCTTAAAGGTGGCTGCCCCGATATTTTGGCTATAGTTTTTCTTTGTATTTTCCGATAATTAAATGCTATGGAAAACAAAACTGAAAAAACATTGTATAAAATCCGCTATGTGGGCGAAGCTTGTGATTATTTTGAAAAAGACAAGGTTTATCTTTGCGTTGGGGAGATTGTTTCGGGTCCGCAGAAGGGCTCTCTTTTTGTAATCAATGAGTACGGCGTTGACTATGTGTATTCTGCTGAAAATTTTGAGCGCGTGTAGCGATTGAGGCCTTAAATAGACTGTTACAAGACATTTTTCTATTTTTGAGATATATTATAGAAAATGTTTAGGCTTTCAAAATTTTTTTCTAAATTTGCACTAAGTTCTTTTTTAATTGCATTGCAAGTCTTATCCTTTTCGTGCAGTGCTCTTTTTGGTTCTGGCGATGAAGATTCTGGTAAAATCAGCATTACGAGGCTGTTGCCGGAGTCAGACGCGAGCGGTCCTGCATATTACAAAATCACTGACATAAAATCCTGGAAGGCGGAGCTTGCGAATTCAAAGAATGGCGGGCTGTACTTTTTGCCGGCGACAAAAACCGGGGACAAGGACGGATATCTTTCGTCCGCCGGCATAATTCTCGAAACTCTTACGGCAGATAGTCTTGAAGCCGGAAATTACAAAATCAAAGTGTATGGCTATGATGCCGCCGGAACTCAGATTGCATTCTCTTCATACGAGGCTGATGAAAATCTGTCTGTTTATTTGGGGGGAGGGGAAACTGAGGATGTGACCGCGACTCTTGATTGGGGAGCTTCGACCGGAAACGAGCTGAAGGTTACTTTCTTTGATGTTGACATTTTTAAGGTTCTGGAAGAATTATACGAGGAGAATCCAGTTCTTGACAGGGATTATACATCTGCCATTAAAAAGGCCGTGACTGTTCCTAAGGGCGGTGTGATTCCTGAAGAAAAAATTCCTGTTTCCCGCTGGTTTAACCTGAAATGCTACAAAGACAGCTCTTGCACGGTTGAATTTGACCTTGAAACGACCGCCGTAGATTACAGCATGACTCTCTGGTCAAAATGGGAGCTGATTGAAAATCCTGAAATTGAAGATGATGAGCGTATTGTTCGCTTTGAAAGTCTTGGCGGAAAAGCTGTTGACTATCAGGTCGTAAAATCAGGGGAGACCATTACAAAGCCTGATAACCCTGTGCGGAAGGGCTATGATTTTTGCGGCTGGTACACATCTGGCGGTGAAGATGGCGAGGAATTTGATTTTGACACTCCCATAACAGAAAGCTTTACGCTCTACGCAAAATGGCAGACAATAACTTATCAAATTGTTTATGAGCTTGACGGCGGCGAAAAAGGCGAGAATCCTGAAAGCTACACAGTCGAAGATGAACTGACTTTTACTGAGCCTTCAAGAAATGGCTATCATTTTGAGGGGTGGTATATTTCAAGCGATGACGGCGAGACTTTTACAGACAGAATAACCGGAATTTCAAAGGGAAGCACAGGGGACCTTATGCTCTGGGCTGTTTGGACGGAATTCCTGGATTTCTATGTTTCTGAAAGCGGCTCGGATGAAAGCGGTGATGGAAGAGAAAGTGCTCCCTTTGCTACAGTCGCAAAGGCAGTTTCAGAAATCAACGAAATTGCGGAGAATTCTAAATCTTATACGATTTGGATTAGCGGAGCTGTAAGCGAAAATGTCTCTCTTGAAAGCGTTTCTGCCTATTCTCTTGCGATTTCAGGAAAAACGACATCTGACTCAGGCCGGGACATTCTTAGAGGGGGCGGCACCGTCCTTTCTGTAAACACAAGCGTTCCTGTGACTCTGAAAAATCTTAAGATTTCCGGCGGTAAAATTTCTGTCGGAAAAGGCTCTCTTTATTTGAGTGGTTTTGTTTCTGTTGCAGATGACATAGCTCTTTCTTCGGGCTGCACCGTTGAGATAAGCGATTCGCTGTCTTCGGAAAGTCCAAAAATCTCCGTAAAGCCGGAGCTTTACTCACTCGAAACGAAAATTCTTTCCGGAGCGGCGACTTTGAATGCTCTTGAGAATTTTGAGCTTGCCAAAGATTCTGACGGAAACACTTGGACGATTGCCTCGGACGGAACGATTTATCTTACTCAGATTTATGTTTCGGGTACGGCTTCTTTACTTGCGGCGGGCGATGACACAAAGGGAAATGGAACTCAGTCTTATCCGTATCTGACGCTTTCAAGGGCTTTGTCTGATGTCAGAAAGCCTGAGGAATACGAAATCATTATAAGCGGCAGCTTAGGGGAAAGCGGGGAAGGTCTGGTGAAAATCCTTTCTTCATGCGCTTCTACAAATCTTACGGTTCGGGGGCAAAGCGGAAATTCTAGGGACGGAATTTCTGGAGGAATTACGGTAAATTCTCAGCAGCCTGTGAATTTTAAAAATCTTTTCATAAAAAACAGCTCAAGTCGTGGAATTGTAGCTGACGGAAAAGGAAAACTCACTCTTGAAAATCTTGTCCTTGAAAACAATTACTATGAGGGACTGAGAATTAGCGGAAACTGTGATGTTGAGATAAAGTCGTCAGCGATTGACGGAAATAAAGGCGGCATTATAAAAATTGGCAGCGGTTCCCTTTCAGTAAGTGATACTTCTATTACAAATAATGAAACTGAGGGGTATGGTGGTGCTGTATATGTTTCTGGCGGCCGCTTGAATATTTCAGGTTCAGAGATAAGCGGAAATACTGCATACTATGGAGGCGCCCTCTACACTTACGGAACGAACACTGTAGAAATAGTCGATACAAAAATTAGTGGCAACACTGCCCTTTATGGTGGCGGCGCTATTCGTCTTGGCGGTTATGATAGGGTTTTAATTTCTGGCGGAGAAATCAGCTGGAATAAGGCAAAGGGCTTGACTCACGGGGCGGGAGCTATTCATGTTGGAGGCGGAAGCTCACTTACACTGAGCGATGTCCTGATTCAGAATAACGAGGAGGCTGCTGGAAAGGGTGGGGCAATTTTCTGTAACGACAATGTTACAATCACCGGCTCAACCTTCATTCCCGCAGGGGATGACAAGAAAAATGACATTTACCTTGCGAGCGGAAAAACTATAATTATTCCTGAAGCTCTTGTCTCCTCTGCTCCTGTCGCGACAATAACTCCTGCTTCGTATACGGTGGGAACACAGATTCTTTCCGGAGCTTTTGTTTCGGGCGAGTACGAGAAATTTGCCCTTAGCAATTACGGCACCTGGTTTATTGACGAAAACGGAATCCTTCAGCGAGATTCTGGCTCTGATGTGACTGTTTCAGATTCTGATAATGCTGACAATTTGTAGTTCAGTAACAGATATATGAATTGTTTGTGGGAGAAAAATTAATATGAACGAAAAATTTATGGAAGCTGTTTCTTATGCGATAGAAAGTGCAAATTTTGAGCTTTTTGATTTGCTTTCAAAGGATTTTGACAGGCTTGAAGAGGGCGAAAAAAATACTATTCTTGAGAGGACCGTCATAACATGTCCTAATGTCGACTTCATAAGGCATATTTTCGACTGCGGATTTGACATAAACTATCAGAATGAAAATAAAAACACGCTTCTGCATTATGCCGCCGTTTCCCGCTACCCTGAGACGGTAAAATTTTTTATAAAAGCAGGACTTGACCTTGAGGCAAAAAATGAATGGAATGCGACTCCGCTGCTTGCTGCCGCAAAAGAATGTGAGAACCCTGAGGTTCTGCGCCTTCTCGTTGAGTCCGGAGCTGACATTCATGTAAAAAATTATGGCGGAATAAGCGTCCTGATAACTGCGGCGGCCTTCAATCCGAATCCTGATGTATTAAGATATCTTCTGACGCTTGGCTTTGATATTGAAGAAAGCGATGAAGATGGCCTTACCCCCTTGCTTGCGTGCGCAATCTGGAATTCTTCTCCTGCAGTGGTTGAAGCCCTTATGGAAAACGGTGCGAATATTCGGGAAAAAACAAAAAGGGGCGAGACTCTTTTGCATCAGGTAGCCTTTAACAGAAATCCAGAAATGGCCCGCTATATTCTTCCTGCGTTTTCGACCTCCGAAGTCGACAATTCTGGAGAAAGCGCGCTTGAAAAGGTTCTCTGCTATGGTCACTCAGCTGATGTACTTGAATTATTTTTGCGAAAAATGAAGGAAGAGCATATTTTTTATGCCTGCAGAAATGAAAATCCTGAGATTCTTGAAACGCTCTTTAAATTTGGCTATGATTCCAACTCTGCCGATTCTGACGGAATGACAGTTATGATGCTCGTCGCCAAAATTAACAAAAATCCTGCTGTAATCCGAATGCTTCGATTTTACCGCGTTATCTGGGACAGCCGTGACAATGAGGGAAGAAATGTCCTTCATTATGCGGCCTCAAATTCAGACCCGACGATTTACAACTGGATGCTTGAAGACGATGATTTTAAAAAATTTGCCGGTGAAAAAGATAATAATGGAAGAACGCCCGGCTACTATCGGGAAAATCCTGATGATTTTTGAGATTGTCTCGGGGACGGCTATGTCAGTTTTTATAGGATAAAGCCTGAAAATGATACGGAGATAAAGTAATGCCTGATATTTATGGACGAATGAACCTGATTATGGACAGTATGCTTACTGTCTACAACAATATTAAGAAATATTCTTTTTCAATAAACAGGACTCCTGAGCTTGATATGTCGTTCAGGCGCGTAAAAGCATTTTTCTCACTTAATGACGAGGAGGCGGCTCTTTTTGTATGTATCCTGGTCAATTATCTTGACTGCAACGAGCGTCCCGTGAATCTTACGATTATCGCTAATGATGCAGGCGCAAATCCTCTGAGGCTTCTGGAGTTTTCGGAGGTTTTTTCTGCCCTCGAAAAAAAAGGCTACATCGTTTCTGATTCTATTGACGATCCGCTTTCAAAATCAAAATTTTTCAGAATTCCTGATGGAGTAGTGAAGGCCGTCATAAAAAATGACTCTGCACTTTTAAGGGAAGGACTTTTAAGCCGTGAAAAAGAGCTTAAATATCCAGACCAGATTGCCGGAAAGGAGCTTTTTTATTCAGAGAATATCCGAAAGGATGTTGAAAATCTCTGTGATTATCTTCAAAAGGAAAAATTTTCTGAGATACAGACTCGTCTTGTGGAAAACAAGCTTCCGAAGGGCGTGTGCGTAATGCTTTACGGTGAGAGCGGAACTGGAAAAACTGAGACTGTCCTTCAGATTGCTAAAAAAACGGGGAGGGCAATCTTTCATGTTGACATTGGTGCTACGATAAGCTGCTGGCACGGAGGCACGGAGCAGAATATTTCGATTCTGTTTAAAAAATACGCCCATTTTTGCGAGCTCTCCCAGCTTAAGGGCGAGGAAATCCCGATTCTGCTTTTTAACGAGGCTGACGCCCTTTTTGGGAACAGAATTTCGCGCCCGACACAGGGTGCTGAAATCGACGAGAATCACATTCAGTCAATTTTGCTGGACTGCATTGAAAAGCAGGAGGGAATTCTTGTCGTAACGACGAATTTCGCTGAAAATTTTGACGATGCCTTTGAAAGGCGGTTTCTCTTCAAAATTAAATTTGAAAAGCCGAATCTTGAAATTAAGGAAAAAATCTGGAAAAGCAAAATCAACTGGCTCGACGACAAATCAATTTCAAAGCTGGCTTCAAGCTACGAGCTTACGGGGGCTGAAATCGACAATGTTATCAGAAAGGCGACGATGAACGAGGTTCTGTCTGGAAAGAAAACCTCCGTCAAGGATTTGGAAAATTACTGCCAGAAAGAAAAATTCGAGCACAACAAAAAAATCGGGCGAATCGGTTTTGATGTGTAAACAAATTGTGATTGAATTGCCGATAATCAAATATGAACCGAAAATCTAAATTACTTTTTTCAATTCTTATTTTTTGTCTGTCAATTCTAAATCTTAATTCGCAGGAAAGCCAAGACTCTGTTGATTTTCCGCAAAAGCTTGCCTTTAAAGAAATCTGGGGCTATGTGATGATAGGCGAGGAAAGCTCGCTTTTAAATGATTATCCGATTACAGATGTCGGATATTTTGTGAATGCCGTGAATAATTTTTCTGATTTTGTGAGCGTTCCGAAACGAAGCGAGCGTTTTCCTGAATTTAAGGGAAGAATTCACCTTGTTTCGAGCGTGGACTCAAAGGCTCAGACGCATCTTCTTCTTGACCCGAAATTAAAGCTAAGGGATAAAATCATAAAGCAGCTGGTGAACGAGTGTAAGGACTATGACGGGCTTCAGATTGACTGGGAGCTTGTGATGAAAGAGGATGACGAAAATTTTTGGAATTTCCTTAAAATCTTAAAAAAACGCCTGAAGGGGAAAATGCTTACTGTGGCGATTCCGGCCCGGCTAAAAACCCTGGAAAGAGATGCTTACGATTATGCCAAGCTTTCCCAGATTGTAGATAAAATCATCGTGATGGCCTACGACGAGCACTGGTCAACGAGCGTGCCGGGGCCGGTAGCCTCATTTGCCTGGGGACAGAAAATTGCCGACTACGCGAAAACCGTAATTCCGGAAGAAAAGCTCGTAATGGGCTGCCATTTTTACGCACGCGCCTGGAACAACGAGGATGTGGGGCGAAAGGCATACAGAATGTACAAGGTTGAGGATTTAGTAAAAGCAAATAAGGTCAAGAATTTCAGAAAATCCGAGGATGGCGATTTGAGCTTTACCTTTGACAAAACAACTCGTGTCACTGTTTTTTATGATACGATAGAATCAACCCTTCAGAGATGCGGAAAATACAAGGAAAGCGGAATAAACAGGCTTTCCTTCTGGAGGGTAGGGCAGGAAATCCCTGAATTCTGGAATGAACTAGAAATTCGGGATTAGATTCCCGCTTTTTATCTGGGAGATATTAGTCTAATGCAAAATCTTGAGTCAGTTTTAAGCGAACAAATTACAAATAATAACGCAGTTTTCGTTTTTCCCACCGATGTAGCCTGCAATAAGTGGGCGGACTGGTGTATCGAGAATACAGACACCAAGGCCGTGGCAATGGAACGCTTTATGGCCTGGGATAAATTCAAGGGCGAGAGAATACGCGGAAAGTCTGAGGACTTAAAAAGCGTTCCGTCCTTAATGCGGAAGATTTTTGTCTCATGCCTTATCGAAGAAAACGCCGAAAAGCATTTTTTTAAAAGCCTCATTTCAAGGGAATTCTCTCGTGAGGCCAGTGGCTTTGCGGACTGGATTTCTTCAATTTTGCCTTCGCTGAAAATGTGGAAGAATTTGCGTGACGCTCAGAAAGGCAAGCGCATTGTTCAGAGTGACAATGGTGACGAAAAGCTTTCTGCTTTTTACGAGGAATATAAAAAACATAATTTTACTGATGAGGAGGACGAGGATTTTTCTCTTCTCTATGAGAGGTACAGGGAATTCTTAGACAAGAACGGACTTTTTGACCCTGCTTGGGTTGAGCCTGATTTTTCAGGTGACGGACGGGAGTATTTTTTAGTTTATCCTGAGACCCTTGAAGACTGGGAGCAATACCGTCACAAGCTTTCTCTTGAAAAAAGCGTTCATTTTATTGAAGTTCCAGAGGAAGAAGGGGAGTATGAGTCTTTATTTTTTGAGAATTCCTCCTTGGAGCTTCGTGCCGTCGCTCATTTTTTGCGGGAAAAACACGATAAGGAAAAAATTTCCTGGAGCGATATGGCTGTCAATGTGCCGAATCTTGACAGCTTTGGCTCATATCTTGACAGAACCTTATCTCTTTATGAAATTCCCCATACAATTCGTTATAGCCGGCCTCTCTCGACTTATGGCGCTGGTTCTTTGTTCAGTCAGATTTCTGAATGTGTCGAAAAAACCTTTTCTTATGAAAGCGTAAAAAATCTCCTGTTGAACGAGGATTTACCCTGGGCAAATAAGGCGACGATTGAAAATCTTTTGCTCTTTGGAAAAATGAACAACTGCATTTGCACGGCGGGGGAGAGTGTTTTTGAAAATGGAAAACTCAAAACCGTGTGGGACGAAGCCTTTAGTAATCCTAAAAATGACAACGGAACAGGACTAAACAAGGACGAGCTGATAAAGAATCTTTATAATAATCTGGCAGAGCTTTTGCCTCCGATGGTTCATGCAAAAAAATTCAGTGAAATACGCTCTGCTTACGAAAAGTTCCGCGAGACTTTCTTTGATATGGCCTCTTTTCAGGAAATGGAGCTTTCAAACAATGTTTTGAGTCGCTGTATCACTACTTTGAATGAAATTGTAGATTTGGAAGAGAGATTTCCTGATTACAAGGTTTCTTCGCCTTACTCTTTTTTTGTCTCCCATCTGTCGCGGGTGCAATATCTTTCGCAGGGAGAAAATCGCTCTTTGCAGGTTTATCCCTACAGAAGCGCGGCGGCGGCTCCTTATAAAATTCAGGTTGTCGTGGACTCAACTCAGGATTCCCTTTCCGTAGCAGATTCCTTTAAGCCTCTGGACTTTTTGAACGACAACAAACGGCGGCTTTTTATTAAAATGGGCGAGCTTGATTCTTCTTTGGGCTTTGCGGACTGTGACCCGACCTTTGATTTTGTCAAAATGTATCAATATTCTTCCACCGAAAAAACTTTTTTTACGGCAAGCAGGCACGCTTACAACGGAAATTACGGCTTTGCTTACGGAAAAATGGAAAAAACAGTAATAGCGGGGGAGGGGACTCTGAGCGAAGCGAAGGGGCACTTCAAAAAACAATACGACGGCTTTCAAAGATGGAAGGCGAGAAATATGGGCATTTCCGAGGATTCGGGACATTTTGTAAAGGACGAAAAATTTATTCAGATGATTCAGGCCCGGCTTCACTGTCTTAAAGAAAATCTGTCCGGCAAAAAACAAAAAAATCCCCTGCTTTTGGGAAAAATCGAGATAACTCAGAGCACTTTGAAGCAATATTTTTCTTGTCCGAGAAAATGGCTTTTTAAAAATGTCCTGCGGCTTTCTCCTCTTGACAACGAGGCTGAGCTTATCGACCAATTTATTATCGGAAAGGTAAATCATAAAATTTTTGAGAATTTCTTTACTCACCTTGAAGAGGAAAAGCTTAAGCTTTGCAAAAGCGATGATGATAAAGAAAAGCTTAGCGAAGAATACCTAAAGCTTTTGGTTTTGGCAGTAAATGAGGCCCTTGATGCATCGGAAAACGCAAAAAAATCTGTGTTCAAAGAGATTTATGAAGAATCGGAATACGGAAAAAAGACTGTCAGCACGACGACAATAAAAGTCATTTCTTCTCAGTATAGAATCGATGATGAAAAAAATGCCAGAAAAAATGCGAATTTCAGGGTGCTGGAAAAGTCTCTAGCGCATCTCTGCGATATTTTTAGCGGCTACAAGGTTTACGCCCTTGAAAAATCGGTTCAGGCGCTACCGGATTCTTTGGCTACGCCACAGAATGACGGTGGCTATTATCTTTCCGGGGAAATTGACTGTGTTTTATCGAGTCCGAATGAAAGTGAATTTGCGATTGTGGATTTTAAAACTTCTTCAATGCCGTCTAATCTTACGGTCAAGGCTCAGGAAAATGGAAAAAAAGAAAATGTGATTGACTTCCAGCTTCCTCTTTATATCTATCTTCTTAAAAATAATGTTGAGGAAAAAGAGAGGCTTGAGGTTTCGACGGCACTTTTTTATTCAATAAAAAATGCGGAAGAAAAAAATTTTTTGGGAAATGCTCCGAACGGAAAACAAAACGAAAAAATCTCTGGCGAAGAAGTAAAGCTTGCGATTTCAGAAATGCTTTCTTATGCAAAAAGATTCTATGAAGAGGTGACGGCCCAAGAATTCGCAGTGAACGCATTGAACCAGAGCCGGAATGTCTGCACGGCAAAAGGCGAGTTTGACAACTGCATTGATTATCATGCCCTTTGCAGGCGATATTTTGCGGTGGCTGGGGAAGAGACATAATTTCAATATTTAAATTTGATACTGTTTACAGAATCATTTTTTGGGGGTATCATAAATAAAGGGTAAGAACTTGGGTACGCTAAAGAGATTCTTTAAGAAGCCTGTTAAATATTTGCGGAAATTTCTCGGCTTACAGGGCTACAGTGACGCTTTCAAGCGCTATTTTGACGCAGACAACGCCCGTGCAGGTATGATTCTTGCTTCTCTTGTCATTGCTCTTGAGCTGTTTATGATTGGCTATGTTTCTTACCACATTATCTTTGATTCAAAAGCCAGGTCTTTTTTGTGGATAGTCCAGCATTTAAGCGCGTATCTTATTCTTCTTCTTTCTGGCGTCTGGCTATTTGTTTTCAATTATCGGTCTATAACAGGTAAAACTAACAACAGGAATATGGGCAAGGCTACGATGCTCTTTTTTGCCGCTGTGGCCCTTACCTTCGGAACTTACATTTCATATCTTGACTATGCGAAGGGTGAGCACATCCTTACTTTTGTCACGATGGAAATTTTTGTCTTCGGTCTTATGATTTGGCGGCCTGTTGTTTCCCTGTTAATTATAACGGCATCCTTCCTTATTTTTTATCGGCTTTGTGACTCGGTTACGCCCGCTACCTTTGGCTTTAAAATGAATCTTTTTACGGTCTGGCTTTCTATTTCTGCCATAAACATTACCCGCTATTATCAGAAGTTGCTTGAAATAAAAAAGGCCGAGCACATCGAGAATGTCAACACTTATCTTGGAGAAATTGCCGTAACGGACGAGGGAACCGGAATCGGGAATATGGTTGCGTTCAGAAATCGGGTCGGTGAAATCCGCAGTATGGACAAGGAAGACTTTCTCTCGCGAATCTTTCTTTTTCTTGACATATCGAATTTCGCAAGCTACAACAAAAAGCACGGCTTTGACGAGGGCAGCCGCTTCTTGAATATGGTTGCCCACACGATTCAGTACACATTTAAAGATGACCCTGTCGCGCGTTTTTCTGATGACCATTTCGTGGTTTTTACACGGCGGGAGCCAATGGCGAATCTTAGCGCAGATGAAATAAAATATGTCTTTCAGGAAAAGATTTCTTCAATCAGGCAGAAAATCGTTGATACGGACGAGGATGTAAAGCTTGGTCTTAAGGTCGGCTCTTACATTCCTGAGGATGTTGCCTGCCACACGAACACTGCCTGCGATTTTGCCCGCTATGCCTGCGACAGCATCAAAAAGAAATTTGATGTCGATTATTGCGAGTATACAACGGCGAGTGCGGAAGATTTTGCCCGGAAGCAGTACATCATCAACAATATAGACAAGGCGATTTCCGAGGGTTACATTCATATTTACTATCAGCCGGTCGTCCTTTCAAAGAACAAGCAGCTTTGTGGTTTTGAGGCTCTTGCACGCTGGATTGACCCGAAATACGGATTTATGCCGCCTTATGCCTTTATTTCTGTTCTCGAGGAATACCGCCAGATTCACAAGCTTGACGCATACATTCTAAAGAGCGTTTGTAAAGACATTCTCGACGCTCCTAAAAAAAATATTCCTGTTTTGCCGATTTCAATCAACTTTTCAAGGCTCGACTTTGAGCTTATGGATATTGTTTCTCTTCTCGAAGAAAATGTCGAAAAAAATAAAATTGACAAGAAGCTCGTTCACATCGAGGTTACGGAAAGTGCCTTGAGCGAGAACGGCAAGCCCCTTCAGACGACGCTTCACATGCTTAAGGACAAGGGATATTCTCTCTGGCTTGACGATTTTGGCTCAGGTTACTCAGGTCTTAACATTTTAAAGGAATACGAATTCGATATGATGAAAATCGATATGGCTTTTTTACGGAATTTTACGAACACCCCGAAAAGCCGCCCGATTCTTAAAAACATCGTCCAGCTTGCAAATGACATAGGAATGCAGACTCTTTCGGAGGGCGTTGAAACGGAAGATGCCTTCGAGTTTTTGCAATCAATAGGCTGCGAGCGAATTCAGGGCTATTTGTTCGGAAAGCCAATGCCAAAGGACGAGGTTATTCAGAAAATCCTTGCCGGGGAATTTAAATTGGCGGACTGAAAATTTTCTCTAAAATCTCGAATGGCTCAGCAAGTTACTCTTATTCTATCTTATACAGGCTAAGATTTTTCTTAAAATAAGAGCTTTCACAAGTCCCCAAAAAATTCTTGAAGTATCATTAAGGCATACAAAAAGTATGAGAGGTATGTCCTATGAAAACTTCATCTAAAAAAATTTTTGGTTGGATTCTTTCGATTCTTTTGCTTTTAATTTTTTCTTGTGGTGAAGATACTGGCCTTGGTGCTTCGGTTGACACTCAGTCTCCGACTCTTGCTATTACTTATCCTGAATCTGCGGCAGAAATCCGTGATTCATTCGTGCTTTACGGAACTTGCTCCGACGACAAGCTGGTTTCAAAAGTCACAGTTGGCGTAAGAAGCCTTGAAAAAAGCAGCGGCGAGACAGGCTATGTAAACGAATCTTTTTTGGCGGATATAAGCTCTGACGGCTCTTCATGGAGCTTGACTCTTAATGACTATGATTCTGAAAATCCTGACTATTTTAATGGCTGGCGGTATGCCGACGGAAAATACGAGGTTACGGTAACTGCCTATGATGGGGCCGGTCACGACTCGAACGGAAGTAGCCGTCAGTTTGAAATTGACAATACGCCTCCTGTCTTTATTATCTCAAATCCTGGTGTCGTAAAAAGCGACGGACTTGCGGCTTCTGCTTATGGCTCAATTTTTACGATTGACGGAACAATTTCTGATAATCACGCGATTTCATTTATGGATGTCAAGATTTATGATTCTACGGGAGTTCTCGTTTCTTCTGAGACTTACGAGGGTGATGAGATTGATTTTTATCGTGAGGAAGAAATTGCGACTGCGGGTGGAAGTAGCGTAACGATTGCACAGTATCAGACGGACACGACTTCTGCCGCGACAACGGCAAACAACCGGTATTACCAGCTTCATCCGTCTGACAGCGGAACTGAATATTACTATGCCGCCATTACTTTGCGCGACAGCACTATGGCATATAAAAATCCTACTGGCGGAGAAAGAACAGTCGACGAGGCTGCTTCCGATGAGCTTGGGAACCCTACTTCAAGTCTTTACCTCTATGATGATGTCTATAAAACCCTTATGAGTAAAAAGAAGGGACTTGGACTTAGTGCGGCAAATCTTAAGGATATTCTAGCGGGCATTGAGACGAACGATGAGGCTCTTTCTGTTCTTAAAGAGAATGTAAAGGATACTTCCGAAAGCGAAGATAATCGTCTTTATTTTTCTTTGAATCCAGAGGCAAATCCGACTTATCAGGTTAATGGTTATGAATTTGCTTTTGGTGAAGATGATGTTGTTCAGACGGCCTCAACGGGAAACACAGTTTCTGTTACGGTAAGTGCAGGTCTTGACAATACAAACATTGAGCCAGAAGTCGTAAAATTGTGGATGAAAGCATACAGCTCAAAGCCATCTGATTTTGATTCTGTGGAGAATGACATTTCTTCCCTTGTTGCCGGGGTAAAAGCTGCTGAAGGCGACGATTCCTATGAATTTGAAGAGGACACGACTACAATCGCAGACTGGGTTTTGATTTATGATTATTCAGTACATAATGATAAGGGAAGCTCTGTTTCGACAAAAACCTTCAGCGTAACTCTTCCTGAGGGAATTACTCTCGACAAATACTATATTCTTGCTCTTACTGGATACGACATTGAAGATGTTGTTTTTGCTCAGGACACGGTTTACGGATTTGAAGGAAACACCGCAGGTGTCGCTCCGACTGTCGTAATTACAAGTCCGAAGAGCCTTTCTATTTCTGGCCAGGCTTCTTCACTCAAATTTACTGGAAGTGCAACGCTAAGCACTAGCTCGCTCTTTGTATCTGAGCTTAGCGCTACAATTTCTGTAACTGACGAGGATTCGGGAGAAAGCGTCGGAACGACAGACCCTGAGACAATTTACCGCGACAATTCAGATGATGACTGGTCAGAAAGCGACGCGCTTTACTGGGCTGAGGACGCTGACGGAAACACTTACTGGACATTCGAGCCAGGAAAGCTTAGCTCATTCATTGATACCCCTTCTTCAAGTCAGTATCTCTATACGCTTACCTTCTCTGCAAAATCTTCTTCCGGACATTCAAATGAAACGACTTTGAGCGTTCATGTTGACACGACATATCCGGCGGTTACTATTTCTTCTATTACGCCGAGCGTATCTGGAAGCGAATATTTCGGCGAAGAATCTGAAGATAAGGATAGAACCTTCTTCAACGGAAGCATAAAAATCAAGGGAAGTGTCGAGGAGCAGAACCTTGCTGATAACGGCGTAACTTACGACATTTGGGCAAGCACGGATTTAGATAAAGTCCTTAGCGAAAGCGACTCAATCCTTTCACGCCTTAATGCTCTTGATTCTTCAATTACGGGAATTCTTGGAAAGGTTTACACAATCAACTTCACTCTTGATACAAGATTGATTTCTAAAATTTTCGCGGCTGATACTGATTCTGACCCGAAAGTTAAGCTCGAATTCGTATTCTATGCAGAGGACAGCGCTGGAAACAAAACGACATTCTACTCAACGGAATCTGCAGCGCTCAACGAGGATTCAAATATCTTTGCTGTTTATCAGGAAACAGACCGACCGGTTATAACTCTCGGAAACGCAGATTCTGAGATTACTTCTACAGATAATATTAATACGGAAACCAACCTCTTTGGAACGACGAGCAACAACAAGCTCCAGATTACATTCACTGATGACGACTCGCTTAATAGTATATTCGTAACCTTGTACGACAAGGACGGAAATCAGCTTGACGGTACGCCTTACATTGCATATCCAAAGAAAACCTCTTACTCATTGAACTATGTCCTTCCAGAAACAGAAGGCGTCTATCAGGTTCAGATTGACGCTTATGATGAAAATCTGATTGTTAATGAGCTTACGGCTTCTGATACTGTCTACCACAAAGTTTTGGGTAAATTCTTCGTGGCCGTTGATTCTGGCGCTCCTGAGGTTGAAATTACAAGCCCGGCATCTGGCTCTTACGAAAGCGGAACCGTAACAATTTCTGGAACAGTCTCTAAGAATGTCACACCGACGGCAACATTGACCATCACAAATGGTGATGAGACAGAAAAACCGGAAGTCACTATTTCTGAGCCGACTTACAATGAGTCTACCGCACTTTATGACTGGACTGGAAAAGCGACTGTCACTAAGCAAGGCTCTTGCTCACTTACGATTGTCGCAACTGACGATTACGGTCAGAAATCTTCAAAAACACGGCAATTTATGGTAGACACGACCGCTCCTACAATTTCAGATGAGGCTTCTTCACTGACACTCGTTCCTCTCGATGAGGTTTCTTATGTAACCCTTACGGCGAGCGTTTCTGACGGAGACGATGCTTCTTCTGTTGCGGGCGTTTCTGTTGTCAAATATTATCTTTCTGCAAGCGAAATTTCACTCACACAGGCTTCATTTGAGAGCGGAAGTGGCTGGACGCAGATGAACCAAGGTGCTTCTAACTACAATGCAAGCGTTGCAATCGGAACATTTGCCGAAAATAATTCCATTACAGACGGAAAGGTCTATGTCTACATAGCTTCTGAGGATTACGCAGGAAACTTCGGCATTGTCGGCTCACCTCTTGCACTTACGCTTGATGCAACAGTTCCTGAAATTACTGTGTACGAATTTGGCTCGGCTTCTTCTGAGCTTAGCGACGGCTCTACAAGCACGACAGATTCTAGTGCTCCTCTTACAGTTCTTGTAACTGATACGAATGTTGCTTCACTTACATCTAGCAATTCTGCTGTTACGGTGGGTGGTGAAACTTCTGTGACCGGCGGAAAAACATATTCTGTTTCTATCAATTGGTCTGAAATTAGCAGTGGAAAAGTTGAAGACAGCCAGAGCGTTACCTTTACGGCGACGGACGAAAACCAGCGGACAAGCACAACGACCGTTACATTAAAATGCGATAATTATGCTCCGCGCGTAACTCTTGATTCAACGAGCGAATATTATTCAAGCGCATTCAATTTGACAGGAAAAGTTACCGACACGAACTTCGCAAATTCAAGCGAAAATATGACGGTTTACCTCATTTCGACAAGCGACGCTTCAAGCGCGAGCGCAACATCTGCAACTCCTGTCTTTACAAAGGCTTCTGACGGCTATACTTGGAGCGCAAGCTTTACGGGAATGACAGAAGGAAACTATAACATTGCTATTGTAGCAAAGGATTCATTCGGAAACGCTTCTGCATATTCAACGAACAGAGCTTTAATCCCTGCGAACACGATTTTCACCGGAAGCTCAGACGATGTTTCTGATTTGGGAGCAATAGCAATCACAGTTGATGTTAATTCTCCGGAGCTTGGCACCCTTCTTGTGGGCACTTCTTCTTCTGATGCGGCAAGTGTTGACTCTTCGTACTACACGAACGGACAAAGCGAGATTTATGTTAAATTCAGCGCAAGTGACGACGGAAGCGGAATGGCAAGCGCTTATGTGCTTCCATACTCAAGAGTAACGAGCGCTACGCAGACTGAGGAAAACAAAGCAACAGCCTCTGGCGACAGCGGATATTATGAATTTACGATATCTGCTTCTTCTATCACACAATCTGGAACTGTTTACGCTCGACTCGTTGATGCGGCAGGAAATGTCAGCGATGTGAACTTGTTCGCACTGACTTATGACGCAACTGCACCAGAACTTCAGAGCTACACAATTAAGGACACGACTAGCGGCTACACGGCTTACAATTCTGCTGCTGATGTTTATTACATCAACAACAAGTCAGGACACGCCTTTACAATTTCTGGTGTCGCGACCGATAACCTTGGAATTGCCTCTGTCGCAATTTCTGCAGGCGATATTTCTAAAACTGAAACGGAAAATACTTCTAGCTGGAGCTTCACCGGCATTGATTTAAGCTCTGTTTCAGACGGCGGTACTTTGACAATAACTATAACTGACAAGGCCGGAAACACAGCAATAAAGGATGTAACGCTTAAAGTCGATAAAACGGCTCCTATTGGTCGGCACGCTTTTGACGCAAAGCTTAAGGATTTGTATTTCCGACTCGGGGATGCTGACAATGACGACATAACGGACTCTTCTCTCGATAAAGATGTCGGCGGAAAATACTCAAGCGGAACTTACGGAAACTCTAACACAATCGAAATCCGTGGAAACTTTACGGAAGAGGGCAGCGGAACGGCTTACATTTACTATCAGGTTCTTTCAAGTGAGCCATCAGAATCTGATATAAAGACATTCCTTTCTGATTACTCAGGCAAGAAGACGGGATATTTTGCTCCTCTTTCAAGCACAGAAATTCGCCGTGTATTCTATAATGTAACGGCAGGGGAAACGGACACAATCGGCGGAACTTTGTACAGCTCTGGAAGCGAATACGACAAATATTACAAGACGGTTGAATCTAACTTTAACTCAACGATTTCTGGCTTTAACGAGGGCAACAACTACCTTATTCTTGTTGCAGTCGATAATGTGGGAAATGCGGAAGTTGACCTTGTTGATACGGCTTATTTCTACTCGATTAATGTTGATACTCAGGTTCCAGAAGCAAGCGGAGACACCACAGACGCATATCTCACTAACGGAAAAGTTAATGATAACTCTGTAGACAGCGACACCCTAGTTATTTCCGGAATTACTGGAAGGGCTAGTGATGAGGATTCACAGTTGAGTTCAATTAGTTTTACGGCAGGTTCTGGTTCAAACAAAGTAACAATCTCTTCTTCTGACACGACTTATGGAGAATTTACGACTGCACAAACGACAGAAGGCAGCGACAAGGAATGGACTTGGGTGTTAAAGCTTAAAAAAGCCTTCTTCGAAAAACTTTCTTCTTCCACAACAATTACGATAAATGCACTTGTTAGCGACAAGGCAGGAAGCGGAAATTCTCAGACTTACTCAGTCGCGTCAATTATTCTTGATACAACGGCGCCAACTGTTACTCTTTCAAGCCCTACAGACGCTTCGACAGACCTTGACGGTGTTCAGATAAACGGTACTATTTCTTTGAGCGGAACTGTAACGGACGGAAATATTCTTCCTGATGACTGCGGATTTGTCCTTCAGTACAGCACGGACAATTCTACTTTTGCAGATATTTCCGGAACAAGCTATAGTGGCACTTACAGCTATACTATTTCTGACTTTGACACGACACTTCTTCCTGACGGTACATATTACCTTCGTGTCGCCGCAAACGATAAGGCCGGAAACACTGGATATTCTGAGTCTGTGGAGGTTAAGGTTGACCAGAATTCAGACAGACCAATAATTACTATTACAACTCTTGAAGATTCTTCTTCTTGGCTTACTACAAGAACCTTACGGGGAACTATCACTGATGACGACGGAATTTCATCATTCGCAATTTCTGAGGATGGCGTAACTTATACTGCTGTTACGGTGAGCAGCTCTGCTTGGTCTTACACGATAACAAGCGAAGACGGCTCCGGAAAAAAACTTTACTTTAAGGCTGTGGATTCTTCTGGAAATGAATTCGTAACGGCTGAAACTCACAGACCTTACTATCTCTATGCAGGAACAAGTTCAAGTGAGTACGCTTCTTACGGATTTGACAACAATTCTGCTATTACTTATACCCTTGATACGGCAAGTCCTTTAATTTCTACTCTTGCGCTTGCAATTTCAGAGGATTACGCTGACTACGATTCTTCATCAAATACAGATGGAATTGCTACGGCTTCAGTGATTGCTGAAAGTGCGACAGCTGGCTTGACCGAATATGCAATCAGTTCCAGCCGCTATGCTGGTGGAGATTCAAAATATATCAAGATTTTTGTTCCTGCTTTTGATGCGAATATATCTAAAGTCCTAGTCTCAATTTCTGACTCTTCAACTGTGGAGACGACAAGCTATCAGACAGTTGATTCTTCAGGAACTGCTGCTGCAATAGATGATAGCACAATTTCTTTGACAGATACAGCCTCTACTTACACAGAAAATAGCGTAACTTATACTTATTACGAAACTGCGCCAATCCTTATTTCGGGCACTACATCTGGTCAAAAGACAGTAACGGTTACGGTTTCAGATTCTGCCGGAAACTCAACGACAAGCTCTGCAAGCTTCTATGTCGATAACACGGGGCCTGACACAATCACTGTAACAAGTCCTTCTTCAACAGAAGAAATTACCGGAACTACGACAATCACCGGTACTGCAAGCGACAGTGGAATCGGTATTGATTCAATTGAATGGCTTGTTCCTCCGGCCAGTTATACTGATTCTGTTACGGATTCTGCTTTAGCCGCATACGACGGCTGGACAAGCAGCAATAATTCTGGAACGGCTTCTGTATGGAAATTTAAGTTTACGGCAAGTTCTACAACTGATTTGGTTCAGTTTGACTCAGCTTCTAACTATAAGGTAACTTATGATTCAACCGCCCAAACTTATAAGATTCCGATTTTCTTTAAGACTACGGATAAACTTGGAAATGTTCACATCGACCGCAGTTACTACATTACTCACAACCCTGATGCAGACCGCCCTGTAACAGAATTCAGCTATCCAACAGAGAGCGATTATGATACAGATGTCTCTTCTTATGTTACGCTTGCCGGAACAATCCGAATCAGCGGTACTGTAGAAGTTCCTTCTGGAACTGTAGATGTTGGACAAGTTTATGTTCAGATTGGAACTGTTTCTGACAACACGGTTACATGGGCTTTCACAAATGAAGCACTTGCTGATGAATTCAGCACACTTGGGGGAGTTATTACGCCAACAGCAACTGATTCCGGCTACGCTATTGGAGATACATACTCAAATACAACTTATGTAGATAGCGACTGGTGGGGAATTGCGGCAACAACAAAAACTGCTACCTGGAACATTTCGCTTAACACAAATGGAGACCTTGACCCAGAAAGTGAAAGCACGACAAATATTGCGGTTCGGGCATGTGCCATTAACGCTGACGGAAAAATGGGTAACTGGTCAGATACCTACTACATTCATGTAGATTCCAACGCGCCTAGCCAGAGTGCACTTATGCGGCAGTACTCGGCTTTCTCTGAAAGCGCACTGGACTCAAATGTAAGCGTCAGCAAGGACTACACTTCAGAAATGTACTTGAAGGGCACATGGTATCTTACTGTTACTCTTGAAGATAACGATTCTCTTGATGAAGATACAATTTCGGTCAAAAAAGGTTCTGCTAGTCAGACTTATTATGCTGGAGACAAAAGGACAACATACGCAAGTGACGGAAAGACTATTGTGTCTGTTACAAAGAATCTTTATATTCCAATTGTAACGACAGATATGAGTTCTTCTTCGGTGAGCTATACTGTTTATGTCGCAGATACTGCAGGCTACTCAAGCTCTATGACATATACATTCTACATCGACAACACGGCTCCCGTTATTTCTACGCTTACGGTGAATGATACATACAGTTTACTTGATGAATCTGATGTTCCTGTAATTCAGAATTCAAACTACAAGACCACGCTTGACGGAAGCCTGACGGAAAGCGGCTCTGGCTGCGAAAAGCTCTTCTTCTACTTCTTGCGTGACACTGTTACTGATTCATCTAATCCACGCGTGCTTGATGTTATGCTTGATAAGGATTCTTACAACGGAGACGCTGAAACTGACAAAGAAACGAATTATTACGGCTATGAAGAGGCATACACGGCTTCTCTTGACACCTACACCATTTCTCAGGATTCAAGCACATCTTACACGATGTATGGAAAAACCTACTCAGGCTCACTTGATACAGCCAGAACAACTTTTACAGCTGATGGTATTTCAAGCAACAATCATATCAGGGCAGGCGGTCTTATTTACATCGGCGGTGAATACCAGACAATAGCTTCTATTTCTGGCTCTTCCGTAACCTTTGAAAATGCAATTTCTTCTTCAATTACCGTTGAAAGCGCAGGCTTCCCCTATGGTCAGGTTGTTGATTCGACGGATGCAGGAACCTGGAGCGATACTACACACACATACGCGTCAATTACCGAGAGCGATGGCGACAAAATGGTTGAAGTATTCAAAAAGACTGGAACTACATGGGAATGGCAGGGAATCTTCCTTTCTGACTACATGAGTGATGGTCCTGTAAGCGTTGTCATTATTGCATTTGATGCGGCGGGAAATGTCTCTGGAAAGACAATCAAAACTTCTGTTCAGAATAATGCGCCGCGTCTTGCAAAACTCTATCTCGGAACAGACCTTGGTGGTGACGGAAAATATAAGACATCTGAATTTAACACTTATACATTCAACACTTACACAAGCACAGATGCTTCTAACCCGACTGCGAACTACAAGGAGAGCGTTGACTTTGAAACGGCTGGAACAACCTATGCAAGCTACGGAAAGGCATTCCAGGTTCGTTCAGGCCTTGCAGTCATTCCAGAGCTTACTGGTGGAAACGGCACAATCAAGATGACCTTCTTAAAAGATGCGTCTAGTAACACAACTTATGTGAAATCGGCTGCGGCAAGCGGAACTTATGAAGTAGATACTGCTTCTTTGGTTACGGCAGATTTCTCAAGCGCACTTTTGACAAACACGACAACTTCTACAACAGATACTTTGCATAAATTCGTAATTCCAGATGATGACCTCTCAGCTCTTTCTGACGGCTCGGATAAGGCAATGTCCTTTACCTTCTGGGATTCAACCGATGGAACAACATGCGGAACAGATTCTAACTACTGTTTTGTTCGTATTTCTGACATCACTCTTGCTCGAACGGATTCAAATATTCCACAGAGCGTAATCGACCCCTTTGCTTGGGACAGTTCTTCTTCAAACAACTTGTACGGCGTATCAACGGCTAACGGTCACATAGAACTTGCAAAAGATGTAACAACAGCAATGAGCAATCTTTACGGCAGTGACCCGAAGGTTTCAGGAAAAATCACCATGACCGGTTATGCTTATGACGACCAGAGACTTTCTAGTATCTGGATTGCATTTGACGGATTTACGCCTTCAAGCTATGTAACTACGGCTGACTATCCAAGCGGAACCTATGCAAATTCTGGCACTAATGGCGACGGCAAAACCTACTATCAGGCTGCATACTACACGCCAAGTTCAGAAAGCTGGACATGTGCAGGTGCTAGTATGGCAAGCAACGGTTGGGAATTCAGCGTAAGCGATGACACTAGTGACGGTGCGTACTTAACACAGAGCGGTCACAAGGTTGTCTGGACGCTTAGTATCGATACCGAGAAGATTTCTACCGTTGCGGCGCTCGATGTTATGGCTCGCGTAATTGCCCTTGACCGAAGCTACAATGTCGTAAATGTCTCAAGCGTGACAAGTACATTGTCAGGAAACGACGGAAGCGATAATGTTCCGCTGTACCAGATGGATGTTGTGCCTTACATCACAAGCATGACTGCGGCGACTGCGGCTTCTTCGAGCGGCTATACAAAGCGCACAAACTCAATCCGTTCTCGTTTGGGAGCAGTGCCTGTTCAGACTAGTGACTCCATCGTAATTGACGGCTTTAACCTTTCAACAAGCTTCTACCGCCAGCTTGCTGCAAACAAAGCGGGAACAACAGTGACCGACACAATCACCGGAACGGTAATTACTGCAAATGAAAGCTATTATATTTCAGCTCCGTCTTATTCTGGCTACATCATTGCGAGCACCAACGGTGTATACAGCCTGAACAATATGAACGGCGAAACTGCATATAACTATGAGCAGACTTCAAACAGCACTAATACTTACGGCACAGTAAGTGATTCTTCTCTTGACCACTACTTTGACGACAGGTATGTGCAGGTGTGGCAGGGAAGTACAACAAAAGGTTCTGCCAACCGGTACACAAATTCAGAAGACCCTATTTCTCCATCAATTACAAATAATGGCTCTGATGTTTATGGAGGATTTGGTACAGGTGCTTCTGGATTATATGTCTATAAAAATGGAACCACTGCAACTGTAAGTAAAGACAGTGGATTCAGGGATCCAATTTCTCAAATGTCGTTAACAATGTATGGAACAACACCATTCTATGCAGTGAATGACAACTGGCAAAGCGGCGAAAGTAGCTGGGGTGGTGAAGGAATGAGTGTCAATCCTAGTGGCGGTACAAGTGCATTACAAACAAACAGTTTGGATAGACAAGGCAATGGAACTGCGGCAAGTCCTGACCATACAGATGGATTTGATGAAATTCAGGACCAATTCCAAAATCCAAGAATTGCTGTTCGCAACAATGGAACATACACCCTTACTTATGTAAGTTATTATGACCGTTATTCAAAATGTCTGAAATATGGCGTTTTAGCTTATGTTGGAACTACATTGAATACTGCTGCAACGGCTTACACTGCACGAACTTCCCTATATCCTACAAAAGGCTACTATGTTGTAGATGGCTATGACAGCTGTGCTACAACTTTAGCAGATCCAGACCCGATTGTTGGTAAATATTCTGATATAGGATTTGCAAATTCTTCCGGTTACCCTGTAATTGCTTACAGCGATGATACAAATAATGTCCTTAAAATTGCTGTTGCAAATGCAATAAGGCCTCAGAACAGTGCGTCATCTGCCTTCTATTCGGATGGTAATACAAATCCGACTGAATCAGATGCCTGGACAAAGACGACTGTTCAAAATCTGTTAGATGTAACACTTGGAAAATATGTAACAATGGCAGTTGATTCTGTTGAAACAAATGGTTACTACGGTTTACATATTGCTACGCAAGATTCATCAAATGGTGATTTATATTATTTATACCTGACAATGAATTCTGAAAAAACCGCTTATGAAATTCAGGCTTGCATAAAGGTTGACAGTGCAAATTCCGTGGGCAAGTGGACCTGCATCAAACTTACAGATTCTTCAAAATCTGGACTTTTAGCGAAACCTGTAATCAGTTATATTGACGGAACTAATCAGGAAACACTTAAAGCTATAAAAACCGCTTTTGTAACAGAGGCAAAATCTATGACCGAAGGTACTTGGGAACATATGACTGTTCCGTGTGTTTCTGCAGGTGAAGATTTTAGAACGACACTTGCTATAAATGGCACGACTGGTGTAACAGACGGCGATTCAAAATCCTCACGATTTGGAATTGGATATAAATCAAATTATCTTGATGTAGTCTTCCTCCGAGGTGAAAACTAAACTTACATTGTCGGGATATGCCCGACAATGTCACCTTGAAAAAATTGAGTGAATTTGAAAGTTGTAAATTAGAATTCTTATTGATATAATTACGCCATTATGAAAAAAAAATTTACTTCAACTTTCTGTTTGCTCTTTTTTTGTGTGAGTTTTTCATTCTCACTTTCTAACAACACTTCGCTTACTTTTGCCGTGACTCCGATTGACAAGAACGAAACTGATGCTGTGTTCTTCGGCGGAGCATATTTCTTAGCCGAAAGCGTTATGAGCGATGATTATGTCACTTTGGGCGGAAAATTGTATTATCGCTTAAAGTCAACGGACTCCAAAAATACAGGAAAGCAGGAACTTGAGATTAAACGGGCTTATGCGAAAATCCGACCGTTTGGAAATGGAATTTTTGAAATTGCGATTGGAAAGTTATATTCTTACTATCTTTCAGGCGGATATTTTTCTTTGACGGAAACTTACACTGGAGGCACTCGCTGGGGAAAAACTGGAGTCGGCATAAAGTCTGAATTTGCAGGATTTACGATTGGACTTGCCCTTCCTCTTACAGAAAAATATGTCGCATTTTCTGATGAATGGGGATTGAATTTTGGCGCTGAGTATGATTTTTCAAATCTTATTGAAAATCTACCGTTAAAAGTTGGATTTTCTGCCTTTTACGACTCGATTGCCGATGATAAAAATTTCACGGCCAGTGAAGAAGATTTTTCCGAGTGCCTTTCGTTTAATTTTTCAAAAAAGAATCTTGGTGTCTTTAAAAATCTTTCGGTTTTTCTTGCATTCTCTCACAATTCTGAACCCTATGTCTCAAGTTCTGTGTTCAAAACTGTCAAAAACTATTCGGTGAGTGAGATGAAAAAATCAAATCTCTTTTCTCTGGCAATTCGTCCGACAATCGGAAAGATAAGAATTACGAGCGAGAGTGAAGTCGGGCATTCTGTTGAAGGAACAATGATACCATTTTACTCGGCATTGCAGGTTTACGCACCGATTGCAGGAATTTTTGCGATTAAGCCGCTCCTTGCCTACTATGCCGCTTATGACACGAGTGATTCTGCAAAATCCTTTGACACTTGGGAATTTTATCCTCGCCTTATGATTGAGACAAAAAAATGGATTGTCACCGCAGGCTGGGACATCTTCTATAAAGAAACTTCCGCTTCTGAATATTCTTGGCTTTGGACTCTTCCGATTACCGCAAAATACAAAATAGGGGAGTGAAATGGCAAAAATTGAGCATATTCTGCCCGCTGACATTGAAAAAACTAGCTTCTTAATTATCTCCCGCGAGCTTTCAGAAAAAAAAATCATTATTCCAGATGAAATTGCACCGATTGTAAAGAGGGTGATTCATACTACTGCTGATTTTGATTTTGCCGAAACCTTGAAATTTTCAGACAATGTCGTTGAAATCATAAAAAAGGCGATTTTAAATGGCGCGGACATTGTGACTGATACGAATATGGCAAGGGCGGGCATAAACAAAAAAAAACTTGCAAATTTTGGCGGAGAAGTCCATTGCTTTATGGCTGATGATGATATCGCTCTTCTCTCAAAAGAGAAAAATCTTACCAGGGCGGCACTTAGTATGCAAAAAGCGAGCAAGCTCAAAAAGCCTTTGATTTTTGCAATCGGGAACGCTCCCACCGCACTTGTTGAGCTTTGCTCTCTCATCGAAAATGGTTTTAGGCCAGTTGCAATAATCGGAGTCCCTGTTGGTTTCGTTAATGTTGTCGGTGCAAAAGAAATGATTATGAAAACCAAAATCCCTTACATTGTGAATGAGGGAAGAAAAGGCGGAAGCACTGTGGCCGCCGCAATATGCAATGCGATTTTGTATGATATTTAGATGACTGGTTTTTGTCTGTCCATAGTCGCTTCAATGCACTTTAAGAACACTTCCATACAGACCCTGGCATCATCAAAGGCCCTGTGAGCCGATTCGACTTCGATTTTAAGCTGATTTGCCAAAAATTGCAGAGTCCAATGCTCGTTTTCGGGAAAAGCCCAGCGGGAAAATCTTAAAGTATCGATTGCTTTGTTTGCAAGAGGAGCGTGATTCATTCGTTCAAGCTCTGCGTTTATAAATCTCAAATCAAACTGCGCGTTATGCGCGATTATAACTGAAGTCTCTCCCAAAAAATCAAGAAGACTTTGTGCAATTTCTGAAAATTCCTTTTGCCTAAAGACCATTTGATTTGTGATTCCTGTAAGCTCCTGGCAAAAATGAGGAATCAGGACTGTTGGATTTACGAGCGTGGAAAATTTATCAATGACACCGCTTTTGTTAAATTTTATCGCCCCAATCTCGATAATTCTTTCTTCGGCGGGTTTTAAGCCTGTAGTTTCGGTGTCGATTGCGCAAAAAACCGTCTCATCATGTAAAAGGCGGTTTATTCTGCGGTAATCGTTAAGAAGATGTAACTGTGATTTCATATAAGCTTTGAGCTGAAAACATAAATTTTTACTGACTAATTAATTGTTCATTATAAATTGAAAACAGAAAGCTGAAATTTTTTTTCAACTTTCCGTTTTAAGTTTAATTTTTATGCGTTCTCAAGAACTTTCTTGATGTCCGCAGTGATTGCGTCACAGACAGTGGCAGATGCTTTCTTGGCCTCTGCAAGACATCCGTCGCATTTTGCCCCGCCGACTTCCGTTCTGGCGTTGATGTAGAACTTGATTTTAGGCTCAGTTCCAGAAGGTCGGGCTGAGACGATTGTTCCGCCTTCAAGCACAAACTGGAGGACATTTGACTTGGGCAGCTTGATTTCTGTTTTTGTGCCTGGATTTGCCGGGTCGTAAGAGACAGAATTTCCGATGTCCTTGATGCAGAGAACTTTCTTTCCGCCCAAAGTCTTGAGGCCCTCTGTTCGGAGCTTTGTCATGATGCCGGCCATAACTTCTTTTCCGGCAGAGCCAGGGAAGTTCTGGCTGATTGCGCGGTCTTCAAAGAAGCCGAACTCTTTGTACATGTCGTCCAAGTGCTCAAGGATTGATTTTCCTTTTGAAGCCCAGTAGAGAGTCATCTCAGCGCACATTGCGGCGGCAGAAACACCGTCCTTGTCCATGACTTCTTTCTCAACCTTGTAGCCGTAGCTCTCTTCAAGACCGTAGACATAGGTTTCTGTGTTTGATTTTTCGAATTCGTCCTCAACTGCGGCAATCCACTTGAAGCCAGTCAAACATTCGTGCATCTTTACGCCGTATTTCTTGCAGATGTAGTCTGTGAATGGAGAGGTGACGATTGAACGGATGGCGGCACTGTTTGCGGGAAGTTTTCCCAATTCCTTTCGGGAAAGAAGAACATACTCACAGAGCAAGGCTCCCATCTGGTTTCCTGAGACAAGAACGAATTTGCCGTCTTTTCCGGGGAAAGCCGTTCCGAAGCGGTCTGCGTCAGGGTCAGTTGCCATTACACAGTCAGCCTTTTCTTTTTCGCCCAGGGCAACTGCCAGTTTGAGCGCGGGTGCTTCCTCTGGGTTTGGCTTTTCAACAGTGTGGAAAGTTCCGTCCGGCTCGCGCTGCTCAGGAACTGTGATGACTTTGAGCCCCAAATCACCCAAAACCTTCTCAACATGCATTGCGCCTGTTCCGTGAAGCGGTGTGTAGACGATTTTGACAGAAGAAGCCTTTTCCTTGATAAGGTCTGGGCGGAAAAGCTGGTTTTTGCACATAGCCCAGAATTTCTCGTCGATTTCTTTGTCGATGAGGACGAGCTTTCCAGATTTGATTGCCTCGTCTTTAGAGATTGTCTTTACTTCTTTTACGGCGTTCACTTCGTCGATGATGCCCACATCATGGGGCTCGATAACCTGAGCGCCGTTGTCCCAGTAAGCCTTGTAGCCGTTGTACTGTGGCGGGTTGTGGCTTGCCGTTACGACAACGCCGGTTTGAGCTTTAAGCTCACGGATTGCAAAAGAAAGTTCCGGTGTCGGGCGAAGGCCTGTGAAAAGATAAGCCTTGATTCCGTTTGCGGCAAGAATAAGAGCCGTAGCTTCAGCGAATACATCTGAGTTTTTGCGGCTGTCGTAAGCGACAACTGCGCTCAAAGTGCCGTCTTTTGCCTTTTCTGGGAATGCCTTGAGGACATAGTTTGCAAGGCCCTGGGTCGCAAGGTTGATTTCGAGGGTGTTCATGCGGTTTGTTCCGCCGCCCATAACGCCACGGAGGCCGCCGGTTCCGAATTCAAGGGTCTGATAGAAGCGGTCTTCAAGCCCTGCCAGTGCTTCTTTGTCATCAGCCTTTGAGACAAGCTCCTCTACTTCTTTTCGGAATCTCTCGTCCTTTTCCTCGGCGATATATTTTTTCGCACGCTCTAAGATTTCTGCCTTTTCCATGATTTCTCCTTTTTTATTAAACCACAGATTAACATAAATTAACACAGATTCTAATTTCGTACAGGAAAGACCTTTTTTTGAAGAACTTCGCCATGAAAAAATACAATCGGTGTCATTTGTGACATCCTGGTTCCTTTTAATTGAGTTTAAATTAAAAATCCTTAAAAATTATATCACAATTTTGAAGTTTTACCAATTTTTTTGAAGATTTTCAGGCAAATTTTGAAAGTTCTCCATTGGCACATTTTGCCAGACGGCAAAACCGGACTATCCGCACTTCCGCTATTCGCTCCATTCCTACATTCGTTTCACTCATTTCGGAACGCCTGTGGCGGTACTACTATCCCTTGTGCGACTTGGTACATTCTTGAATTTCATACGAGATTTTTATCTCATAGTTGCGTTCAAAATCATGTAAAAAATAATTCTGACTCTCGTATAAATTTATCAATGTCATATGAAGTATAGTTTAAGTTAGAATTACAGCAGGATTCTGTCGCCGTGCATAATTGAGTATCATCCAGAACAAGGAGATGCGATTAAATATAATCCTCATTTTTGTAAATATACGGGTATGAACTTACAGAGACGGCAATTTCACCCCATCTTCTGTCTGTTTTTTTGGATCTTTTAAAATCGTACGGCAATCTTCCTCTTTATGCCTCAAAAAGCTGTCCATTTCGATTATTATAGCTTTTACTCTGGAACGAGATGATTTTCATCAGCGGATATGGGTCTTTGTTTTTCATATTCTTTTGCAATACCATCAAGTTGCATGAATAGAGTTTTATCTGCATTGAGATATGCTGCAATTTTTTCCAGCGCTTTATATTCCCAATCAGATTTTATGCTAATGAGCATTTCTTCAAGCGTTATTCCTGCAACCGTCATAATAATTTTTGATGAATGTGATGGATGAAGATTTCGTATCAGATTTTTGTTCATTTCGGGGAGATGCTCGCCGCATCCATCTAAAATGAATGACTGAGATTCTCGTAAAAATTGGTTGATTTTACGATTAAACAGTGGGGTACCGTTCTCATCAAGCGGAGGATTATCTATGTTTTCTTCCAGAATCAAAATTCCTTCGTGTTCTGCCTTTAAACCTCGAAAGCAGCAATAGCGAAAGACTTCTATGATTTGCTTTTTTGTGCGTGGAAATAAAAACATGTCGGTCTCCTTGTTTGTTTGTTTTCCATTATAAAAATGATTTTCTCATACGGTGAGATTTTTTGAGATTAAGAGTTTTTATACATTGAATTTTTCGAGCAAATCTGAAAGAGTCTGCAAATCGTCATAAATTTGCTTATTTTCTATACTCTTCGCAAAATATTTGAGCCGTTTAATTGCTGAAAACTGTTCTTCTGTTATAGGAATAGGAAAAAGATTCAGTGTGTCAGAATAGTTGTCGTTGTAGTAAAAACCCGTTTTTTCACAAACTTCATATTCGTCTTCGCCTATTTCAAAGGGAATTTTATTTTTCTTGTGAAAAACTTCCTTACCTGTCAGTTTCGGGAGTTTTTCAAGATCACGGTAAAGTGTAGCCCTGCTTGTTTTTAGATTGACAGATTCCAAATAAGCGGAAATATCGTGAAGCGATTTTGGATTTTCAGGCGAACTTCGTTTTAGAAAATAATGATGAAGCACAAGAAGACGATGCAGTTCTTCGGTGGTGAGAATAAATGATGGGGAAGAAGAGTTTTGCATAGGCTGGTTAATTGAAGCCGTAAAACTTTCTGACTTTCTCATCCGTAGGAAAATTCTTTAATGATGAGTAGAGCAACGAAGTTCCCAAAACTTTACAATTTGGAACATTTTTTAGCTCTTCATTTAGTTTTTTGGCAAGAATTTCATAATCAGCTTTATATGAATTCAATTGCTCAGTGAAAATGCGGCCAAAATTATCAAATAAGATTTCGCCGAGAAGTATTTTTGAATTTTCCGAATAGCCTTTAGGAAGTGACAGATTTTCATTTTCATAAAAATCCCCATTTAAAAAATTTCTAATTCCGACATAATGTGAAACCATTTGTTTCAGCCCTTCAATATATTTATCAGTTGAAGAAAACAAAGCAAGGTCAGATTTATCATTTTCTTTCAGTTCCAATTTCATATTTTTCAATATGGATTTATCAATGTATATAGGCTTACTGAATTTATTGTCAAGATAAGACTTTCCGAGTTTATATTCAGAATTCGCTTTGGTTATTCCTATAATATACTCAGAGAACTTAGATTCAAGAAAAAGAACGACATTTTTACCTTTGCTATCTTTGCCCAATAAAACTACATCTATATTTGACGGACGTTTTATCACCTTATTTTTGAATTCAAAAACAGTTTTCGTAAAAGTATAATCACCTATTTTCAGAGGATGTTTTTCAGTCACATTATAAAAAAACAGAAGTGAACATAGAGATGAAGAATGCAATGTCGTTATTTTGCTTATTTCATTACCATTTCCAGAACAGGCTTGTCTGAATTTTTCTAAGAACAGTTCTCTTTCATTCAAAGCAAAAACATTTGCCATCCCAGAACCTATCTGATTTATTATGTCATTATTTATTTCAAATTGATATGAAAAATCCGATTTACCAATTCTTTGAACTTCAAAGTCTAAATCGCTTTTATTCCAAAGATGCGTGTATATGTTCTTTTTGTTTCCTTTAAGTTCCTCAAAGTCCAATTCATTGATTTTCATATTTTTTCCTCCATAAAGAAATTAGCTGCCTTCATTATAACAAAGAAAATCTCACAGAATGAGATTTTTGAAAGTTTTTGGAATATAAAACAGAAATTGCAATAAAAAACACTTATTCTTCTGTATTTCATATTGCAAAACAGGGGAGTTTGTCAAGGTTCTATAAAAGGTGAACCACATGACGCCAGTTCTTACTTCTCTACCCAGACATAACTTGTCGCAGAACTTGCACCGATTTTTTCTACAACTCCCTGCTTCAGCAAATCTGCAAGGGTACGCTCGACGGTCTTTGTGCTGATGTCCGGGCATTTTTCTAGGATTTGCTTTTTGCTGATTTTTCCGACCGTGTTTTGAATCAGTCGTTTTACCCGCTCCGGCTTAGAAACCTTTTCGGAAGAAAGATATTCGACACGGCTTTCAAACTCGTTCGAGGCTTTTACAAGAAGTCCGAGATAATATTTGATGAACGGCACATAAGTGTTGGAGCTTTTATGCCAGTTTGCGGAAGAATCCTGCAATGCCTCGTAATATGTTTCTTTTGTCTGTTCGATAAGCATTTCGATACTGATGTATTTTCCAACAATAAAGCCCGCCCGGTAAAAAAGGAGCAATGTCAAAAGCCTGCTCATTCTGCCGTTTCCGTCTTCAAAAGGATGAATGCATAGAAAATCAAGAATGAACATAGGAATAAGGAGGAGTTTATCTGTTTTATTTTCATTCCACGCAAAAAGGAAGTTTTCGCACATACGGCACATGGCTTCTTCCGTTTCAAAAGCAGGAACCGGTGCAAACCGTACTTTCTGGATTCCATTACGGTCAGTTTCCGCAATGATATTGTCAGAAGTTTTATATTTCCCGCCAAAGCCAGATTTATTATAGGAATACAAATCGCGGTGAAGTTGCAAAATGATATTTGCAGTCGGGCTGATGTAATCATAATTTTCGTGAATTGTATTCAGAACATCCCTATAGCCGGAAATTTCTTCTTCGTTGCGGTTCTTTGGCTCTGATTTTTGGCTCATCAATTCGTCAAGTCGTTTGTCGGTTGTAAAAATGCCTTCGATTCTGTTTGAAGATTTTGTACTCTGGATTTTTGCTATTTCAAGAAGCGTGCTCAGCTCGTCTTTTTTTGCTTCCACAAACAGTTGCTGACGACCTTTGTGTTCATAAATCGTGGTTAAAAGCTGAACTATTTCCGGCGAAAGCAGATTTTTTGCGTTTTCATTGTATTCAAAATTATGCATTCTCTACCCCAAATCAAATTTCTCTATGTCATTTTATATCAATTTGACATAGAGAACAATAAAATGACATAGAGAAATGCCTGATTTTCTAACATAGCAATCTATTCTTCGTCTGCCTTCAGAATCATCGCTCTTTCCCAGTCTAGCAACTCGTGCTCTTCAGCTGAGTTTTCGCCTTTTACATCGCAGAGAACCCTAAAGACAGGCTCGGTGCCGCTTCCACGCATCCAAATGTATGCGAGGGGAGCTTTATTTTTGTCGGAAAAGAGGATTTTAAGGCCTCCCTTTCCGTTTTTTGAATAATCAGCCAGATTCCGACTTTCTTCGGTGCCGTTGGTGCCGATTGCCTCATAGCTTTCGATTCCGTATTTTGAGGAAAGCTCGCCCTTTTTTGCCTGCCATTCCTCTTCAAAGATTTTCTGGAATCTGCCTTTGAGGACTGAATGGTCAGCCGTCCTGATTTTAAGGATTGCCCTTTCTTCCGCGACTCCTGTTGTGGTGTAAGCAGGAAGAGTCTCAATCACATCGATAAGAGAAAAATCATTACTATAGGGGAGATTCCGAGCCTCACACCAGATGTGGAAAAGTCCCTTTACATTTTTGCCGCCTTCATTTGAATCCCTGAGGACAAGGAGCTTGACAAGGGCAAAAATCGTGTTCAAGGGGTCGCGCACTGCAGCCGGATGAGTGATATTCCCTCCGTTACTTCCTTCGCCCAAAATCCGCACTGTGTAGCCCTCGCTCCGTTTTTTACGGGCAAGGTTCACCACATTGGCTTCGCCAACCTCCGCACGGAAGATTTTTGCTCCGAAAGAAGAGACGATTTCGTCAATGCGCATGGAAGTGGGACAGTTTGCCGTCACAGCAAGATTTTCTTTTTTGCCACCGGAAAGATTTTCCAGATAGCGCATGTAGGAAAGCTCCGAAAGGACTGAAAGGGCAAAGACTTCCTGAGCCTTGAGCACTTCCGCCTTAGCCGATTTTTCGTTCCAGAAGACTATGTTTCCCCGGTCGCCGTCACAGTCTGGCATGTAGCCCAGTTTGACTTCGCTTTTTCCTTCTTTTTGAAGCCGCTCCATTTCACCGGCGCACCAGACTAAGTTTTCAGGCTCAGGAATGATTGCGTGTACGATTTTACCCGGCTCGTCGTTGAGGCCGTAGTAAGAGATTCCGCAAGATTTAAAAACCTGAGTGTCGATTGAAAGGGTGCGGGCAGAGCCGTTCATGTCGGCCACGATTCCCAGAGGATTTGAGGCAAGGCTTTCCTTGATTTTTGAAAAAAGCTTTTCCTGCTCAGCTTCATCACCGCTTGCAGAAATGACTTCTTTTGAGAAAGCAAGATAGGCTGATTTTGACTCGACCTTTGCCTTCTGAGCGCTTTCTGCAGTTTTGAAGGATTTTTTTTCGTCAAGGATTTCCCGAATCTGCCGGATTTCTGATTCAGAAGAAAGTTTTTCGTTTAAGGCTTTGACCAATTTGGCGTTTTCTGCCCCGTTCAAGACTCCGCCGTCATCAAGGCCGAATTTGATTCCGTTGTGGCCTATGGGATTGTGGCTTGCAGAGATATAGATGAAACCGCTGGCTTTTTTACCGTAAGCCATGATTTCAGGAGCAGCGATAATGCCGGGATATTTCACTTTGATTTTTTTTGCCGCAAGGACTTTAAGCATAGCTTCGGCCATTGCCTTGCCTGTGGGGCGGGTATCACGGCCTACTATCACAAGGGGGGAAGAAGATTTTTCGCTCAGATAGTCCGCGAAAATTTCAGCCGAAATTCCTGCGATAACTTCATCATCTCCGCTGATTTTTGAGTTATTGTCGTTTTCATCTCCAGAAATGGCGAAAACCTTGCGCCAGCCTGAAGCCGATGTAATCATTCCGTGGTTCATAGGAATATTTTATCACGGAAAGCAGTCGGGGTTCAATTAAGAAAAATGAGGAAGTTTTTTAATTTAAATAACCTGTGTAATAATAGGTGCAATTAAGGTATAATTTGATTTATGGAAAAGCCCGAGAATTCAAAAAAATATATGCTTCGTGCGATTGAGCTCGCAAAAAAAGGTGAGGGACACACGAATCCAAATCCGCTGGTTGGTGCGGTTATCGTAAAGGATGGCAAAATAATAGGCGAGGGCTACCATCACATTTACGGGAGCTTACATGCCGAGCGGGAGGCCTTGAAAGATTGCCGCGAGAAGGGAAATAATCCAGAAGGAGCGACTATTTTCGTGACATTGGAGCCGTGTTGTCATCAGGGAAAGCAGCCGCCTTGCACGCATGCTCTTGTCGAAGCAAAACTTTCTCATGTCGTTGTCGGAAGCCGTGACCCGAATCCTCTCGTCCATGGAAAGGGAAACGAATATCTTCGTCAGAATGGAATTAAAGTGACAGAAGATTTTTTAAGGGACGAGTGCGACGAGCTAAATCCAGTGTTTTTTCACTACATTACGACAAAGTTGCCCTTCGTTTGCATGAAATATGCGATGACGCTTGACGGAAAAATTGCTACGAAAAGCGGGGCATCCAAATGGATTTCAAATGAGCGCTCCAGGGAGTTTGTTCATGTCTTAAGAAACAAATATTCTGCAATTTTAGCCGGAATTGGTACGGTTTTAAGCGATGACCCGCTCTTAAATTGCCGTTTGAGCGATGAAGCCGTTCAAAAATTTGGTCTCTCTCACTCTCTTCCAGTAAGAAATCCTGTCCGCGTAATTTGTGATTCAGATTTGAGACTTCCGCTAGACAGCAGGATTGTTCAGACTGCAAAGGAAATACAAACGATAGTCGCCTGTGCGGAAAAAAATCGTTCTGAAGCGGAAAAAGCCTTGTTTGAAGAAAAAAAATCTGCCTTGGAAAAAGAAGGTGTAGAGATTGTTGAGCTTCTCCGGCCATCGTCTCAGAATGACAGTGCAAGCCAAAGTAGGGGAATAAATCTGAAATCTTTAATGAAAGTCCTTGGAGAAAAGAGCATAGACAGCGTTTTGATTGAGGGTGGTGCTGAAATCAATTATGCCGCTTTAAAATCTGGAATCGTAAACAAGCTTTATGCCTTTGTTGCACCAAAAATCTTTGGCGGAAAGGCAAAAACTCCGATTGAAGGTGATGGCGTAAAGCTTCCTGAAGAGGCGTTCCAGTTTAAGCTCGAAAAAATCACTGATTTTGACGGGGATTTACTTTTGGAATACACGAATTAGCTCTTCAACCTCTTGCCGTGTCAGGGGAATATTTGAGTCGTAGGCTTTTTTTGCTGTTTCGATTTCTTCAAAAGTCCAGAGTTTTCCTTCCGTGTTCCTCATTCCAGGACAGTCCTCGCTACATTCCTTCCAGGTTGCTTCGTCTTTTATCATCCAAGACCAGAATGGATATGTTGAGCATTGAATAGGGCGCCCTTCATAGCATGAGCAGCCGTTTTCCCAGAGAATGCAGTCATAATTCTTTTTTTCAAGAAGGGCGAGCACTTGTTTTCCTTCGTAGTAATCTGCCCACCGGCAATATTTTTGTACGAATTCGGGAATAGTCATTTTGAGATGATTTGTAAGTGCCGTTAAGTCGCGTAATGAAAGATAGACAAATCCGGGTGAATGGCCGCAGCAAAAAGAGCAGCGTTTGCACCCGAATTTTAGTCCGTTTTTGTAGAATGGTTCAGTCATTGCTAAGTATTTTACAGCATAGCAATTCCAGTTTCAATGTTTTAGCCTTTTTTGCGTTTAGAAATGATGTCGAATACGACCGCTCCAAGCAGAACTGCTCCTTTTACGACCTTTTGAATATCAGTTGACCAGCCGATAAGCGACATTCCGTTGTTCAAAATTCCCATTACGAAGGCACCGACTACGGCACCGATAATCGTACCGACGCCACCAGCTGCCGCCGCACCACCAATGTAGCAGGAAGCGATGGCGTCAAGCTCGAAGCCGTCTCCAGCCTTTGGAGTTGCGGAGCCGTTTCGTGCAGAAAGTACGATTCCGGCTACTGCCGCAAGAAAGCCCATGTTAAGGTAGACCCAGAAGAACACCTTTCGAGTGTTGATTCCAGAAAGTCGGGCGGCCTTTTCGTTTCCTCCAAGGGCGTAAATCTGACGGCCGGCAACGGTACGGCTTGTGATAAAGTGATAGATTCCGACGATAATTGCCATAAGGACAAGAACATTAGGAATTCCGTTGTTTCGCGCAAGCTTGTAGATAAGGAACCACAAAATAAAGAGAATGATTGCCTCTTTTATGACAATTTGCCAGATTGGATTGACGGCAAAATCATATTTCTTTTTAGTGCGGTAGTTTTTCATTTCGGCAAGAATAATGAGCACGCTTGCAATGATGGCAATTCCAATTGAAACTAAGTCAAGATGTCCTGGAATTTTGTTTGGACCTACATGACCGAAGGGAATGTTAATCGTTGGCAAGAATCCGACACCAATAAGGTTGTACAATGGCGGGGTAGGGCCTTTTGTCTGGGCTTTTAGCATTGTATAGGTAAGACCACGCCCCATAAGCATAGAGGCAAGGGTTACGACAAAGGGCGGAATGTGCATTTTTGCGATAAAAAATCCGACAAAAGCACCTGTCAAGGTTCCGACAAGGAGGGCGACCGCAAACGACAGGAATACCGGCAGATGAAAATCAACTACAAGTATCGCCGAGCAGGCTCCGGTTAAAGCGACGATTGAGCCGACACCCAAATCGACATTTCCTGTCAGTACACACAAAAGCATACCGACCGCAAGAATAACGACATAGCCGTTTTGCATAATCAGGTTGTTTATGTTCGTTGGGGAAGCATTTTTTCCGCCAGTCGCAATCATAAACAGAAGAAAAATCACGATGAGAGCGATGACCATGCCGTATTGCTTTACATCGAGATTTTCGATTTTCTTTGACAGAGGTTTATTTAGTTCCATAGTAGTCTCCCTTTGCGTTGTTGTGACTCATTATGCATTTCATAATGCTTTCCTGAGATGCGTCTTTTGCGTTCAGCTCGCCCGCAATTTCGCCTTCATTTATGACATAGATTCTGTCGCAAGTGCCAAGAAGCTCTGGCATTTCCGAAGAAATTACGATGACAGCTTTTCCGCTTTTTGCAAGCTCATTGATGACGCAGTAAATTTCGTATTTTGCTCCGACATCAATACCGCGGGTTGGCTCGTCAAGAATAAGCACATCCGGCTGGCTGAGCATCCATTTTGCAAGAACTACCTTCTGCTGGTTTCCGCCGGAAAGATTTCCGACCTTTTGGTTTATGGAAGGCGTCTTTACATTTATGCGATTTCTGTATTCTTCAGATTTTACGATTTCCTCGTTTGAGTCGACGACACCGTTCTTTGAAAAATAGTTGCGCAAGGCAGCCATAGTCATATTGTGCTTAATGTCGTCAATGAGAACCAGGCCATAGTTTTTTCGGTCTTCGCTCGTATAGGCGATTTTTGAATTTATGGCATCCCGAACGGAATTGATTTTGACTTCTTTTCCGTGCATTTTGATTGTGCCAGAAATTTTTTGTCCCCAGCTTTTTCCGAAAATGCTCATGGCAAGCTCGGTTCGTCCCGCCCCCATAAGACCTGCAAGACCTACGACCTCGCCCGCACGGACATTAAAGCTTACATTTTTGATAAAATGCCGCATCGGGTCATCCGGATGGTAAACATTCCAGTCAGAGACTTCCATAATGACATCTCCGACATTGCAGTCTGTTCTTGGCGGATAGCGGTTCGTCAGCTCACGACCTACCATACCTTTTATGATTCGTTCTTCAGAAAAATCATCGACTCCCTTTGTGAGAGTTTCTATTGATTTTCCGTCCCGAATAACCGTGATTTTGTCCGCAATATAGCTGATTTCGTTTAATTTATGCGAAATCATAATGCAGGTGATTCCCTGCTTTTTTAATTCCTGTAAGATTTGAAGAAGGTGAGCGCTTTCCTCGTCATTTAAGGAGGCAGTAGGCTCATCAAGAATCAGAAGATTTACTTTTTTGGCGAGTGCCTTTGCGATTTCAATGAGCTGCTGTTTTCCGACTCCGAGAGAATTTACAGGAGCATTGATATTTTCATGCTCAAGCCCGACTTTTTTGAGCATTTCCACCGCGCGGGAGCGAGTTTTGTCCCAGTCGATGATGCCCTTAAAGGCAAGCTGCTCATTTCCCATAAAGATGTTCTCGGCGATTGACAAATATGGGCTTAGGGCAAGTTCCTGATGAATGATGACAATGCCTTTTTCCTCGCTATCTTTTAGGGAATGGAATTTACAGGTTTCGCCGTTGTAAATAATGTCACCTGAATATGTGCCATAGGGGTAGCTTCCGGAAAGAACATTCATCAATGTAGACTTTCCCGCACCATTTTCGCCACAAAGAGCATGTATTTCCCCACGGGTAACTTGAATGGTAACATCATCGAGCGCCCTGACTCCAGGGAATTCCTTGGTGATGTGGTCCATTTCCAGAATAATATCGTCCATAAGTATAGTATCCTGTTACTCTAACTAAAAAAAAGCCCCGCACTTTTGCGCGCAGGACTTACCGATTTTAAGGGGCTGTTTTACAAGCCTAGCTGTTCTTTTGTGTAGTAACCGCCATCTACGATAATAGACTGATAGTTGTCTTTGTCGACGGCAACTGGTGTACAAAGATATGAAGGAACGACAAGCTTTCCGTTGTTGTACTGTGTCGTATCGTTGATTTCTGGTTTTGTGCCTTTAAGAACTGCCTCAACCATTGTTACACACTTAGAAGCGAGCAAGCGAGTGTCCTTGTAGATAGACATTGTCTGAGTTCCGGCGATGATGTTTTTTGTAGCCATAAGCTCAGCGTCCTGACCGGTGATGAGTGGCCAGTTTTCAGAAGTGTAGCCTGCACCTTCGAGGGCAGCCTTGATTCCATAAGCGAAGCCGTCGAAAGCAGAACAAGCGATATCGAGTTTTTCATCGCCGTAGAAGCCAGACAGATAGTTTTCTGCCCACTGCTGAGCTGTTTCCTGTGACCAGCGCAAGATACAAGTTTTTTCGAAAGAAGTTCGTCCGGTTTTGCATTTGAGAACGCCGCTTTCAAGATATGGGCCGAGAACCTCGATTACACCGTTGTAAAGGAACAAAGCGTTGTTGTCGTCTGGAGAACCCATAAAGAATTCGACTGTGTATGAGCGGCCTTCTGCCTGAGCGTTTTTAAGGTCTTTTTTGTCTTCGATGTATTTTGCGATTGCTGTTCCGACACCCTTATTGTCGAATGTAGCGTAGTAAGAAACTGCGTCTGTATCCATAAGGAGGCGGTCATAAGCGATTACAGGAATACCCTTTTGTTTTGCCTGATCAAGAACATTAACCAAAGCTGTCGAATCGATTGCTGCGATTACAAGGCAGTTTACATCTTTTGCGATTAAGTTCTCGATTTGAGAAACCTGCATCTGAACATCGTCCTCTGCATACTGAAGGTCAACGGCATAGCCTTTTTCTTCGAGCTGCTTTTTCATATTTGCACCGTCGTTAATCCAGCGTTCAGAAGACTGGGTCGGCATTGCGACACCTACAGTTTTTTTGTCAGCAGCCGCACCCTTTTTTTCGTTACAAGAAAACAGAGTGAAAGATAATGCTGCGATAGCAAGAATTCCTAGAATTTTTTTCATTAATATGTCCTCCACATATATTTGAAATAATTTTTTGCCCTGAGCGCTTCAAGGCGTAAAATCATTATCATACTAGATTTTTAGATTGTCAAATTTTTTGTAAGTAGTTTTTCGCTTTGTTTTTTGATATAATTCTCTCTATGAGATTTTTTCACCTCAAATCGATTTTTGTTTTTATTTTTCTTCCTATTTCTTTCAGTGCTTTTGCAAATGTCGGACTTGGAGGCTCTTTTTCTTACAATGTATCTACCACTCCGTCTGAGGCCGTTTCATTCACGGTTCGCAGCGACAAATCTCCCTGGGGTGTTTTTTTAAATGCTCATCTAAAAAAAAATATCTTCTCAGTTTTTGTTGATGACTGGTTTGTAAACGAGCGAATCGCCGAGCACGCAGACTATTTCGTTCTTTGGGGAATCAGCGGCGGAGGCAGGGTAGATGACGGAATTTTTGAGATAGCGACGGGAAGCCGTTTTGGGGCTGGATTGGATTTCTTTTTCTTTAAAAGACATATGGAATTTTTTGCACAGGCGGTCTGGAATCCATATTTTGGAGTCAAAAAAGAAGACGGAGGTTTTTCTCCTATTATAAGACCTCTGAATTTTCCGTGCAGCGCGGGCTTAAGAATTTGGTTTTAGAATTTCTTTTAGATTGAAAAAAGTTCATTTTAATAGTAGAGTAGTGCTATGTTCGATACAAAAGATACAGATTTTTTTGATGTTGAAGAAGAAGATTTTGACACGATTTTAGCTCCTGACATCAATTTTAAGGGAACAATCCGATTTAAAAAACCTTTTATGATTCGCGGAAATGTCACTGGAAACATCGACGCTACTAGTGATTTAGTCGTTGACTCAAACGCAAATGTTACTGCAGAAATCAAGGCGGACAGGGTTCTTGTCCGTGGCAATGTCGAAGGAAATATCAGCGCAAAAAATCTAGTTTTTGTAACAAGCTCTGGAAGCGTGGCAGGCGATATCATTTCAAAGGAAGTCGTTTTGGAGCCAGGCTCTCATTTTTCTGGCAAATGTACGATGGTCACGGAGTAAAATCTATTTGGAGTAAATTATGAAAAAAATTTTTTTGCTTTTATCTTTTATCTTTTCATTGGGAATGGGCTTCGCTCAGTCAAAGCCAGATGCCCTTGTTCTTTATCGGCAGGGAAACTACGCTGACGCAATCAAGATTTGTGAGCAGGAAATCACGGCAAACCCGCGGAATATAGACTCTTACTGTGTTCTTTGCTGGTCACTCGTCCGAAACAGGCAGTACGCTGAGGGCGAAATGCGCGCGGAAGAAGCCAGAAAAATCGCTCCTGGAGATGTCCGTTTAATGGAAATCCTGGCAGAAGCAAAATACTACCAGAACAAAAATGGCGAGGCACTCGAAATGTTCCGGACATACATTGCAAATGCTCCTTCAAATGCGGCCCGAATCGGAAACGCTTACTACTATATGGGCGAAATCTTCATTCGACAGGGAAAGTATCAGCATGCGGACATTTCAATGACAACGGCAGTTTACACTGAGCCACTTGTTGACATTTGGTGGACTCGTTGTGGTTATGCCCGCGAAATGGCAGGAAGCTATGCTACGGCACTCGACGCTTACAACAAGGCAATCGAGCTTAAGGCCTCAAATGCCGACGCAATTCGCGGGAAAGAGCGAGTGACAGCCCGTCTTCGATAATGTACAAAATTCATTTTGAAACTTTGGGCTGCCGGTTAAACCAAGCAGAAAGCGAGGGGGCGGCCCGATTTTTTACAGATTCACAATTTACCGTCTCTATGGAGCCGTTTACGGCAAAGTCTTTTGATGAGTCAGTCGTTCTTTGCGTAGTGAACACTTGCACTGTAACGGCAAAGGCTGAGCAAAAGGCCAGACGAATTATCAGAATGTTGCTAAAAACTTGTCCGAACTCCGCTGTTCTTGTGACGGGTTGTTATGCTCAGGTTGAGGCGGAAGAAATAAAATCAATCGACAGGCGGGTCTGTGTCTTAAAAGGTCAGCAAAAGGGAAAACTCGCAGATTTGCCACCATTTTTAAAAGCATTTCTGGAGGGAGAATCTTCATCTTTAAATCCTGAAAGAATTGCACAGAAGGTGCAGGACTTTTTTGAAGAGGGGGCTTTTTCGTCTTCGACTCAAATTTTAAAAATCACCTCGCCGTTCAGACTTGCGACTGAAACCTTCATAAATCATTCACGCTCTTCGCTAAAAATTCAGGATGGCTGTAACTGTGTCTGTACATATTGCAGAATAAGGATTGCTCGCGGAAAATCAGTTTCTCTTGATGCAGCTACGGTGCTTGAGAGGGTAAAGGCACTGGAAAATTCCGGACAGAGCGAGGTTGTAATTACGACTGTGAACATCGCTCAGTATGTAAGTGAATACAATGGAAAAAGAGTTCGTTTTGCTGAGCTTTTGGAGCTAATTTTACAAAATACGCAGAAAATCGGAATCAGAATATCAAGCCTTTATCCTGAAATAGTAGACGAAAAGCTTGCTAAAATCTTTGAGAATCCTCGTGTCAGACCTTATTTCCATATTTCTGTCCAAAGCGGAAGCGATGAGATTCTTTCAAAAATGAAGAGGCCGTACAAAATTGAAGCTGTTTACAAGGCGACGGCCCTTCTAAAAAAAGCGAAAAAAAATCCTTTTCTTGCTTGTGATATAATCGCGGGCTTCCCGACAGAAAGCGACGGGGATTTTAACCTTACAATGAAAATGCTTGAAGAATGTGGCTTTACCTTTGTTCACGCCTTTCCTTTTAGCCCCCGTCCTGGAACAGAAGCTTTTAATATGCGCCCGATGGTTCCAAATTACGAGACAGACAAAAGAATTGCTCGCCTCGAAGAATTTAATCAAAAATCAAAAACGGCATACATAAATTCCTTTGCAGGCCAGGTGCTTCCCGCTGTGTGCGAGACCGTTCACAGGGCAAATCGTTCTAAAATTGTAAGGGACAGAATTATAATTCACGCCGTAACGGAAAATTTCCTGCATTGCCAGCTCATTTTTGACAAGGGTGAGGAAAACCTTCCGAAAGCGGGAAGCGAAATCAAAGTAAAGATAATCCGTCCTCTGGAAAAAGACGAAAAAACAGGAGAAAGCGACACGCTGGCTCTTCTTTTTTCTCTTTAAATTTAATATTTTTCATTTTATAATTGTTATATGCTTGAAATTTTGAATTTTATTTTCTCTCATCTTCCCTGGTTTTGGCTTTTTGTCATGATTCTTGCCATTGTTTTTGAGGCGATTACTTTTTCTTTGACGACAGTATGGGCGGCAATCTCTGCCCTCCTGATGGTTTTTCTCTGCCGTACGGGTCTTCCTTTCCGCTGGCAGCTTTTGATTTTCTTTATCATTACGATTCTTCTCATGATTTTTACACGGCCTTTCGCTGTAAAAAAGCTCAAGCTGGGGCGTGTCACGACAAATGTCAATTCAATGGATGGGCAGGAAGTCCTCGTTGTCAAAAAAATTACCAGATTTGAGAAAGGTGAGGTCAGGGCTTCAAACGGAGTCACATGGATGGCCGCCTGCTCTGAGAGTGCGGGGGAGGGTGAAATTCCTAAAGGTTCGGTTTGTCTTGTGGAGAGGGTAGAGGGAAATACCCTTGTAGTAAAGCTTAAGAATTGATTATGATTATTGAGTTAATTGGCTATCTTGTCTTGGTTCTGTTTTAATCATTGTCTCCATGCTGATGACTTCAGTGGTGTGGCATCGTATTATAAATACGGTCGGAAGCTCTGTCTTTACGGCTTATGCCCTGCCGATTCATTCTTAACCGACGGCGGCGATGAGGGAATCAGTCTGCCTTCTTTTAGTGCCTTCTGACGCAGACAGAATAAGGCGGAAAGCATCCTTGTTATCGTAGGCGTATTCAAAAATCTCCCTCATGCCCCTGTCGGAATAGTCGAACATATTCTTTGCCCAGTCTGATTTTGGAATCTCCATGAATTCAGAGACGATTTTCTTAAAGTAGTCAAGCACATGGTTAGCGTGGGGGGCTACGAGAGCGTCAAAAAGCTCTTCCTTGCTCTTGTAGTAGCCGTAAAAGGCACCTGTGGTCACGCCGGCTTTTTTTACGATTTCCCTGAGGGAGGCACCCCTGAATCCTTTTCTTAAAAACTCGTCGGCTGCGATTCTATGAATTTTTTCGATGGTGGAAATTTCATTCATAAGAGAAATTGTAATATAACACTGCTATATTGACAAGGGTAACGGTGTTATATATTATGTTAGCATTGTTTAACAGCAGTGAGGCAAGAATAAATGTCATTCACCGATAATTTTGGAAATCCCCAGGGGCTTCTTGGGCGGATCATGCTTGTTACCATGGAAAGGGAGCATCTTCCCATGGCGAAATGGGCTTTTACCCAGTTTGAAGTTCCTCAAAGCGGAAAAATCAAGGAAGGCTTTTCTGTCTTGAAGGAGAAAAATAATGGATAAAAACAAAAATCTTGCTTTGTATGGAATAATCGGAGCCGTCCTGTATGCGGTGGCCGATTTGTTTTTGTATGTAGGTCTTGAAATCGATTCTGGAAACATGCTTTCCTATTGTCATGTGGCAGAATGGCGGCTTATGGCTTCCATGTGGATAAGCCTTTTCGGAAGCTTCGGCCTCCTCTTTGGCTTTATAAGTCTGTATCAGCTTGTGAAAGTCTCTTTTGGCGAAAAGGCAAAATTCATAATGATTCTTCCCTTTCTTGCAGCCGGTGGAATTTTATACTGTCATTTTGTCCTTGGAGTTTACAATCCTCTCACCTATCAGGGGGCAATAAAGGCGGGGATTTCGGAAAGTCAGATTGTAAAAATTCTTGAAAATGCCTCGGAATATTTGACTCCGTTTACAATGGCAATCGTACTTTCTGGCTACATAACGGAGTTCATCGTGATTGTGGGAATCTTGAGCGGAAAATTCGGTCTCAAAAAACGCTTCCTTCTTTTTATGTACTTGGGATATGCAATTGTCTATGCCCTTGTGATTCTGATTGTAAAAATTTCAGGAGTGACAGGATTGCGTGGCGGACTTGAAAGCCTTTTTGAGACCACCTTCTTCTTGCCAGCATTTTTCGCGTGGAAGAAAAAGAGCGGCGGGGAAAATTCATGAAAAAATCTGTCTGGAATATTTTTGCGCCCATTTACGAGCGGGCCATGAAAAGCCAGATTGTGTCCGGGCGCATTGATTTACTGTATGCGGAATGTGCTTTTTTAGAAAATGAAAATATAACAGGAGGAAGAATATGACAAAAAGTTCACCAAAACAAAAATCTCCCCTCAGTCGTCTCTTGGACTTTGCGGGGGCTTATCGGTCGCTCACATTCGTTGGGCTTT